>CANQVR010000040.1 GCA_947627375.1 uncultured Bacilli bacterium | reverse complement strand
ATTTCTCTAGTTATCAACTTTCATATTTATAAATTTCTATTTTTTCTATATTCTTAGGTCTGAATAGTTACAAAAAGAGAAATTTTTTTATTTCTCTTTGGTTTATAGAATAAGGAATGGAGTAAGAAAAACTAATTTAATTTTTTTACTGTGAAAGATGCTTCTTCAACAGTTCCACTTTTATTGTTACCTTCAATAACTAAGGTAATTTTATCATTAGCTTCTAAAGATGTAATTACACTGTTATTGACAGTAAAGTCTTGGGCATTTTGGGTAGTTACACTTTGGAGAGTACCGGCTAAGTTGTTTCCGTTTTGTTGGATTGATGTTGAGACATCGCCACCGTCAGTTATATTAATTATCATATTGTAGGCTATTTCATAAATACCTTCTTCCGTGATAGTTAAGGTATAATTCTCATTACTATTAGTATTTAATAGACTCATAGGATTATTTGCTTGGATAATTTGAGGTGTATCTTGTTGAATATTTGTTAAAGTTTGAGGTCCTAGTAAATATAATCCACCATAAGCATTTAAGCCATTAGCAGGTCCAGTTGGTCCTTGTGGGATTTGGATATCTAATTCATAAGCTCCATCACCATTAGGATTAAATTGAGCTGTAGCATCTTCACCAGGGTCAATTGTTGTGGCTGTAGCGGTTAAAGTTGGAAGTGGTCCAGTTGGTCCAGTTGATTAAGGTTTAAAGTGACACAATTCAATATAAATAAAAAATATGTCATCTATAAACCTTTAATATAGTGATTACTTAGACACATTTTTATTTATAAGGTGTTTTAATTTTATAATAAATATCTAAACTTCCATCTTGACTTACTTCTATTTTATCAATAATTTGTAGCAAAGAAGTTCTTTCAGGAGTTTCAAAAGATAAATATTTTTCGACAATTTTTTTATAATTTGGCTCATCATATACTTTATTTTCAATTATTTTTAGTGTTTCTTCTAATTCATTAATTATTAATTGTTCATCGTTAATTTTAGATTTTAAATTATATTGAACACTTTGAAAAGTATCATCATCAATTTTATTATTTAATTTATCCATGTAAGTAATATTAATTTGTTTTTTATATTTTTCAATGGTATTTGTAGATTTTTTAATTAATAATTTAGTTTCATTAATTTTATTTTTTGACTTTTCTTTATCTTTAAGTAATTTCTCGAAGTTAGTACTATCAACATATTTCTTACATTCTTCTTTTATTGAATTTAATACACTTTTTTCAACCACTCTATAATTAAATCTATGTGAAGTACAAACATCATATTTACTATATTTTTTATAATAATTACATACGGTATAAGATTGTTTAGCATTTTTATTTTGTTGGATACTCAATGTATGGCCACATTCTTTACATATAAGAAGACCTTTTAATAAATAGTCTTTACTATTTTCTTGTTTATGTGAATTTTTTTTTAATATATCTTGAACTATATAAAATGTGTCCCTGTCGATGATAGCTTCGTGAGTATTTTCGACCACAATCCAATCTTCCTTTGGTATATAAGTTACTTTTTTGGACTTTAAACTTAATCTAGTAGTTTTACCTTGTACCATATTTCCTATATACATTTCATTTGTAAGTATATCTTTTACTGTATTAGGATCCCATAACTCAAATGTTTTAGTTTTTATACCACGATTTGATTTTTTATGGATTGATGGAATAGGTATATTCTTATTAGTTAAATATTCAGCGATTTTATTTAAACTCCATTCTTGTTTTGCTTTATCAAATATATCTATTATAATACTTCTTACTTCTTCATCTACTGTTAATTGATGTTTTGTTTCTTTTGTATTACCTTTAATTAAACCATAAGGCGCTTCAGATCCCATATATAATCCAGCGTTAATATTATCTCGAAAAGTTTTTTTAATTTTTTTAGATGTTTCTTTATTATGTCTTTCGTTAGCCCAATTTAAAATTGGTGCTATTTCATTATTAGCACTTTCAGAAAAAGTATCGATATTATCTAATATGGCAATACATCTTGTATCATGTTCTGGGAACCATTTTTCCAAATATTCATCAGATTCTATATGTTCACGTCCTAAACGACTTAAATCTTTAATAATAACCATATTTATACGTTTTTTCTGAATATCATCTTTTAATTTTTGAAATGCTGGTCTATCAAAATTGGAACCACTAAAACCATCATCAATATAATAATCAACAAAAACATATTTTATAATCCCATTATCACTTTCAATAAGACCATTTAAATAATTAAAACATATACTTTTTTGATTAGTAATACTACGACTTTGTTCTTCTTTACTTTTACCTTCTTCTGCTTTACTTAATCTAACATAAATTGCAACATAAAATATTAAAAGATTAGAGAGAGTTTTGTTTAATGCTTTATTAAATTCTAATTGAATAGAGGCCATACTAAGCCTCTTTCTTATAATAGTCTAATAAGAGCCTTTCAAATAATTCTTGTATAGAAATGTTACTCTTATCATTATAATGAACTTTTACTTTCATAAACAAACCTCTCTTTCTTTTAATCATATTTTTTAATTTAATATTTATGTTTACTTTGTTTCATTTTCACATTTAATTAAGTAGCGTTTCAGCAAACGTGATATTGGATCCATTGAACAAGGTTCTTCCATCATTTCGATTGTTTCTAATTTACAATCGTTTATTGATAGGGTAGCTAAAAACTCTAATGTTAAATAGTTCCAGTTGAAATCTAAATCATCAACATTAACTACTATAATTTTTGTTATTGCACCACAATTAACACTATCTTCTAATGCACATATATCTTTGGGAATACCCATTGCATGTCTTTTTTTATCATTAATACATTTTTTATCATCAGTAAAAATTACTACATCATCGTATCCTTTCACATCACAGTATTCCATCAATTTTCTTACTTTTTCTTTATATTCTTCATAATTTTTGTTGTATATATAAGCTGCTAATTTTTCCATATTATTCTTCCTTTCTTTTTAATACCTATTATTATTTAGCCAATAATTATCTATTGCGTCTTGTGTAGGAACAAGATGCATATAATAATTATGACCATTGTGAGTTTTACCGCTAATTTCGACACCATTCTTTTTCATTAAATTAACGAAATTCCTATTTCCTTCGAAATTTTTATTACCGATGTTTATCTTATACCAATTAATATATAGTTGATAAACTTGTCCAGTAGTTAAATCATCACGTTCAGGATTTCTAATAACTGTTTCCATACATTCATTTATAAATGTTAAAACACTGTCATTTTCAATTCTGAATTCATTTCTTATTTTTAAACTACTGTTTGGTATATCGTATCGGTAACCATTAGATATTACTTCTTTTGCACCTTTTATTAATTGAGAAACAATATAAGGTGTTTCAGTAAGTAATTTTTCTAATAAGTGCTTATCTTGTTTTTCAACTGGAATAATATTTTTGGGCTCTAAAAATATCATTCTTCGATAAACATGATCTCCTCTATCTAATCCCCATTTAGGTAATAGATTTCCAGCGAAAACTAAAACCCCATGGAATTTAAAATCGATAAAATCTTTACCTTTAAAACTATCTGTGATATTATCACCACCAGTCAACATTTTAAATTGACTCATTGATTTCATTTTTATTCCAGATAAGTCATTAAAACTTGCAAACCTTTTTCCATTTAGATGTATTAATTTAAATGGTTTATCTAATTCTGATAAATCAATGGTAGTACAATTTTCTTCACCTAATAATGCGGTTATTAGATTAATTAATTGACTTTTACCAGTATCACCCTCTGAAATTAATAATAATGCAGATTTCATACGATACCCATAAATATTACTTATAGCAATACCTAGATATTGTAATAATAATTTTTTTTCATCTTTATTATTATTACTTATCGTATTGATGAATTTATCAAAATATCCTGTTGTTGGAACCAAAGGATTTGGTTCATAATCACATGGTATTTGAATTGTTGACATACACTCTGGTGTATGCGCAGTTAACTCATCAGTATCGAAATGATAAATACCATTTCTAAAATTAATGATATTTTCATCAGTATTTAATTTATCAAACGAAATATAATTTTCAGTATCAGTACTAAGTAATTCTAATACTTCTTTATAATCATTTGATTTTAGTATATTTTCTGGGATAAAAGCTTTAATAAAACTTTCTAATTTCTTATCAGATATTAATTTATAAACTCCATCACGATAAATATATTTAATAGTTTTATTATCAGTACTAGATTCTATAAAGATAAAATTTAATACTTTTTTAAATGCTTTTGCTAGTTTAGGACATAATACTTTCCCACTAAGACCTTTTTTGGTATAAATATATTCTATCCAATCAATATCTTCTGGGTTTATATTTATATTATATTTCTCTAATTGAGAAATAACTTCTTTAATACACTTGTCTTTATAACTTTTGTCGTCTTTTTTATCTTCATAATCTTCTTTTTCTTCGCTTTTTTTGTGATAATATTTAGAATTTTTTAAAAATTCTATTGCTTCTGGTTCGGATTTATTTTCTACTAATTTGATATAATCAATTGCTGAGCCACCAACTGAACCATTGGCCCCAAAACAATGAAATCTATTACTGTCTTTATAATAAACTAAATCTTTTTGGTGACCACAAATACAACAGGTATCAAACATTACATAATTAGAATTATTGTTTTCACCATATACAGGTTTATTTCTTTCTTTCATAAATCCATATAAATCAAAATCTTCTTCTAATTTTTGAATTTGTTTATTTTTTATTGAGTATTGGTTAGGTGAAAAACCTATGTTGTTTTTATGTGCATAGTTTAAGATATCTTCCCATTTTACAATGGCATCTTGATTCCATAAAACAATCTTTTTTTCTTCACCATTAGTAGTAAAATACATCCTAGATACATCTTTACATGCTATATCTGATTGTTTTATACACGATTGTAGAGTTTTTAATATAAATTCCATTTTATTAGGCTCATAAATTGGTTCTTCCATTAAAAGTAACACATGAAATTTAGGCTTTTCATCTGTTGAATTAAAACTTTCATGATAACCTAACGGTTGGAAATTATTATGTTTTAGTTCATCTAACACCTCTTCAGGTGTAATAATAATATTAGAATTAGAATTATCAATATCTAATATTATTAATTGAGATGAAATAAAATTTTCTCTTCTCAATCCATTTTTGGCTACACAAGGAGAAATAGTATATCCTTTACCAATAAATTCAAATAATTCTTTAGGTGTAACTTCAACTATTGTTGTTGGGTCTTTAAAAGAATTTTTAATTTTCCCTATCTCTAAACCTTGTGGTTTCTTTTTATATTCTTCTTTTACAACCATTAATTTAAAAGTCATATTTTTCTCCTTTCAATTCACTATATAGTTAATATCTATATAGATTATAATAGATACCTTTATCACTAGCACTAATAATAATACTAGTGATATAAAAGGTATTAAAATTTTAATTTTCTTCTAAAAATCACCACTTTCATCATCATAAATGTTAGTATCAAAAGTTTCATTTTCTGTTGAAATTTCTTCCTGTTGATACTCTTGTTGTTCCTCTTGTTGATAATAGTTATCATAGTATGTATAACTACCATCAATTTTCTTAACTCTTGGCTTACCGATATAAGGTAAACTTTCAATATCTTTGAAAGTTAATAAAGATATTGATGTTTTTATATCCTTATTTATATCCATATATTCGTTTAAACCAAATTCACCACCAATTTTTAAACCGATAAGTTGATTTAAATCAAAATATTCACCAGCTAAATCATGTATTTCTACATCTTTATTACTTTTTTTAAGGATTTTAATAAAATTCTTTAAAAAGGGTAAATTTTCCTTTTTAATAGAAAAGTATTTACATCCTTCATTTGGCCATCTATTTAAACTGTTATTAAGATTTGCCATATAACCATCAAATTCGCTATTTTCGTCAATATCGAATTCAATTTTAATGGAAATATTTCCATTTTTAGGATTTTCATATTCATAAGCGTTTATTATCTTACAAATATGTCCTCCTAATTTTAATTCTTTTTTACTATCTGGTATTTTCTCCCAGTCTGTTGGTAATAACATATACCAACTCCTCCTTTCTTTTATATTAGATGGAAAAAATTTCCCGAGATTTAAAAATTTAATTTTTTCGCATCTGCAAATCAATCATATAATGGTTTTACTCATTATTCTAAAAACTTCAAACGATTAAAAATCGCTACATTTTCTAATTTTTCTCTTATTTTAATTAAGAAAAAGAATTTTTTTATTTTTTCATCTATCATCTTCTTTCTTTTATAACAGATATAACAGATGGAAAATTTGTAAAGAATTAGGAGGTATTATTAATAGGTTAAAGAATATAGTTTTTTCCATCTGTAAACCAATCATACAATTGATTTATTTATTGTTCTAAAAACTTCAAACGATTAAAAATCGCTACATTTTCTAATTTTTCTCTTATTTTGATTAAGAAAAAAAATAAAAAAAAAAGAGAGTAAAGTCTTTTTTTAATAAAAAATAAATGATACCATTATTATGGGTGATGGAAAAATGTCAATTTATAAAGAATATATTTATACACAAAATTTATATTGTTATGAAAAATATGAAGTTTTTGACTTAAATGATGATGATAGTTATTCAACTGCTAAAATTGGTATTAATAATGATAAAGGTGTTAGATTTCCTGAATCGATTTATATAAAAGGTATAAATCGAATTCAAAATGAAAGAGTTTCTTCAAAGTTTTTTCTAAAAGATTATTTGGATTTAGGAAAAAAGTTATTTGAATTAGCAAGTTCAAAAAATAATATTAGTTTTGCAACTAATAGATTACTAGATGATGATGATATAAAGAGTAAATATATCGAAGAAAATTTCATAGATTTTTTAGATACACCTTTATCAGAAACACAAATAACTTTAATAGATAAAATCTCTCATTTAATACATGAAGTTGAAACACCTATATCATATAATGATAAATCATATAATATGTTTTTAAATATAATAGATATAGCTGATGTTATTTTAAATTCTATATTTATAATTGTTAACAAAGAAATAAAATATGATGTAACTGATGATTTAAAGAAGTTAAGTTATATTTTAGAAAATTTATATAGTGAAATAAATGAAAATAAAATTTCGCTTTTAAGTATATTAACAATGGTTCAATATAGTCTTGTTACACTATTAAAAAAGATAGATGATATTTTGAATAATAATAAATTAAATTTAAGAAATACAGTCGCTAGATCTATTAGTATAAGAAAAGATAAAAATAATATTACTAATATAGATGTATTGAAAGCATATGAAAAATCTCCTTTAACTATTACTTTTACATATTCCCAAATGAAAGATGTAAAAAAATATTTAAAAGACTGGTTAAAAATATATGGTTTCCCATATTATAGTGATATAGATTTTGTTACTGATAAAATGTTAAAAGAAAGAAATATAAATTATGAAAATGGAGATATAATTCCAGCATGTAATATAATTGAAAATAGTGTCTTCAACTATATGTTTTACGAAATAATAATAATGCAACAAGAAGCAGATGAAAAAATTAAAAATCTTTTCTTTTTTAAAGAAAATTATACACAGAAAAATTTATCATATGTTTATGAACTTAAAGAATTAACAAATTATTATAGAGAAAAAATATGTATGAATGTATTTGAAGAAAAAATAGGTTTTTATGAAAAAATAATAAAAGATAAGGAAGAATATGATGCTTCAACAAACCATTTTAAAAATATTAGTGAAGATGGATATGATGGAAAAGAATTTATATTTAAAAATTTATGTGTTGCTGCTAACATGATGTTAAAAGAAGAAATAAAAAATATACCTTTAAATAAAAAGAAAAAATGTGGTAATTGTGGGAATTATTTTACACCTAATAAAAAATTTTATAAGTATTGTAGTGAAGATTGTAAGAAAAAAGGAGAAAGAAAAAAGAAAGCAATTAATCAACAAAAAAATAGAAATTTAAAAAAGGGAAATATAAGTGATTAAATATTATTATAAATCACTTATTTTTTTGTATAAATACCAATGAACTATATTTTTTTTAGTGATTAAGTGATCGTTATTTTTATTTTTATTCTAATATTAAAAATATATAATATATTTTATAAATTTATTTTATATATATATTTTTTTTATAAAATTCGAAAATATATCACTTAATCACTTCTATTATTAAAACATACATATCTTTTTCAAAAATAAATAAATAAACATCACTTTTTTATCACTGCTTATCACTTTTACCAATAATAGTGCTTTCTTCTAAAATTTAATATAAAATTATCATTTGAGGAGGGTAATATGTTAAATAAATTAATATTAGTAGGACGTTTGGTTGAAAATCCGGAGTTAAAGACCACAAATAATGATAAAAAAATGTCGATAATTACAATAGCAATTCCTAGACCATTTAAAAACACTAATGATGAGTATGAAACAGATTTTATTGATTGTAAATTATTTGGTGGTGTTGCTTCAAATACTTGTGAGTATTGTAAAAAAGGAGATGTAATTGGAATTTATGGTCGTGTTCAAAATCGAATTATTGAAAATGAAGAGGGTAAAAAAAATATATTAGAAGTAATAGTGGAAAAGATATCCTTTTTATCTAATAAAAAATAAAGATAAACGGAAGTTATAGATATGAAAAAAGATAGTAATAAGTTTGATTTAATAAAAAAAGATATTGAAAATATAGATATAATGGGAGTTAATACTACAAAATCATTATTTAAGGTAACGAAAGAACTTAATAAGTTAATTGATGAAATGTTAGAGGAAAAAAGTTGTAAGTATTGTGGAGAGAAAACAGATAGTATTGATCCAAATATATTATGTCCAAAATGTCGTGAAGATTTTGGACATACATTTTATAGTGAATTATAAAAAAGGGACCTCACCCGGCTCAAAATGGGGATAATAAAAAAATAATTATCAATAAGATAGTTATTTTTCTTCTTCATTATCTGTTATGATTATATTTATTTTATGAACTTTACATATCTGTTTTAAAGTGGTGGTATAGTATCTCCTACGACCTGATTCATAATCTTGTATAGTTCTTTCTTTTTTACCTATTGACTTACCAAATTCTTTTTGAGTTAAACCTGTTGCTTCTCTAATAAAGCGGATAACTTCATTTGGTTCAAATTTATTAAAATTTATCTTCACAGTTTCACCTCTTTATAAGTGTACATCTATTGACAAGTATAACATTTAGCGTGTATAATTAAGTTAATATCCACACAATAAGCGTGGCAACATTAATTAATAATATGGGAAGTGATGTTTATGTATAGCGTACACCCTAAATGGGGAAAAAATGGCGAATTTTATTATATACCTAAAAATGCCACTAAATTAATTGTTGGAACAATGCCTCCATCTTGGTTATGTAATAAAGAATCAAAAGGAGATTATATTGATTTCTTCTATGGCTCATGTGATAATTATTTTTGGAATATTATGAAATTTCTTGATGATACAAAAATTAAGAGATTGAGTGATAAAGATTTAAATACTTATAAAGATATTAAGTTTAATAATATAGATGATTGTAAAAAATTTCTTGATGATAATAATATTGGTATTGTTGATATTGTGGAAAATTGCATACACAATAATAACTCTGCTGCTGATAATGATTTGTTAAGTATTAAAAATATTAATTTAATAAAAATATTAAAAGAAAATAAAGAAATTAAAGAGATATTTTGTACTAGCGAATTTGTTAAAACATTATTAGGTGTTTATTATGCTAAAAATTTTATTAAAGATGAATATGATAAGCACTACAAAGTAAGTTTTAGTGAAAAAGATACATCTTTAAATTATGATTTATTTATTCTATACTCTCCTACTAAAAGAATATTTAATCGATATAAAAATGATAGGAAAACTTATTTATTGAATTATTATAAACTTATTGATAACATAAAGATGTGAGGTTAAGAATGAAATTTTTAATTGGTATAGGTTCATATATAAAAACACATATATTAATAGTGTCTATTGTAAGTACAGTTGTGGTAGGTGGATTAATAGCTACACCTATTATTACCCATAACTTAAATAGTAACTCAAAGTATAATAATGAAGATTTTAATAATAAAAACGAAAGTACATCTCCTATAAAGGAAGAAGATAGTAAGGATATAGTTATAAAATTAAATGTATCTGGAGAGTGTCCTACAACTAAAAAAAATAGTTTTTCAAGTGGTTCATGTAAAGTAGATAGTTATGAAATAAAAAATGATGAAAATGGTATTTTTAAAGAAATAGATTTTAATGGGTTAGAATATTGTGATGTTTATGGTAGTATGTGTGTAAGAAATGAAGAAAATATAGCAGAAAAAAGTGTTTTAAATAAAATTTATGAAATTTCAATACAATACAATTTAAATCTAATACCAGATTATAGATATATGAAATATGAAGAATATAATAATGTTAGAGAAATAATTTTAAAACCATTAGAAGATTTAAAATGGGAAGGTATTTTTAATTTAAATGATAATATTGCTGTTTCTATATCGACTCGATATTATGGTGAGTGGTCTAACCAGTGTATGGGTGATGCTTACGATGGAACGAGAGTTTATGATCTTCAAAAATGCCAAATGGATTACTCTTTTGCAAATAAAACTTTAAGTAGTGGAATAGATGTAAAATTAAAAAATCAACCATACTACAAAATTGGAGATATAATAAATTATAAACAAGTAGATGGTACTGACGTACAAGAAATATTAGTACAACAATTAAGTGTCTATGGTAACCCAAAATTTTATAAAGAATCTAGTTATAATTTATTAGGAACATATAAAAATGGTTATCGTGATCTTTATAGCAATAAATTTTACCACGATAAAGAAAATAATGTTTTAAATTTAGGCGATTTAAATTTATCTTCATTTGAATTTAATCAACCTACTATTGAAAATTCCTATATATATACAATTTTAGATGAAAGTTTATGTGAAGAATAT
Source organism: uncultured Bacilli bacterium (assembly GCA_947627375.1). Lineage (GTDB taxonomy): Bacteria > Bacillota_I > Bacilli_A > RF39 > UBA660 > CANRDQ01. The sequence continues at coordinate 950 of CANQVR010000040.1, read as the reverse complement.
CATTTAAAATGTGATAGATGGTAGTAGATTTTAATAAAAAATATTTCTTTTATAGGCATCTATTAAGTGCCTATTTTTTATACTTAAGATATAATAGTTATAGGAAGTGATACTATGACTGTAATTAAAAAAACTATAGAAATTAAGAATAATATAGATATTGAAGATAATGAGATTAATGTTTATAACCATGAAACAATTAAAAATATTATTAAATATTTGAATGCTTATATAGAGAAAATTAGTATAGATAAAAAAATTTTATATTTTAGTTTTTATAATTCAAAAAAATATTTATTAAAAAATTATAGTTGTTTAAATAAAAAAAATATTGTTATAGTAGATATAAATTATTTTAAAATTGATGATATAGAACGTTATATTATCAAACAGAAACCAAAGTATATATTTATTAATTATTATAAATTAACTTCAAATAGAAAAAATTTATTAGTAATGGAAGAAAAATTGGGATATGTATTAAATAAAATAGAAGAATATAGTAAAAAATATAATGTAAAATTTATAGTAGCAATAAATAAAGAAGACTAAGGAAGTGATTAAATTGTATGAATACTTAAATACCATAGCAAAAGAATACCTTACTAAAGAATTGAGAAGAAACTTTTTTAAAAAATTCGATTTAAAGGATCTATTTAGAAGATGTGAAAAAGAAATGGATATTCTTTATGAGAAAGATTTACTTTTTGTTGTTGAACACTTATATAAATTTAAAAAAGAAAATAAAAATGTTAGGTATCATTTTAGAGGCACTATAAATAATTTACTACTCTTATATGTATTAGATATAAGTTATGTTAATCCTTTAGAATATAACTTACCTTATGAGTTATTTAATGATAAAACTATTAGTGTTGATATAATTAATGAACCTAGTATTCTTTTTATCAATTATTTAAATAAACAAGCAGACAATTTTAAAGTAGTTC
>CANQVR010000039.1 GCA_947627375.1 uncultured Bacilli bacterium | reverse complement strand
ACAGATTTAGAAAAGAGTGTATCATCAAGTGATATACCAAATGGAAAAAGATATACAGTAAATATATCAGGATTTAAAAACTTAGGAGCCTTAACTCTAAGAATAGCAGAAGGAGTAATAAAAGATAGAGAAGGAAATGGAAATGAGTTAACAAATATAACAACAGAGTTAACAATAAATGAAACAATAACTGTAACTTTAGAAAAAGGTGCAGGAGTACAAAGTATAGGAGAAGAGACACAACTCACATGTACAAGAAATAAAGATGATTCTACATGTAGTGTCACTCTACCTGATATAACACCAAATAAAGGATATGATAAAGGATACTGGACAACCAATCAAGAACAAACAAGTGGAGTAACAGGAGAAATACAAGTATCAAGCAACACAACATATTATGCCAAAGCAAATGATACAACAATACCAGTATGTAAGTTGGTAGAACAAGATATAAAAGATATATATACAACAGAAGAAGTATCCTTACAAATAGAATGTACTGATACATCAGGAATTATATCAAAAGACTTAACAACAGAAGATATAACAACACTAATAAATGGAAAAGATAATAATGATATAGAAAAGACAATAGATACAACAGAAACAATAACAGATGGAAGAAAATATACAGTTAAATTAAGTAAGTTTAATAAATTAGGAGTATTAACATTAAAACTATCAGAAAGTGCAGTAACAGATGAAAGTGGAAATGGAAATACAGAAACAACAATGACAACAAACTTAACAGTAAATAAAAAGTATACAGCAAAGTTTATCGCCAAAGATGGAGTATTATCAATTGGAGAAGAAAGCTTATCTTGTAGTATAAATGAAGATGATTCAATGTGTGAAGTAGAACTACCAACAATAACAGCAAGCCAAGAAGGATTTACAGGATATTGGAGTGAAAGTGAAGATGCAGATACAGGAGACTCTCCTGGAACAAAAGTAAAACTAAATAGTGATAAAACATACTATGCCTTTGTATCAAAGAAAGTAGTAATAAACTATGAAAAAGGAGATGGAGTAGATAAAGTCTCAAAAGATAATGATACATGTACAATGAAAGGAAGTGCAACTAGTTGTAGTATAGAATTACCAACATTAACAGTATCAAAAGGATATAATGAACCAGGATATTTAACAACAAATAAAGAACTAACTTCAGGAAAGACCCCAGGTGATACAATACAAGTATCAAACTCAACAACATATCATGCCAAAGCTAATGATACAACTGCTCCTGTATGTGTAATAGAAAATACAACACCACAAACAGTAACACCTGAAGGCGAAGTAACAGGAAAAATAAAATGTACTGATACAAGTGGAAGTGTAACAAGTTCAATAATAAAAGATAATATAAAAGTAAATGTAGGAGGAGTAGAAGATAATCCAACAACAAAAACAGTATCAACTACTAATCCAATAGAAAATGGAGTAGAACATACAATAACATTAGGAGGATTTACAAAAGGAGGAGAATTAAAACTAGGACTAGATAGTGGAGTAGTAAAAGATAAAAGTAATAATACAAATGAAGAAGTAGAATTAAAGTCAACAGGAACAACAATAAATAAAACATTAAAAGTAACATTAAATAAAGGAGAAGGAGTATCAAGTATAGGAGATAAAACAGAGTTAACATGTAACTTAATAGGAAGTGCGACAAGTTGTAATGTAACATTACCAAATATTACACCAACAGATAATACATTTACAGGATACTGGTCAACAGAAGAGACAGCACATGAAGGAACAGCTCCAGGACAAATAACAATAAGTAAAAATGAGACATATCATGCATTAGTAAAGAAGACAGTAACAATGACATATACAAAAGCAGGAGGAGTAACATCAACTGGAAAAGAAAGTGATACGTGTACAATGTATGGAAATGATAAAAGTTGTAGTGTTACTTTACCTGATATAACAGTAACTACAGGATACACAGGAAGTTTTTGGAGTGATAATAAAGAAGCAACAGAAGGAAAGAAAGCACAAGATACAGTAGAGATGACAGCAGATGATGAATACTATGCAAGAGGATATAAAGATGTAACAATAAACTATTCTAAAACAAATGGAGTATCAAGTTTAACAAAAGAAAGTGATACATGTAGAAGATTAGGAGATGCCCCTACATGTGAAGTAACATTACCAACAATAACAGGAAATAAAGGATATGATCAAACATATTGGGGAGCAAATAATAATACGGAATACGGAAGTAGAATACAAGATACAAAAGTAACAGTGACAGATAACATAACATATTATGCATTTGCAAAAGATATAGTTGCACCTATATGTAAGATAAGTGATACAACCCCAGAGAATCCACCAAAAGAGATAGCTCCTACTGATACAGCGACAATATCAATAGATTGTACAGATACAAGTGGAAGTTTATCAAAAGAGTTAACTAATGAAGATGTGACAGTAACAATAGGAGGAGCAGATGCATCTACAACAGTAACAAAAACTTTAGCTAGTCCAAGTACAACAATACCAGATGGAAAGAGATATACATTCACATTGAAAGATTTTAAAGCCCAAGGAGTCTTAGCAATGAATGTAAATGTAGGGGCAGTGACAGATGCAACAGGCAACCAAAATATATCAACCCCAATAACAACAGGCATAACAATAAAAGAACCTACTATAACAATAGAAGAATTAAAAGAAAAATCTAATCCAAAGACATTAACATATAGTGCAGCAAATGATACACAAAAGAAAGAGATGTTTGAGATAAGTCATCCAGACGGAAGTACATCATATAGATACATAGGAGAAAGCCCAAATAACTATGTAACATTTAATGATGAAAAAGCAGGATGGAGAATAATCGGAGTAACAAATGAAGCAAACGCATCAGGAACAAAAGAGTGGAGAATCAAACTAATCAGAGCAGATAGATTAAATAATACAAATTATTCCTGGGATAATACATGGACAAGTTCTAATCAAAATGTAAATGATTGGGAGAATGCAGCATTAAATAAATTATTAAATAGTGGAATATATTGGACAAGAGGGAGTGGAACATGTCCATATGGAGAAAATAATGGAACAACATCATGTAATTTTACAAGTAATGGATTAACATCAACAGCAAAAGGACAAATAGAGAATATGAAATGGAATTTAGGAGCAACAACAAATTCAGCTAAAAATACAACAGAAGGATATTATACAGCAGAGCGAGGAAGTACCAAAGGAGGAGCAGGAGGAGCACTATCAACGAATGGAAATGTAGGATTACCATACCCAAGTGATTGGGGATATACATATGCAAAAGGAGTATCGGATGGATGTTATAATACACCAAGTGATAGTGGTAAATGTGGACAAACAAATGCCCAAAAAGGCTGGATGTTTAGTACATCATATAATTTCTGGACAATTACTCCGGGTTCCGACAGCACGAACTACGTGTTCTATGTCCGCTCCGAAGGCTATATGCGCGACATCTACGCGTACTACGCCAACACTGGGGTCCGCCCCGTCGTATATCTGCAATCTAATATCCAGTTGAGTGGAGAAGGAACGGTTAACTCACCATATACGATAAAAACTGGTGGTATAACAGAAAAAGGAGATAGTGGTGAGGTTACCTAAGATACGGACAGTTTTTCGTAAACCATTGAAAAGCAAAAAAAATATAATAGGATAACGATTCCTACCTTGGACAAAACAAATGAGAAGAGAAAAATAGAGATAAAACACAAGACTATGTGCTTTGTAACCTAGATAAGACCGATGCTTTGGTCTTATCTAGGCGATTTTTGTAAGAAAAATTGCTAATATTTGGTAATTAATATGATATATAGGCCTTATATAGGTCTTTTTCATATCCAAATATTTATTTTGGTATTATCTTATGGACATGATATAATATAGTTATTGGAGGGATTACTATGAAACAAGAAAACATTAGAAACTTTTGTATCATTGCACACATAGATCATGGTAAAAGTACCCTTGCTGATCGAATATTAGAAAAGACTCATGCTCTTGAAAAAAGAGAAATGAAAGACCAATTACTTGATTCTATGGATATAGAACGAGAAAGAGGTATTACGATAAAACTTAATGCTGTAGAACTAACATATCAATTTCAAGGAGAAAAATACTATCTTAACTTAATAGATACTCCAGGACATGTTGATTTTTCCTATGAAGTTAGCCGTTCTATGGCCGCAAGTGACGGAGCTTTACTTGTAGTTGATGCTAGCCAAGGAATAGAAGCTCAATCCCTTGCTAATTTATATCTTGCCCTTGATAATAACTTAACTATTATCCCTGTAATTAATAAAATAGATCTTCCTAATGCAGATATTGCTAAAGTAACAAAAGAACTTGAAAACTTAGGTTTTTCTAAAGAAGATATAGTTTATACAAGTGCAAAAACTGGAGAGGGAGTAGATACTTTACTTGAAAAAATAATTAAAGTTATACCTGCTCCTAAAGGTGATCTTAATAAACCCTTAAAAGCTTTAATCTTCGATAGTATTTATGATCCTTATAAAGGAATTATTACTAGTATTAGAGTCTTTGATGGCCAAATTAAAACTAAAGATATAATTACGATGATGCATACAGATGCAAGTTATGAAGTATTATCCTTAAGTATAAATACCCCTCATGAAAAAGAAGTTTCCGTCTTAAATGCTGGACAAGTAGGATATTTATATGCTTCCATTAAAACTATCGATGATGTTTTTATTGGAGATACGATAACCTTAAAAGAAAATCCTACTGAAAAAGCCCTTCAAGGTTACAAAAAAATTACTCCTACAGTCTATTCAGGAATTTATCCTATCGACTCAAGTAAGTTCGAAGACCTTCGTGAGGCTTTAGAAAAACTAAAACTAAATGATGCTGCTTTAACCTTTGATCCTGAAACTTCTACTGCCTTAGGTTTTGGATTTAGATGTGGCTTTTTAGGTCTTTTACATATGGAAATAATAAAAGAAAGACTAGAAAGAGAATTTAATATCGATATTATCGCAACTTCTCCTTCTGTTATTTATAAAGTTAAATTAACAAATGGCAAAGAAATAGAAGTAGATTCTCCTAATAAAATGCCTGATAAAGTAAAGATTTCTAAAACTTTAGAACCTTATGTTAAAATGAGTATCTTTACTCCTAAAGAATATATTGGTCCAATTATGGAACTTTGTCAAAATAAAAGAGGAAGTTTTCTTAATATGGATTACTTAGATGAAAAATGTGTTACTCTTAATTATGAATTACCATTATCAGAAATAGTTTATGATTTCTTTGATAAGATAAAATCTTTTTCTAAAGGATATGCCTCTTTCGATTATGAAGTAACTGGTTATAAAGAAAGTGATCTTGTTAAGATGGATATTTTATTAAATAAAGAAGTAATAGATGCTTTAAGTTTAATCGTTCACAAGTCTTTTGCCTATAATCGTGGTAAAGCTATTGTTTCTAAATTAAAAGAAATAATACCTAGGCAAATGTTTGAAGTACCAATTCAAGCTAGTATCGGCTCTAAAGTCATTGCGAGAAGTAATATTAAAGCAATGCGTAAAAATGTTCTTGCGAAGTGTTATGGAGGAGATGTTACACGTAAGAAAAAACTTTTAGAAAAACAAAAAGCAGGTAAGAAAAGAATGAAGATGTTAGGAAGTGTAGAAGTACCAAGTGAAGCTTTTTTATCGATACTTTCTAGTGATGAAAAGTGGTAAAATCTTTTTATATTCATATTCCTTTTTGTAATAATATTTGTTCTTACTGTGACTTTGCTAAAGTCTATTATAATAAAAATTTAGTAGATAAATATTTAACTGCTTTAGAAAAAGAAATAGAAAAAGTCTATCAAAACGAAGTTTTAGATACTATCTATATAGGAGGAGGTACTCCTAGTAGTCTTTCTCTTAATGAGACGAAGAGATTATTTAAAATTTTAAAAAAATTAAAAAAAAGTAAAAGACTAGAATATACTATCGAAGCTAATTTTGACTCTATTACTTCTGAAAAATTAGATTTATATAAAGAAAATGGTATTAATAGAATAAGTTTTGGACTTGAAAGTACAAGTCCAAAACATTTAAAATTTTTAAATCGTAGTATCGATCTAACTAAAGTTAGAAATATTATTAATTATACTAAATCTATTGGGATAAATAATATTAATGTAGATTTAATATATGCTTTAGAAAATGAAAGTATTAAAGATCTATCTAAAGATTTAGATTTTATCTTATCTTTAGATATTACTCATATCTCTACTTATTCTTTAATAATAGAAGAACATACTAAACTTTATTTAGATAATGTTAAGAATATTTCTGAAGATAAAGATTTTGAAATGTATGAATTTATTAAAGATAAATTAAAGAAAAATGGTTTTAATCATTATGAGATTAGTAATTTTTCTAAAGATGGTTATGAAAGTCGTCATAATTTAAGTTATTGGAATAATTTAGAGTATTATGGTACTGGAGTAGGAGCTTCTTCATATATTAAAGATAAGAGATATACTAATACTAAGAGTTTAACTAAATACTTAGAAAAAAGTTTTATAAAGGAAGAAGAAATACTTACTTTAGATGATAAATGTATATATGAGATAATTCTTGGTTTAAGAAAGATTAAAGGAATAGATAAAAATGAATTTTCTAAGAAATATAACTCAACTATTTATGAAAAATTTGATATAATGGATTTATTAGATAAGAAATTATTATGTGAAGATGAAAGATATCTTTTTATTCCTGAAGATAAACTTTATCTTGAAAATGAAATTCTTTTATCTTTTATTGGAGGTAGTAGTAGTGGAAAAGAGTAAATATTTTGAACGTGAACTTGGATATATTAAAAGTGATAGAATTAGAAATAATGCAAAAGTTATGATTGAAAAACTTCCTGATTATTTTTTTGAAATAGCAGCAGCATCAACTGGAAAATATCATCCTCGTTATGCTCAAGGAGAAGGAGGGCTTTTAAGACATACTAAAGCTGCGGTAAGGCTTGCCAAAGAGTTACTTGCTAATCCTATTTTTAGTGAAAAGTATACAAGTGATGAACAAGATATCATGATTATGGCTTTAATATTACATGATGGTTTAAAACTTGGAAAAGAAAGAAGTAGATATACGAAGTTTGATCATCCTTTATTAATGGCTGAGTTTATTATGGAAAATAAAAATGAGTTAGATTTTAGTGAAGAAGAGCTTAAGCTACTTACTTCAGTTATTAAAACACATATGGGACCATGGACTAAAGATTATGAAGGAAAAGAAGTTTTAAGTGCACCAAAAACAAAATATGAAAACTTTGTCCATATGTGTGATTATCTTGCCAGTCGTAAATGTCTAATTTTTGAATTTACAGATAACAATGAGGTTATCGGATAGGAGTTAGTATGACAGGAAAATATATAGTAATAGAAGGAACTGACTGTTCTGGAAAAGAAACACAATCAGTTTTACTAGAAGAAAGATTAAAAGAGGAAGGCTATAAAGTGAAGAGAATGTCTTTTCCAGTTTATGAAAGTCCAACTGGAAAAATAGTCGGAGGATGTTATCTTGGTAAAGAAGATATTGGATCATCTTTTTTCCCTGAAGGAGCAGTTAACTTAGATCCACATATTGCCTGCCTTTATTATGCTGCTGATCGTAAATATAATATTGGTCTTGCTGAAGATTATGTTAATAAAGGATATATTGTAATATTAGATCGTTATATATCTTCTAATATGGCTCATCAAGGTAGTAAAATAGATGATAAAGAAGAAAGATTTAATATGTATCAATGGATTGATAAATTAGAATATTGGCTTTTAAAATTACCAGTACCTGATATGACTATATTTTTACATATGCCATATGAGTATGCTAAAAAGTTAAAACAAAATCGAAACTTAACTGATGAACATGAAAAGAATCCTCTTCATTTACAAAAATCAGAAGCAGCATATATAGAACTTTCAGAACTTTATAATTGGACTAAAATAGAATGTGTCAAAGGAGAAGAAATCAGAAGTAAAGAAGATATAAATGATGAGTTATATTCTCATGTTAAAAAATTAATTAAGAAATAGGTGAGGATATGGATTATACTATTTTAGTAAATAAATATAATAAAATTTCTAAAGAAGAAATGAATAATATTGAGAAAGTCTCTGTAAAAGATATTTTTAATGAAGATATCTTAATTGAAAAAGAGACTCTTTTCTATTTTAATAAGTTAAAAGAGTTTTTAAATAAGAAAGGAATTGAAATAGGCATAGATTCTGCTTATAGATCTATCGAAGATCAAGAGGAAATAATCAAAAAATATCGAGAAGAAAGAGGAGAAGAATATGTAAAAAAGTATGTTGCGCCCATTAATACTTCGGAACATCATACTGGTCTTGCTATAGATTTTTTAATAAAAAGTGAGGGTAAGTTTTTAACGGAAATAGAAGATATATGGAATAATTTAGATATTTATTTAGAAATCCATAAATATATAAGTAATTTTGGTTTTATTCTTCGTTATCCCAAGGGACGTGAAAAAACAACTGGTTACTCTTATGAACCATGGCATATTAGATATGTAGGAAAAAAAACAGCCACTTATATTATGAACTCTCACATTACTTTAGAAGAATATTATTTTAAAAAACATAGTGGTATATTACTTATTAATAAAGAAAAAGACATGACTTCTCGTGATGTTGTAAATATCATAAGTAAAAAACTTCACCTAAAGAAAGTAGGACATACGGGAACACTAGATCCCCTTGCCACAGGACTTTTAGTAATAACTATTGGTAATGCTACTAAAATAGGAGAACTTCTAACTTCCCTTGATAAAGAATATGAAGCAGAATTTGTCTTAGGAGTATTAACTGATACTTTAGATATAACAGGAAAAGTTTTAAAAGAAAAAAAGACATCTTCTAAAATTGATATAGAAAGTGCATTAAAACATTTTACTACTACTTATAATCAAGAAGTACCAATCTATTCAGCTGTTAAAGTACATGGTAAAAAACTTTATCAATATGCTAGAGAAAATAAAACTATAAAACTTCCAAAGAAAGAAGTAACTATCAAAAAACTAGAACTTTTAGACTATCATAAAGGTCTTTATAAAATAAAATGTTTAGTAAGTAAAGGTACTTATATTAGAAGTTTAATCCGTGATATCGGAGAATATTTAAATACTTATGCTACAATGACTAATTTAAAAAGAACAAGTCAAAGTAATTTCTTACTTAAAGATTCTTTTACTATTAATGATATAAAGACTAGTAATTTTAAAATTATTCCTATTAAAGATTGTTTAAATATTAAGAAAATATCTATTAAAGATGATTTATTATTTAAAGTAAGAAATGGAGTAGTCTTAACTGATTTAGATTATGATGATGAACAGATATTATTCTTAGATGAAGAAGGTTTTGAAGTAGCTTTATATAGAAAAGAAGATAATAAATATAAACCATGGAAGGTATTTATATGAAATATAATTTAATTATTAAGAAATTAAAACAAGAAAAAGATTTAAAATATAAAGAGTTTAATCAAAAAATTATTTCTACTAAATATGAAATGATAGGAGTTAGAACTCCTATCTTAAGACATCTTGCAAAAGAAATAAGTAATGATGATTATAAAAGTTTTTTAGATAATGTAGAAGATAATTATTATGAAGAAGTATTATTAGAAGGATTAGTAATATCTAATATTAAGGAAATTACTGATTCTAATAAATACTTCGATAAGTTTATAAAAAAAATAGATAACTGGGCTATATGTGATATGGTAGTATCTAGTATGAAGATAGTTTCTAAAAATAAAGAATTTTATCTAAAAAAGATAAAAGATTACTTAAAAGCAAAAGATGAATATATTGTTAGAGTAGGAATAATACTACTTTTAGATTATTATTTAGAAGAAAAATATTTAGAGGAAGTATTTTCTTTAATAGATAATATTAAAAGAGAAGAGTACTATATTAATATGGCTTGTGCTTGGCTTCTAAGTATTGCTTTAATAAAGTATAAAGATAAGACATTAAAATATTTAAAGACATGTCATTTAGATGACTTTACTTATAATAAAGCTTTACAAAAAGCAAGAGAGTCCCTTAGAGTATCAAAAGAAGATAAAAAGTATTATCAAAGTTTAAAAAGAACCAGTGGTTAACCACCGGTTCTTTTCTTTATTGATATAATTCATCTTTTAAAGTTTCTAAATTATCTTTCATGACAGAAACATAAGTCTTACCTTGATCTCTTTCTTCATCAGTTAAATTATCAAGTTTATGGAATTTTAATAATTTAATATTAGTATTATTATCTAATAATTTATCAGTAGTACTAGTATTTTTTTCTCCTTCAAAATTAAAGATATAGTTAATAGTACCTTCATCTATCATTTCTTGTACATCACTTATTTGTTTTTCAGTAATATCATCATCTAAACAAATAACAGTAAGACCAAACTTTTCTAAATATTTTAAAGAACTATCATTTACTACAATAACTTTATTTTTAGTATTATCTACAGTTAATCTAAAATCAGCATCTAATTCTGATAAGGTAACTTTAAGTTTATTGTATGAAGAATTAATCTCTTTTTGTAAATAAGAACTAGTAATATATTCTTTTAGACCAAGTCTAATATTTTGAGCCATCATAAGTAATGAATTAGGATTTAACCATAACTCTTCAGGAGAGTAATCAGTTTCAAGAACATAAGCACTATCTATAATTTTAAGTTCACTATTTAAGTCTAATAGTTCCATAGCTAAGTCTCTTTCTTTTTCTAATAATCCATTATAGATGAATAAGTTTTTAGAACTATAATCTAATTTTTGTTTTTTAGTAACTTTATATTCGTTAATATCTACACCATCAGGATATATTGAAGTAATAGTAGAGTGTTTTCCAAAAAGTTTATCAGTAATATATTCGTTAGGGTAGTTAGTAACGACAATTTCTCCTCCATCCATATTATCTTGTTTGCACCCTGTCATTGAAAAGATAACTACAAAGATTAAACAAGTACTAATAAATAATTTTAATTTTGACATTTTTCTTCCTCCTTAATTGGTACAGGATCATAACCATAACTTCCAAGTGGATTACATCTTAATATTCTTTTAATACCTAAATATAATCCTTTAATAGAACCATATTCTTTAATAGCAATAATCATATAATCAGAACATGTAGGAGTATATCTACAACGGTTATGCCATGGTCCTGGGATTTTTTGATATAGCTTAATAAAATAAATTAATATTTTTTTCATCAACTTCACCACATAATAATTTTACTATAAGTTAATGTAAATATCAATTATGATTATACTTTTATATAGTAAAAGTATGACAAGATGACAAAAATATTAAGGCTAATAATATAGCCTTAATAAATTTATTTCTTTTTTTCTATTGTAATATCAATATTATTTAATCTACACCATTCTAAAAAAGTATGTAGATATAAGTTTCTTTCTCCAGTTTCTACTTTTGAGATAGTAGAGTAGCTTTTACCAACGTGGTTAGCAAATTGTACTTGAGTAAGTTCACTCCATTCTCGCATCATAATTACGATATCTTGTGTTTGCATTTTAGTAATGTTAGCTTTCAAAAAATCACAACCTTTCTTTCACAATAAGTCCTAGTACTAATAGTCAAAAAAATTGTACAATGAAAAAAGATTAAAATGTATAAATCTATGACTAACAGTGAAGAAAGATAATTTTACATTTCACTAATAGTGATACCACTATAAGTGTTGACAAAATAAAATTGTTATGAGATACTTTAATCAAGGTATCACTAATAGTGAAGAACAGGAGTAATACAATGAAAGAAAATAGTAAGAAGATAATAAGTATAGTCTTAACAATGTCATTAATATTAGTAATAATAGGAGTAACATATGCAGCATTTATCTATTCAAAAGAAGGAACAAAAGAAAATAAAGTAACAACAGGAAAGATAAACTTTGTCTATAATGAAACAACAAATGGAATAGAAATATCAAATGCACTACCTATGGAAGATGATGAAGGAAAACTAATAAAAGAAACAGATGAAAATGCATCAAGAGGATATTTTGATTTTAATGTAGAAGCAACTCTAGGAGGAAATACAACAATACCATATTATGTCTATGCAGTA
>CANQVR010000038.1 GCA_947627375.1 uncultured Bacilli bacterium | reverse complement strand
TGAATATAAAATGTACAGATGAAAGTGGAACAGTAACAAGTACCATGACAAAGGATAATGTCCATGTATTAGTAAATGGAAGTGAGGTAGAACCTACAAAGAAAGAGTTAACAGAAGGAGTATCTGCAACTGAAGTTACAAGTGAAAATGGAATACAACATACTTTAACATTAAATGGATTTGATAATAATGGAAAAGTATCAATAAAGATAGATAAAGGAGTAGTAAAAGATAAATATGGAAATACAAATGAAGAGATTACACTAGATACAAATATAAATATAAAGAAGAGAGTAGTAGTAACATATGAAAAAGGAAGTGGAGTAGCAAGTATAGCTGATAATAAACAAAGTGACTATTGTGATATAGAAGGATCATCAGATTCATGTAACGTAACTCTACCAGAGATCACACCATTAACAGGATATGATGAAGGATATTGGACAGAAGATCAAAGTCTTACAACAGGAAAAACAGGAAGTATAGAAGTAAGTAATGATACTAAGTATTATGCAAAGGCCAATGATACAACAAGACCAGTATGTAAAATAGTAGATGCAGAAACTAAAGATATAGAAAAAACAGGAAATGCAGATATAAATATAGAATGTACTGATACAAGTGGAAATATATCTAAAGATTTAGAAGAAGATAATATAACAACTCTAATAGATGGAAATAATGTAAATCTAACAAAATCTATAAGTAATACAACATCAATACCAAATGGAAAGAAATATACAATACATTTAAGTGGATTTACAAACCTAGGACCATTAACACTACACCTAGCCTCATCATCAGTAACAGATGAAAGTGGAAATGGAAATGAAGAAATAGATATAACAACAAACTTAACAATAAATGAAACATTAACAGTAACAATAATAAAAGGAGATGGAGTAGAAGAAGTAGCAACAGATCCATTAACATGTAAAATAAAAAAAGATAAAACAAGTTGTAGTGTAACACTACCTTCTATAAAATCAAAAGAAGGATATGATACAGGATATTATACAGAAACAGAAGAAGAAAAAAGTGGAGAAAAAGCAGGAGAAATAGAAATATCAAGTAATAAAACATATTATGCAAAAGCAAATGATATAACTGCACCAGTATGTAAGATATATAATGCAGCAGGAAAGACAGTACCAAAAGAAGGAACAGTAGATGTTCAAATAGATTGTACAGATAATAGTGGAAGTATAAAACAAGACTTAACTGCAGAAGAGTTAACAACTCTAATAGATGGAAAAGAAGTAAGTCTAACAAAATCAATAAGTGATGAAACTCCAATAGAGAATGGAAAAAGATATACTCTACATTTAGAAGGATTTAAAAATCTAGGACCATTAACAGTAAAAATACCAGAAAATACAGTAATGGATAATGCAGATTTAGGAAATATAGAAACAACAATAACAACAGAAGTAAAGATAAATGATACAATAAAAGTAACATTAGTAGCAGGAGACGGAGTATCTTCAATAGAAGATAAAAAAGAACTAACATGTACAATAGAAAAAGATGGAACAGGATGTAAGGTAACATTACCTAATATTACACCAACAGATAGTACATTTACAGGATATTGGTCAACTGAAAATAATGCACATGAAGGAATAAACCCAGGAGAAATAGAAGTAAAGAATACAACAACATATTATGCATTAGTAAAGAAGACAGTAACAATGACATATCAAAAAGCAGGAGGAGTAACATCAACTGGAAAAGAAAGTGATACATGTACAATGTATGGAAATGAAAAGAGCTGTAGTGTAACACTACCTGATATAACAGTAACAGAAGGATACACAGGAAGTTTTTGGAGTGATAATAAAGAAGCAACAGAAGGAAAGAAAGCACAAGAGACAGTATCACTAACTGCAGATGATGAATACTATGCAAGAGGATATAAAGATGTAACAATAAATTATTCTAAAACAAGTGGAGTATCAAGTTTAACAAAAGATAGTGATACATGTAGAAGACTAGGAGATGCAGCAAGTTGTGAAATAACGCTACCAAAGATAACAGGAAATAAAGGATATACACAGACATATTGGGGAGCAAATGATAATACAGAATATGCAAATAGAATACAAGATACAAAAGTAGCAGTAAGTGATAACACAACATATTATGCCTTTGCAAAAGATATAATAGCTCCTATATGTAAGATAAGTGATACAACACCAGAGAATCCACCAAAAGAGATAAAACCAACAGACACAGCAACAATATCAATAGATTGTACAGACACAAGTGGAAGTTTATCTAAAGAATTAACTAATGAAGAAGTCACAGTAACAATAGGAGGAGCAGATGCATCTACAACAGTAACAAAAACTTTAGCGAGTCCAAGTACAACAATACCAGATGGAAAGAGATATACATTTACATTAAAAGATTTTAAAACCCAAGGAGTTTTAGCCATGAATGTAAATGCAGGGGCAGTAACAGATGTATCAAATAATAAAAATATATCAACCCCAATCACAACAGGAATAACAATAAAATCAAATGATAAAACACCACCAGAATGTAAAGTATCATCAACTACTCGTGCTAGTACATCTTCAAGTCCAGTAATTATCAATATAGATTGTACAGATGATAGTGGAGTAGTCAAAGCAGATGCTATTTCTAAGGAAAATGTATATTTTTCTGGAGGATACTGTAGTGATTCAGGTGTTCCATTTAATGATACACTAAGTTATCAGACTTCATCTATTAACAATGGAGTTCGCATAAAGGTGACAATTAATCCGGTAATACCCGGTATGTTTGATGATTATTACCCATCTTCTTCTTGGCCAAAATGTGGTTCGGGTTATTATCTCCACTTACGTTCAGGAGCAGTCACTGATATTAGTGGAAATGAGAATGTTCAGTTAGATTATTATTTTGAATCCTTAATTACTCGTGTTTCCTCTAGCGGCCCTTGTGAGCCATGCGAAAGTTAATAAGCCTAAGTAATTATTGGCCATTTTCCATTGAGTATTGAAAAATAAGTCTTCGATTAGTTGATAACATAAAAAGAAAGTATGCATAGTACTTTCTTTTGGTTTACATATATTTACAACAAAAAATAAATAAATTTACTTTTTATTGACTTGCTTACTTGAAAAGTTATATGATATTAAGTAGTAAGAGGTGTAATAGATGAGCGTTTATTTAAGAAAATTTTATATAAAACAAATTATAACTATAATAATAATTTTACTATTTGCAATAATACCAACTTATTTAATATATAATAATTTTAAAGATCAAAGAGATCAAATGAAATCTAGTGAATCTTTGAATATAACATTTCACGAAAGTGGTGGAGATAAAGTTACCTTAAAAGATGTAGTACCAGTAACTGATAGTGTTGGTCTTTCTTCGCGTGCTTATACATTTACTATCAAAAATAACTTAGATGTACCTGTGAAATATAGTGTTAAATTATTAGAAGATTTAGACAAAATAAACGAAGATAATTGTCAAACGTCTCGTATTCCTATGCAAGTACTAAAAATAGGTTATCATAAAAATAAAGATACTAATCAAATACTATCTTATACTAATTTAATTGATAATACTATTACTCAAGATACAATTAGTGGTCATGATAAAGTAGAATATACAGTTAGAATATGGGTCGAAAAAGGAACTTTAACTACTGATAATAATCTTCATTTTCACGGAATTTTACAAGTTCTTGAAAATGGTGTCGATATTGCTACAGCAGTAAAAAAATAAAACATTTACTTTTTTATTTAAAACAAGTATAATTTAATTATAGAAAGTAGGAATATACTTATGAAAAAGAAAGAAAAATTACAATCCAAAAAAGTTATTATTTGGCTTATTGCTGCAATTGCTATATGCGGAGTTTTAGTAACTTATGCTGCTCTTCAATACGCTAAACGTGGAAAAGAGACTAATCAATTGACAACAGGAACTTTAATTTTAGAACTTGATGATGGTGCTGCCGATGGTATTACCATAGATCCTGCAATTCCAAAGGAAGATGTAGACGGCTTAAAGACTACTTCTTATACATTTGTTTTGAGAAACACAGGAACGACAGCAGCAGAGTATCGTATTAGTCTAATCGATGATGAAGAGGCTTATCTTGAAGATCATTGCAGTGACAATAGAATGCCACACAGCGCCTTAAAAACTGCCATTACTAAGGATAGTGGTGATGAAAATATCTCTTTACTTGATGAAAATGACGATTATTTAGATACAGGAGAACTTAAACCAAAAGGAGAAATTACATATACATTAAAACTTTGGATAGATCAAAGTGCGGAAAACGATATTGAGGGTACTCATTTCCACGGAAAAATAAAATTAGAAGGTATTGTTAAAGGACGAAAGAATTTTGAAACAGGGGAGTAAGTACTATACTTATCTTCTTTTTTTCTTATTTCAACATAAATTTAATAATAAGGAGGAATAAAAATGAATGTAATTATAACTGCTGGTGGTACAGGGGGACATATTTATCCTGCTCTTGCTATTATTAATAAAATTATGGAAAAAGAACCAGATAGTGAAATTTTATATATAGGTACAACTGATAGAATGGAATCAACTCTAATTCCGAAACTTAAAATTCCTTATGTGGGTCTTGAAATGGAAGGAATAGATAGAAAGAATATTTTAAATAATTTTAAAGTTTATATAAATTATCGTAAAGCAATTAAACAAGCTTATACAACTATTTTAAAATTTACACCTGATATTGTCATTGGTGTTGGAGGTTATGTGACTGTTCCAGTTATCATTGCTGCACATAAAGCTAAAGTAAAAACAATTATTCACGAGCAAAACTCTATTCCTGGAGTATCTAATAAAAAACTATCTCATATAGTTGATCGTGTTTGTGTTTCACTTCCAGGAACGCTTACAAGTTTTACTTCTAATAATGTTGTCTACACAGGTAATCCTCGTAGCGAAGAGATTATGAGTGTAAAAAAAGCTAGTCGTAAAAGCTTAGGTTTAAAAGAAGAAAAGAAATTAGTAGTTATCGTTATGGGATCTTTAGGATCTACTACGATGACTGATAAGTTAAAAGACTTAATACTTTCTTTTAATGATAAAAATTACCAAGTATTAGTCATAACAGGTAAAAATTATTATGATTCTTATGATGATATTAAAAGTGATATTCCAACTAATGTTAAATTAGTTCCTTATTTAGATAACTTTATCAATGTTTTAAAAACAACAGATTTAATCATATCTCGTGCTGGAGCCTCAACTATTGCAGAAATCACTGCTATCGGTCTTCCTTCGATTCTAGTACCATCACCTTATGTTACTCATAATCATCAACTAATGAACGCTAAAGAATTAGAAAACATCAATGCCTGTAAGATTATCGAAGAAAAAGATTTTACTAGTGAAACTGTTCTAGATGAAATAGATAATATTTTAAATAATCCTACTTTATATAAAGAAATGCATCTTAAAGCATCTAGTTTATCAGTTAAAGATTCTGCAACTAAATTTTATAATGAAATAAAGAAATTGATTGGAAATAATTAAGATGAAAGAATTTATAAAAGAAGTAGAAAAAGCAAAAATAGGTAAAATACATAAAGATGTTTCTATCAAAAAACTTACAACTTATAAAGTTGGAGGAGTTGCAGATTTATTAGTTTATCCAAAAAATATAGATAAATTAATAGAATTAATTAAATTAATAAAGAAATATAAAATTAAATATAAAGTTATTGGTAATGGATCTAATTTATTATTTAGTGATAAAAGATATCAAGGTGTTTTAATAAAATTAACTGAATTTAATGATTTAAAAATAGAAGGTAATAAAATTACTGTTGGAGCTGGGTTTCCACTTGTAAGACTTTCTTTAATCGCAGCGAGAAGATCTCTTGCTGGTTTAGAGTTTGCCTCAGGTATCCCTGGAACTGTCGGTGGTGCCATCTTTATGAATGCTGGTGCTTATAAAAGTGATATGGGCTATATTACGAGAAGTATCAAAGTTCTCACACCATCTTTAGAAATAAAAAGTATCGATAATAAAGATTTAAATTTTCATTATAGAACTTCTTTCTTACAAAAACATCCTGATTATATTATGTTAGAAGCTAATATAATTTTATATGTTGGACAAAGAAGTGCTCTAGAAGAAGTAATAAAAGATAGACGTAATAGAAGAATATCATCTCAACCTTTAAACTATCCTTCTGCAGGCAGTGTCTTTAGAAACCCTGATGGATATTTTGCCGGTAAATTAATAGAAGATTTAGGTCTTAAAGGTAAGATGATAGGAGGCGCAGAGGTTTCTCAAAAACATGCAAATTTTATTATCAACAAAAAGAATGCCACCGCAGATGATTTAAAAAACTTAATAACTTATGTTAAAGAAAAAGTCGAAAAAGAATATAAGGTTTCCTTAAAAATAGAACAAGAATTTGTAAATTGGGAGTAATAAATATGGCTAGAAAAGTAAAAAGAAGAAAATTAAGAGTTTTTCGATTTTTATTACTAATATTAATAGTAGGACTCCTTATTGTATCATGTGAGTTATATTTAAATACTAAAATTAAAAATATTATTGTCAAAGGAACTACTTATTTAAAAGATGATTATATATTAAAAGAAGCAGGTATTATAAATTATCCTAGTTTCTATTTTACCCCATCTTTTAGTATGAAAAATAAACTTAAGAAAAGTCCTTTTATAAAAGAAGTCAAGATTAAAAAGAAATTTTATCATCTCGTCCAAATAGAAATAAAAGAAAATAGACCTTTATTTTATAATTCAGAAGAAGATAAAACTGTTTTTGAAAATAAAAAAACAGTTAAAGGAAATGATTATAATTTTAGAATACCGAGATTATTAAATAAAATAGAAGATCAAAAAAAATATAATAAATTTATCAATAGAATGAATAGAATGGATAAAGATATTTTAGGTAAAATAAGTGAAATAGAGTATGTTCCAAATGATTATGATAAAGATAGATTTTTACTTTATATGGATGATGGTAATAGTGTATATCTTACTTTAACTAAATTTTCAATGATAAACTACTATGATGATGTTTTAGGGCAATTAGAAGGACGTCATGGTATTTTATATTTAGATAGTGGAAATCATTTTCAAATAATGGAGTAGTAAAAGGAGTAAGTATGGAAGATTTGAAGTTGATAGTATTAGATAATATTGAGGAATTAGGAGAAAAAGTAGAAAATAATTTACGAAAGATTAATGGTAACAATAATAGTTATATTGTACCTATTAAAAGAGATCGTTTTAGTAATGGTGAAGGTAAGATAAGTATTAAAGGAACTGTAAGAGATAAAGATATTTATATTTTAAGTGATGTAGGTAATTATAGTATTACTTATCAAATGCATGGTTTTAATCATATTATGGGGCCAGATGAACACTTTCAAGATATTAAAAGAGTAATTTCAGCTATTAAAGGTTCAGCTTCTAAGATTACCCTTATCACACCCCTTTTATATGAATCAAGACAACACCGTAGAAAAGGAAAGGAATCACTTGACTGTGCTATCTCTTTACAAGAATTAGAAAGACTCGGAGTAAATCATATTGTAACCTTTGATGCTCATGATCCAAACGTCGGTAATGCTATTCCAAATCTTCCTTTTGAAAACTTTTATGTTGCTCATGAAATATTAAACGATATGTTAGATAATGAAGATATTAATAATTTATTAGTAGTAAGTCCAGATTTTGGTGCGATGGAACGTTCCAGATATTTTGCTGAAATGTTAGGCACTGATGTAGGAGTATTTTATAAACGTCGTGATCTAAGTAAAATAGTGAATGGTAAAAATCCTATTGTCGATCACGTTTATTTAGGTAAAGATGTTAAAGACAAGAATGTCATTGTCGTCGATGACATGATCGCAAGCGGTACTTCGATGATAGAAGTTGCTAAAGATTTAAAAGAACAAAATGCTAATAACGTCTATTTAGTCGCAACTTTTGCTCTTTTAACTGAAGGACCAGACTTATTTATTGATGCATATCAAAAAGGTCTCTTTAAAAAGATTTATTCTACTAATTTATCTTATGTACCTGAAGTTATTAAAAAAGCTCCTTGGTATCATGAAGTAGATATGTCTGAAAAACTAGCTAGAATAATTAATACTATGCATAATAAACAATCATTAAAACCATTGTTTAATGGTAAAATGGAAATATTTGAAAAAACTAGTGGTAAAACATTAATTAAAAAGAAGTAGCTTAAAATATTGACAAATAATAAAAGAAGTTTTAAAATATATAGACCTAAGGGGAGATTATTATGAAAAATAAAATGCCAACAAAGGAAGAATTGTTAAGAAATTTAGAGTCTTATAATAATATTCTTAATAAAAATACTCAAGATTATTTAAAGTCATTAATAAATCTAGAAATATCATGTTTAAATGATCAATATATTGATTCTAAAACAAGAGAACAATTATTACAATTAGATCTTGTCGATGATATTTCTAAATATAATATTTATTATAAAGCTTTAGAAATCTTAACAAATTATAAATATAATTTATCTATAACTAGAATGAAAGAATCTTTTAATGGTTTAAATGCTTCTATAGATAGTAATGATAAAAAAGAACAAGTCTTTAATTATATGATTACTAATAATCAAGCTAAAATAGAATTATTTGAAACTGATCTATCTAAATCATTAAAACAAAGAAGAATGGATAAAATATTAGATGATTTAGATATCTTATTTAGAAAAGAAAAAAAATCTAATAATCTAGATAAATATATTATTAGAAATAAAATGGATAAATTAGAAAATGAATATGAAACATTAGATAATGCTAAATATAATATGGAAACGATTAATATGCAAAAAGAAATCGTCGATAAAATTAGTAAAGACTATGGAATAGAAAAATTTCCTATTCTTATTAGTGATTATGATAATATGCATAAAAAGATGATTAAAGAATATCCAAAAGTTAAAGTAATTAAATATAAAAATTTTAAATAATAGGAGGTTATCATGGAAAAGAGTCCTTATGGTTTATCTTTTAGTTATCAAGAAAATGATCCTTTTTGTTGGGCAATAGAAAATGATTGTGTAAGTGAATTTGTTCGTTTTTGTGGACAAGAGATATTAACACTAGAAGATGTTTTAAATAATAAATATCAAAAAGAAGAATTGAAAACTCTTTCTGATCCTTGTAAGTATGCTACAGCTTTAAATTTATCGAAAGTAGATGAGGAAAACTTTAAAACAGCCCGAGATTTTCTTAAAGAAAACTTCGATGAAAACATTTGTGATACTTTTGATTTAATGTGGGCTTACAGTAATTTAGATAGAGTTAAAATCTTAATGAGAGAGAAAAAGCAAGATAAAAATAAACAAAAAATTAAAAAATAATAAAATTATCAGAGTTTAAAACTCTCTTTTTTTGCCTTAATTTCTTTGAAATAATTAGATTTTCTCGAAAAAAGAAGCTAAAAGTATTGGACAAATAAAAAAAGTATTGTATAATTAAATATGATAGTAGGAGCTGATTTTATGAATAAGATATACGCTGGGATTGATATAGGTACTGACAGTATTAAAATAATTGTAAATGAACTTACATCAGGTGAATATCATATCTTAGCGGCTGTTTCTAAACCTTCTAAAGGAATTAAAAAAGGCCAAATAGAAGATATGAAAAAAGCTACTGAAAGTATTAAAAATGCTCTTCGTGATATAGAGGAAATGTTAGGATTTTCTCTAAGAAAAGTAATTGCTTGTGTTCCTACTACTGGTTGTAAGATGGCTATTTTAGAAGGTAGCGTAGATGTATTAAATACTGAAAATATTACCGGGGAAGATATTACTCGTGTCTTAAAAGATGCTTTAATTGGAAAAATAAATGAGGAAGAAGAACTTGTAACTTCGATTCCGATTAACTTTAGAGTAGATGATGAAGATAATATCAAAGATCCTAAAGGTATGAAAGGAGAGACTCTAGAAACTAAAATAGTAGTCACAACAGTTCCTAAAGAACCACTTTATAGAATGCTTGAAGTTTTAAAACTATCAGGATTAGAAGTGGCTGATATTGCTTTTGCACCAATAGGAGACTATTACGAAGCCAAAACTGAAGACTTAGATAAAAAAGTAGGCGCTATTATCAATATTGGTGAAGATAGTACTAATATCTCAGTATTTAATAAAGGAATAATGATTAGAAATAAAATTATTAACGTAGGTAGTCATCATGTAGATAAAGATTTAAAATATATCTTTAAAGTAGATAGCAAAGAAGCACGAAGGATCAAAGAAGAATTTGCTGTTAGTAAAGAGAGTTTAGCAGATGATAATGATGAAATAGAAGTAGAAGTTAAAGAAAAAAATAAAAAGAGTGAAATTAAAAGAATCAGCCAAAGAAAAATAGCTAAAGTAGTAGAGGCAAGACTTACTGAAATACTAGAAATTTCTAAACAAGAAATAAAAAACTTAACAAAAAGAGATATTCGTTATATAATTATAACAGGAGGGTTAAGCGAGTTATCAGGATTTTTATATCTTGCTGAAGAAGTATTAGGTAAAGAAGTATCTATTTGTAATATAAAAACAATTGGTATTAGACATAATAAATATTCAAGTGTAAGTGGACTTATAAAATATTTTCATGAAAAATTAGATCTACGAGATAAAGCTTATGATATCGTAGATGATGAAGATATTAAAGCTTTACTTTCAACCCAAAAAAAAGAAGTAAATCACGATAGTATTCTAAATAAAGTATTCGGACATTTTTTTGATAAGGAGGATTAAAACATGTTAGGCGGATTAGAAATGGAACAATTAGCAAAAATTAAAGTAATAGGTGTCGGTGGCGGCGGCGGAAACGCTGTTAATCGAATGGTAGAGTCAGGGGTAAAAGGTGTAGAATTCATTGTTGCTAACACTGACTTACAAGTTTTAAATAATTCTAAAGCAGATATTAAAATACAGATAGGCTCAAGTCTTACTGATGGACTTGGAGCAGGTGCTAAACCTGAAATAGGAAAAGAAGCTGCAGTTGAAAGTAAAAAAGAAATCGAAGATGCTTTAAGTGGTGCCGATATGGTCTTTATCACTTGTGGTATGGGTGGAGGTACTGGTACAGGAGCTGCTCCAATCATTGCCGAAATTGCCCAAGCACTAGGAGCATTGACAGTTGCAATAGTTACTAAACCATTTACATTTGAAGGTAAGAAGAGAATGGATAATGCTTTAGTTGGACTTGAAGAATTAAGAAAACATGTAGATACATTAATTGTTATACCAAATGATAGATTAAGAGAAATTATTGATAAATCAACACCAATGTTAGAGGCATTTAAAGAGGTTGATAATGTTCTTCGTCGAGGTGTTCAATCTATTTCAGATTTAATCGCTGTAGTTGGACTTGTTAACTTAGACTTTGCTGATGTTAAAGCTGTAATGCAAAACTCAGGTAATGCTATTATTGGAATTGGTATTGGAATGGGAGAAGATAGAGCGATCGAAGCTGCTAAACAAGCAGTCTCATCTCCACTTCTTGAAACATCAATATCAGGAGCAACTGATGCTATAATTAATATTACTGGAGGAGTTAATTTAACATTATTTGAAGCAGAACAAGCTGCTGAAGTAGTAAGAGGAGCTGCTAATACTGATATCAATACAATATTTGGTTCAGTTATTAATGAGAACTTATCTGATGAAGTAATAGTTACTGTAATTGCTACTGGTTTTGAAAAGAAGAAAAAGCAAGCTAAAAAGGCTGAAGAAGAACCAGCAAGAAGAAGTAATAGATCAGAAAATGAAATAAGTTATGTTGCGGCAACTGAAGCTGAGCCAACAGTAGAAGAAGAGGATGAGGAAGAATATGATTTACCTCCATTCTTAAGAGATAGAAATTATTAATGAAAAAAGTTAAAAAACTATGAAATTTGTTTTTTCAAGAGGAAAATGACCAGGAATTTAATAAATTCGCCTAGGGGAATTTGTTAAATTCCTTTTCTTTTTACCTCGAATTTTAAAAATTGGTCGTTTGCACTACTTTTTCTTTTGTGTTAAAACAGGTGTGATCTCTAAAGCAAAGGAGGTGTTATATGATCAAATTAAGAGATTATCCTATGGATTTGTTATATGAACATAAACCTGTTAAAACTAATAAAG
>CANQVR010000037.1 GCA_947627375.1 uncultured Bacilli bacterium | reverse complement strand
CTTTATTAGTTTTAACAGGTTTATGTTCATATAACAAATCCATAGGATAATCTCTTAATTTGATCATATAACACCTCGTTTTTAATAGAGCTTAATATTGTAACACTTTAAAATTATAAGTCCAGTGTTTTTTTAAGAAAAAAGCAAAACCACCAAATACTGGTAGTTTTGCCTGCAAAAATCGGTCTAAGGAAGACCAACACATTGGTCTTCCTTAGACACACAGCACTTATTGTGCTGTGTATTGCCACTGAATCAATATCCTCTTCGAATCTTTATCCTGTTATTGTATATGGTGAGTTAACCGTTCCTTCTCCACTCAACTGGATATTAGATTGCAGATATACGACGGGGCGGACCCCATAGTAGGTGTCGTCGTACGCGCTCGGAACGTGCACAAAGCCGCTGGTGCCGACAGCGAACACGCTGAGCGAGTTATCGGAACGCGGAGTAATTGTCCAGAAACTATATGATGTACTAAACATCCATCCTTTCCCTGCATTTGTTGATCCACAACTGCTACTATCACTGTTTGATGGTGTATTATAACATCCATCCGATACTCCTTTTGCATATGTGTATCCAAAGTCACTTGGGTAAGGTAGTCCTACATTCCCATTCGTTGATAGTGCTCCTCCTGCTCCTCCTTTGGTACTTCCTCTCTCTGCTGTATAATAACTTTCTGTTGTATTTGTATTCGCCCATGTTGTTGCTCCTAAATTCCATTTCATATTCTCTATTTGTCCTTTTGCTGTTGATGTTAGTCCATTACTTGTAAAACTACATGATGTTGTTGCGTTATTTTGTCCATATGGACATGTTCCACTTCCTCTTGTCCAATATATTCCACTATTTAATAATTTATTTAATGCTGCGTTTTCCCAATCATTTACATTCTGATTAGAACTTGTATATGTATTATCCCAGGAATAATTTGCATCATTTAATCTATCTGCTCTGATTAGTTTTATTCTCCACTCTTTCGTTCCTGAGGCATTCTCTTCATTTGTTACTCCGATTATTCTCCATCCTGCTTTTTCATCATTAAATGTTACATAGTTATTTGGGCTTTCTCCTATGTATCTATATGATGTTGTTCCGTCTGGATGTGTTATTTTAAACATTTCCTTTTTTTGATCTTCAGTTGCATCATTATAATTTGTTACTGTATCAGGATTTGCTTTTTTTTCAATAAATTGCTCAGTGTTACTTTTTACTCGACTTCCTTGTTCAGCTTCTACAACAATCTTTCCGTGATAATGTTTTCCTAAATCATCATTACCTGCGTTATCTCCTATCCACATTCTTAAATCATAAGTCTTACTCGCACCACCTGCTAAAGTTCCTGTTTCAATTACTCCATCAGATGCAGTAGATAAAGTTTTGGGTGAAGACTTATCTAAACTATATTTAATTACTTCATGATTTAAAAGATCTTGTTGACATCCATCTTCATTAATCATATCAGTATCATCTAAAACATAAATTTTATATGCTGCTTTTATTGAACCATTATTAGTTATTTTAAAAGTATAAGGGTTTTTTAATTGACCATTACCATCGCTTGTAGGATATTCACCATTTAAAGAAATAATATTACCTAAACCCTCTTCAGTATCATTGAAATTTATAGCTAATGTACCTGTTCGTATGACATTAGCATCTTCTGCTTTGATAATCTCAGAAAATACACTATAACTTCCCCCTAACATTACTAGGGTTACCCCTACTATTGATACTATTGTTAAGGCTAGTTCTCTTTTAAATATTTTCTTTAATCTTCTAGACATAAAACTATCATCTTTGACTTTATATGATGATGGTATATTCTTGTCTTTATTAAATTTAAAGTCATCATTTTTCATAGTCTCACCCTACAATCCTAATAATATTATAACTTAGAATAATAATCTTGTAACTGGAAAAAACTACCAAAATTACGACAAAATTTATTTATAAAAAATAAAAAACCTTATAAAAGGTTAAAATCATTAATGGCGGAGCAAGAGAGATTTGAACTCTCGCGCCGGTTGCCCGACCTACACCCTTAGCAGGGGCGCCTCTTCAGCCTCTTGAGTATTGCTCCAAATGCCTGTAGTTATATATTACTATATTTATTATGTTGTGTCAAATAAAATTTATGTAGAGAAAAAGAAGAAAAGTATGATTTATTACTTTTCTTCAACAGTTTCTTTTTCTTTGATATTTTCTAAATATTCATATCTCTCTTCGGCATTATCTTTATTTTTTTCTAAAAGTTCTTTATAATTTTTAGTTATTTTCTTTAAAGAGCGATAGCGATCTTCTCCTCCAATAAATTCAAAATATTTAGAGAAATCCGCTTTAGAATCTAGGCTAAATTCTTGTGTTTGTGGATTGTAATGGAAGATTGGGAAATATCCTGAAGCAGTAGCTTTTTTCTCCTCGTTAATCGAATGAGACATAGTTTCTACGATTCCTTGGGCAATACATGGAGAGTATGCAATAATGATTGATGGTCCGTTGTAACTTTCAGCTTCTTGCATTACTTTTATAGCTTGCATAGGATTAGCTCCAAGTGATATTGTTCCCACATAAACATGTGGATAAGTTAAAGCTATACGCGCTAGATCTTTTTTGGCAACTTGTTTTCCACCTGAGGCAAACTTAGCAACTGCCCCTACTCTCGTCGATTTAGAAGCTTGACCTCCAGTATTTGAATATACTTCAGTATCTAACACTAAAATATTTATATTATCATGACTTGCTAGAACATGATCTATTCCGTTATAACCAATATCATAAGCCCAACCATCTCCACCTACCATCCAAATAGATTTAGGTTTTATAAATTCTTTTAGCTTTAATAACTCTTCTATCTTAGTATCATCTATAATACTATATAATTTATCAGCAGTTTCAGTATTTATTTCTTTTACATAAGCTTTATATATTTTTTGTTCAGATTTTTTAACACTATCTATATTATCTTTAATTAAATTTACTATTCTTTTTTTCATTGTTTCATCTGCTATTTTCATACCATAACCAAATTCAGCATTATCTTCGAATAAAGAGTTAGACCAAGGTACTGTATATGGGGTAGATGGAATACTTGCTCCATATATAGATGAACAACCAGTAGCATTAGCTATTACTAATCTATCTTTGAATAGTTGTGTTAATAATTTTAAGTAAGGTGTTTCTCCACAACCTGCACAAGCTCCACTAAATTCAAAATGTGGACTACTAAATTGACTGCCCTTTACAGTATTTAAAGGAAGTGGTGTCTTTTCAGATACTTCATTAAATAAGTATTTATATTCTTCTTCGATATTAGTTTCTTTTAGTAATTTATCTTTATCTTTCATCTCGATTGCTTTTGCACCTTTTTTACCTGGACATATCTCATGACATAAACTACATCCAGTACAATCAGGTACACTGATACCTACTGTAAATTTATAATTTCCATCCTTACTTTTAAAGTCTATTAATTTATCTTTCAAAGATTCTGGTGCATCCATTACCTCATCTTCATTAAGTAAGAAAGGTCTTATAACAGCATGTGGACATACAAGTGAACACATATTACATGAAATACAATTCTCACTATTATAACAAGGGATAATATCTGTAATATTTCTTTTTTCTTTACGTGAAGTACCTGCTTCAAATACTCCATTAGGATTTTTTACAAAAGTACTTACAGGAAGATTATCTCCTTCCATCTTGCCAATAATATCAAACATATCTTGTTTTTTATCAGTA
The DNA here is from genome assembly GCA_947627375.1 of uncultured Bacilli bacterium. Classification (GTDB taxonomy): domain Bacteria; phylum Bacillota_I; class Bacilli_A; order RF39; family UBA660; genus CANRDQ01. The sequence continues at coordinate 9,251 of CANQVR010000037.1, read as the reverse complement.
GTTATTTCATCATTTATAACATTTGGTACTTTTATTTGTTTAAAGGAATTTAAACTTTTATCTATTGCATCACAGTTTTTAGTAATAATACTTCCACTTTTTTTCTCAAAACGTACTTTTATTCCTTGTTTTATTTCATTAACAGCAAAGTTAAAATCAATTATATGTCCAAGTTTAAAGATTAATGTTTCCATAATAGCACTTATTTTACCATTAAGTCCTACACTTCTTGCAATAGCATTAGCATCTATTATGTATACTTTGATATTTCTTTTATTTAGTATTTCTTTATCATGATTACTCATCATTTTAAAGACTTCATTTTCATCTTTAGAAGTATTAAGAAGAAAGATTCCATTTCTTTTTATTTTATCTAACATGTTTATTTTATTTAAGTATGAATCTTTAGTACATACGACAAGAGATGCTTTTTCGATATAGTATGGCGCTCTAATCGGAGTTTTTCCAAATCTTAAGTGGCCAATTGTCACTCCGCCTGATTTTTTAGAATCGTATCTAAAGTATCCTTGAACATAGGCTTTGGTATGTGTTCCTGTTATTTTCATAAGATCTTTAGAAGCACTGACCATTCCATCACTACCATAACCATATACTAAGAATTCAGTCACATCATTTGGTAAAGTAAAGTTTTTATCATAGTTAAGAGAAAGATTAGTAACATCATCTTCGATTCCGATTGTGAAATTATTTTTTATATCATGAGCATTCATAATATCATAGACAGATTTTATCATCGCAGGAGTTGTATTTTTTGAGGAAAGTCCATATCTTCCACCTACTACTTTAATTTTGCTTTCTACATCTTTAATAGTTTTTAAAACATCTAGATAAAGTGGTTCTCCAGTTGAGCCTGCTTCTTTAGTTCTATCTAAAACAGCTATTTTTTTAACTGATTTAGGTAATACTTTTAGGAAATATTTAGTACTGAAAGGTCTGTATAAATGTACTTCGATAAGTCCTACTTCTTGATTCTTTTTTATTAAGTAATCTATGGTATCTTTAATCGTCGAACAAACTGAGCCCATAGCGACGATAATTTTAGTTGCTGTTTTACTTCCATAGTATTCAAATGGAGCATAAGAATTACCAGTTATTTTATTTATCTCTTCCATGTAACTATTGACGATATCAGGAAGTTTATTATAATATGGATTTCTTACTTCAGCCATTTGGAAATATATATCTTCGTTTTGGGCAGTACCACGAGTTACAGGTTTATTAGGATTTAAGGCACTATTTCTAAATTCTTCTAAGGATTTTTCATCGATTAGTTTTTTTAGTTTTTCAGTATCGATAACATCTACTTTGGAAAGTTCATGACTTGTTCTGAAACCATCAAAGAAATGTAGGAATGGTACTTTTCCTTTTAAAGCTGCAAGATGTGCTACTGCGGTTAAGTCCATTATTTGTTGGACTGATGAAGTTGCAAGTAAAGCAAAACCGGTTGCTCTGGTTGCGTAAACATCTTGGTGATCTCCAAAGATCGATAAAGCATGAGTGGCAAGAGAACGAGCAGCAACATGAATTACGCATGGAAGTTGTTCCCCCGCTATTTTATACATATTTGGAATCATCAAAAGTAAGCCTTGACTGGCTGTATAAGTTGTCGTTAAACATCCTGCTTGTAAGGAACCATGCACCATCCCAGCAGCCCCTGCTTCACTTTCCATTTCTACTACTTTAACTGGTTCTCCAAAGAAATTCTTCTTGCCTTCGTTTGCCCATTTATCAGTAAGTTCAGCCATAGGAGAAGCTGGTGTTATCGGATATATTCCTGCTACTTCAGTAAAATTATATGAAACATAACTACATGCTTCATTTCCATCCATTATTTTCTTCATTATTTATCAACTCCAATTTTATTATATAACAAATCATGAAGAAAAAAAAGAACCTAAAGTCCTTTTTAGTAGTGTTTATTTTTTCTTTTCCATCATGAAAGTAATGATAAAGCTAATTATAATTACTATTAAACCGGAAAATATTTTTGATGTAAATAAATTAAAATTTTCTAGAAAATAAAGTAATAATGCAATCTCTAAACCTATTTCGATAATTCTATTAAATAAAAATCTAAAATTATTTTTTATATCTTGTTCAAAGAGAAAATAAGTTACCATAATAGAAATTAAACCTGAGAAAACACTCCCAATAATATAACTACACCCTATTAATGATACTAGATAAAATAAGATTAGAGTAAAAATAAAAGTTAAAGGAGAATAAAAACCATTACTGATTAAATTTCCTAATTTATTAAACCAACTAGTATGATTTTCTTTTTCGATATAATTAGAAATTAATTTAGTAAAATTCTTATTATTACTTGTATATTTTTTAGGTTTAAAGTCTTTTGCTTCTTGTAAAACTTCATCTAATTTAGATAAATCAGATAATTCTAGAATATAACCTCTTTCTTTAAAATCTTTGACAATTTGAATTTGATGATCATTAGTATGTTCTTTATATTTAGCAAGACGAGGTGAGGCGATAACTTTTTTGTTCTTTTTTAAACCTTGTAAAATAGAGCCTACTCCTCCATGTGTGATGAGAAGATCACATTCTTCTATTAATTTATTAAATTCTTCCATAGGTACTAAATCAAATATTTCCATGTTTTTAGATTTATATTTGGTATATCCTGCTTGGACTATTACTTTATCTTTGATCTTTTTTTCATCTATGCATTTATCGATGGCTTTTAAAAGTCTTTTAAAACTTTTATCTTGGGTTCCAAGTGTTACTAAAATCATTAGAATATCCACCCTCCATAAACAGCATCAGGATATAGTTTTTGCATCGTTTTCCACTGAACTACAAATAGATCAGAAACAGGATATAAAAGTCTTCCTGTAATAGTTTTAGTCTCTTTATTAGCAAATGTTTCAATATAAATTATTTTACTACCAAATATTTTTCCAATTAAACACATAGGTCCTGCGGTATGAGCACCAGTTGTAATGATATAATCAGGTCTTATTTTAATATAATAATATAAACTTTTAAAACTGTTATAAAGTAATTTAAAAGGATAAGTTAACATATGATCTTTAGTACCATAAACTAAGTAATGGATTTTACTTTTATATTTATCTTTTAATTTTAAGTTAGATTTAGTCTTTTCAGTAATAATAGTATAATTATAATCATTAAATAATGCTTTTAATTCTAGCATTTCGGATAAATGTCCTCCTGTACTAGAAATAAACATAACACGTCTTTTATTCATATCATCACTTCTTTTCTAATAGATTTAGCCATGCTTTTTCAACGACTTCTTTAGTATATTTTTGAGCAGTAATTCTTCCTTGCCTTCCTATTTTTTTTCTTGTTTCTTTATCTTCGATTAAGTCTGCAACTTTTTTTTCAAAAGCATTAAAGTTTCGATTTTTTATTAAATATCCATTTTGACCACTATTTATGATTTCCCGAGCACCTTCGGCACTGGAAAAGGCGATACAAGGAAGTCCATGACTCATCGCTTCTATTAAAACTATTCCAAAAGACTCTGTAAAAGATGTCATCAGATAAATAGATGATTTATTTAACATTTTATCAATATAATCTTTATCTTTAAAACCATGTAATATTACTTTGTCTTCTAAATTATGTTTTTTAATATATTTTTCTAAAACATCTCTTTCATTACCATCTCCGATTATATCTAATTTCCAATCAGGATATTTTTCGATAGTTTTAGAATAGATTTTCAATAAGTCTAATTGTCCTTTTTCCTTAGCTAATCTACCTACAGATATTAATCTTTTTTCATTTAGAGAAGCTTCTTCTTTAGGTAAATAATCAATAGCATTAGGTATAAAAACACATTTACATTTAGATTTTCTCATTTTATCTTTATAAAATTCTTTTAAATTAGATGAGACTAAAACTAAATAATCTAAATGCCAACATGAAGTTATTATTTTACTAGCAAAATTCATATTACCATGATGATGGTTATGTTCCCAACCTATTTTAATAATATCAGAACTACCATGAGTTCCTAACCATTTATCAAATATATCTTTAGTAGATATTATTATATCAGCATCACTATTTTTAATGTAGTCTACATTTCTTTTTCTACGAACAAAGAGTTTTCTAAAACCTAAGAATCCTTCTTGGATAGCTTTTATAAATTTTTTCTTTTTTAAGGCTTCTTTAAATTCTCTTTGATTCGGTTTATAATCAGTGATTAAGTATTTTATTTTTACTTTATCACTGATATCAAATACTGGTTTATCGTATAGTTTATATGTAGAAATAATTTCAACTTCATAGTGGTGCGCAAGAATATTGGCAAGAGTTGAAATTGATTTTTCAATACCACCATAACCGAGATGCAACGCCATAATAGCAATTTTTTTCATGAAACCACGTCCTTAATAGTTATATTATACCTAAAAGAAATATTACTTTCCATTAAAAAAGTAAAATAGACAATATTTTACATCTATTTTACTTTCATTTTAAAACAATTTTAAAATATCATTAAATGTTATATAGATCATTAATAACATCAGTAAGAATAAACCTACTGTATGGATCATATTTTCAGTTCTAGAATTAACTGGACTACCTTTTATTTTTTCGATTAAGATAAATAAGATATGTCCACCATCAAAGGCTGGTAACGGCAATAAGTTGATGAAACCAACATTGATACTTAAGAAGGCGATTAAGTAGAAAATATTAGCAAGACCAGATTTACTTTGTTCACCTACGATAGAATAAATGCCGACTGGTCCACTTAATTGATTTATTTTTATACCTCCAGTAAATAAATACCCTACTGTAATAGCCATTTGTTTAAATAAAGATTTAGTTTTACTATAAGTATATTTTATCGCAGGAATTAAACCATATTCACGAGATGAATCCATAGTAATTCCATAATGATAAACAGTCTTACCTTTTTCTTTAATTTTTTTAGGTTTTAGTTTTACTTCTTTAGGACCATGTCCCGAATCAACTACAACATCTATTTTTGAACCTGCTTTGGAAATAGCAAAGTATAAAGAAACATCATCTATAGTAGTAACATTTTTACCATTTACTTCGATAACTTTATCTCCTTTTTGTAATCCTACTTGAGAGGCGGCAGAATTGTTTTCTACTTTAGAAATTACGGGTTTTAAATTAACCGCACCACTAAATAAAGCGATTAAAAATAGTAATAAGATGGCAAAAAGGAAATTAAATCCTGCTCCAAAAAACATTACTAAAAATCTTTGCCAAGGTTTTTTAGCATAAAGTTTTCTTTTTTTAGGAACACTTTTATCATCGTCTACTTCTTCTCCCGCTAGTTGGACAAAACCACCAATCGGAATTAGGCGTAGACAATATTCCGTTTCACGTCCTTTTTTAGATAATAATTTAGGACCCATACCAATAGAGAATTCATAAACGTAAACATCAGTTAATTTAGCAAAGATAAAATGCCCTAACTCATGAACAAATATTATTGTCCCTAATATCAGTATAAATAAAATGATCGTAGTCATATTATATCCCTCCTATAACATTCCAATAAAAACTATATATGCAAGTATTACAAAGATAATACTATCTAATCTATCAAGGATTCCACCATGTCCTGGGATAATATTAGAGAAATCTTTTTGATTATAATATCTTTTAATCGCAGAAAATACTAGATCCCCTATTTGTGCTACTAAAGATAAAACAAGGGTAATTAAAACGAGATTAAGAAGCGATACATTAGTACTTATAACTATATGATAATATGTAGAAGCAATAACTACTGCCATTAAAGTACCACCTATCGTTCCTTCGATAGTCTTTTTAGGAGATACTTTTTCTATTAATTTATGTTTTCCAATCAAAAGACCTGTAAAATAAGCAAAAGTATCAGTCATAATAGTAATTAAAAATAAATATATAACATGCTCTAGACTATAGTTTCTTAGAATAATTAAAATATTAAAACTTATTCCTATAAAAAGAATTGATCCTACTATAAAGAAAGCATCATTAATATTATATCTTTTAAAGTCTTGAAAAAGAACAATTGGTATTAAAAAGATAAAGATAATAAAAGTTATAACTCTATAATCTAGATTAGTTACAAATTCAATGGATTTAAAATGATTCAAGCAAAAAAATAGGACTAAAAAATAAGCGATTATTTTAATTATAAAAGGAAATTCTTTTTTAGTTTCTCTAATACGTAACATTTCATATAAACCACATAATGATAATATGGCAACTAGTATAGCAAATGGTTCTTTTCCGATAATTAATAAAGGTATAAATATAGCAATCATAACAATTGCACTTAAAATTCTATTTCTCATAATCAATCCTCCAACTATTATAAGTATAATACTATTTTTATTTTGAGTAAAGAAAAAGAATTTTTTCTTGACAAAAAAAGGCTTGAAATTATTCTTTTCTAAAAGAAAATATTAACTTCAAAACCTAAAATTTATCAATATCAATTTTTATATAGCGATTGTCTTTTAAAGCTGAACTAGCTTGGACTAAAGTTCTAAGAGCGTTAGCAGTACGTCCATTTTTACCAATTACTCTTCCCATATCAGCATCACTTACTAATACTTGAATTAACATTGTGTTTTCTTCATTAGTTTCAAATTCTTTGACACTTACGGAATCTTTGTCTTCAACCAAACTTTTAACAATCTTTTCAGTTAAACTAATTAAATCCATATTACTTATCCTTCTTAACTTTGCTGTCAGCAAATTTTTTCATTATTCCTTCTTTAGATAAAATATTTCTAACTGTATCAGAAGGAATAGCACCAGTGTTTAACCATTTTAATGCTTTTTCTTCATCTACTTTTACTTGGTTATCTAAAGCAATTGGATTATATGTACCAATTAGTTCTAAATATTTTCCATCTCTTGGACGTCTAGAGTCAGTAGCAACAATACGATAACTAGGACGTTTTTTTGCTCCCATTCTCATTAATCTAAGTTTTACTGCCATAATAAACCTTCCTTTCCTCATTCATTGTTACTTATTATATCGAAAAAAAAAGGTGCTGTCAACCTTTTTTTGATAACACGCTATTTTAAAACTTCATCTACTGGTTCGATAAAGTCTTCTTTAACCTCTTCATCTATTTTAGCAATCTCATCATTATTTACTTCTTCTACTATTTCTTCCCATGGTTCTTCTTCCTCATCTACAGCAATTTTTACTTTAGTATCTCCTACTAGTTCTATTCCTAATTCTTTTTCTATATTATAGACAATGTTACCATTTTCTATATTTACTTTTGTACAAGTCGGTTGTCTTAGACTTCTAACGATAATTTCTTCGTTTTCGCTATCTTCGTCATCTCTTTTTCTAACATTGACAACCTCTTGATAATTATCAGTTTGTTTGAAGACATCCGTTTTTGTATCGTTATCGTAAGAGTACCAAATATTAACATCATAACTACCATTAATTGTAATAGAATTATTTTGTTTGACACCATTAAAGTTATGATTAATTACCCAACAACCTAATATTGTCGTCGGAGTATTAGTTGGAGTTACTGTATTTGATGATGAAAAAACTTTTTTACCTTTTCCAATAACTGCCTTAGTAACGATTTCTTTAAAATTTGGCAATTTTATCCCTCCTCTATTTTAATGTATGCAAAAGGGATAAAAAACTATACTGAAAAACATGTTATCTTTAGTTAATTTCAATTTTATTTTTTATAATTATATGTTTTTTTCTTCTAAAAAATTTGGGAAGAATAATATATTCTAGATCACAACTTTGAGCACATTTTCCATCTTTAGAAAAAGAATCTCCAATAAAATAAGTTTCTTTTTGCTTAAGATTATTTTCTTTAATAATATAATTTAAACCTTTAGAGTCTGGTTTTAAGACACGAATTTTTGGATGTGTTGAGTCATATGAGATGTCATATTTAACTTTTAAGACAGCCAGTTTTTCTATAGTAGGATAATCAGAATAAATAATTACTTGACCCTTATTTTCTTGATAATCATTAATCATCTTTATTAATTTTTTATCTTTAAATATAGGTAATATCTGCAACGGTTTTTGATTCATCCAGATATTTACTATTTTTTTTACTTCTTCTTCTGTGACATTATATTTTTTAGCAATTATCTTAAATTGTCGCTCGACAATATCAGTTATTTTTTGCTCTCGTATTTTGCGATAATCTTTTAAAATCATCAGTTCTTTTATTCTCCAAAAATGAATAAGATAATAAAAAGCAAGCCAAAGTCCCATCGTAAGTTGAACTCCTAATTGATAATATAGTGTTCCATCTAAATCTAATATTAATGTCTTTTTCATATTACTTCCAACTTTCTTAAATGATATATATAATTTATCATATTTTAAAAAAGAAAAAAAGGGTTAATCCCTTTTAGTTTTTAGCTTCTACTTTGAAAGTATATGCTGACTTGTAATCTTTATCAATTACTGTGTCAATACGAATTTGTCCTTTTGGTTCTACTTCATCAATATAAGTTTCAGTTCTACCAATTTCTTTTTGATCTTTATCTAAGAAAACGATATCTACCATTCCAGCTGGGAATTTTTCATTTGCAGTATTTGTTACATTAGCCATTAAATGAGTAAGTGATGAAGTACTTTCTACATCGATATCTTTTAATTCTAAACCTTGGAACTTTTTCTCTTTTAAAAGTTCTTGTGAAATATTCTCATCTGCTACTTCAGTCTTAGGTTTTTCTTTACCTTTGTTAAAAGCTATAAATGCAGTATATCCTACTAACATTACTGCAAATACTACGATTATTAACAATAATGTCTTTTGCCCATTATTTAAATGATGCTTTGATTTAGATGCGTCAAATTGTCTCTTTTCATTTTCTTTCATTATTCAATCTCCTCTTTCTATCTTTATTATATTATTATTATAACTCAAAATAAAAAAAAAAGAAACTAATTATTTATTTTTTTATCAAAATATTCATTTAGCTCTTCTTTTACAACGAAAAGTTGATCATTAATCTTTTCTAAATTTTTATTGTATTCATGATAAATTGGAATTTCATTCAATTTTTTTTCGATATTTTGTAACTTTTTTTTAAGCTCTGGATCTTTTTCATTTCTGATATATTCTTTTTGAGTATCTTTTAATTCTTGAACTAATTTATTTACTCGGGAATTTAACACGGGAATTTAACACTTTTAAAATATATAAATTACGCAAACCATTGTAAAATGGTTATTTTTTTGTCAAATTTTTAAT
>CANQVR010000036.1 GCA_947627375.1 uncultured Bacilli bacterium | reverse complement strand
AAACACTTAAACCAAATAGGGACACCAAAAGTACCAATACGCATAGTAAACATAAGGACAGTATAATTATGTTTAGAGTGAAAATCTTTAAGAACGTAAGAGATTAAATTTTTATAAAAACAATAAGGGTCAAATGAAGAATTAGAAAAGAATCTTCTAATTCTTTTGATTATGGAGTCAAATTGAATAGAAGAGAAAGAATCTTTTAAAACTTTAGCGATATCAGAAGGGACACAAGATTCAGAAGAAATCATACCGAAAATAATATAAGGTAAAATATTAAGATGAGTTTTTCTAATATTAGGGATAGAAATTTTAAGAAAATTTTGAAATTTAATTGAAAAATCTTTCTGATTATTATATACTTTAAACATGAACAACAACTCCTTTATTATTGTTTTAAATTGTTTTAAACTAATTTTATAATACAAAGAGTTGTTGTTCTTTTCAATATAAAAATAAATACAGTTTACAACAAAAGAGAAAGGGTGTAAAAATGGATTTTAAGCCACTTTTTTATTTTGGAATATAATTTATCAAGAAACGTCATTTTCAAAAACTGTCCGTAGGTAAGGGAATTTAATAAATTCGTCTAAGAGAATTTGTTAAATGATTGTATGAGAACTTAGTGTTCTCTTTTGTTTTAAGAAAAATATTATAAATTTATTATCTTATTTAAGAAAAGTGTGTTATAATATATTTGGTTTTTAAAAAACTGTGATGTCGAGGAGTATATAAATGTTTATTTTTAGAGAGTATAGGTTTGGTGAAACTATATAATAAACTTTATAGAAGGTAGCGATTGAGTTTTATTTCTGAAATTAGTAAGAAATAACGTATGTAGTGCGTTAAACTATTTGAGATTACATTTATATGTAAATTAAGGTGGTACCGCGGTTTTTCGTCCTTAGATGAGAAACTGCGTTTTTATTTTTTGAAAGGAGATTATTATGTTAGATAAGAAATATAATGCATTAGAAAAAGAAAATAAGTGGTTAAAATATTGGAAAGAGAATAAGATTTATGAATTTAAACTAGATCAAAGGGAAGTATTTTCTATTGATACTCCACCTCCAACGGTAAGTGGTAAAATTCATATTGGACATATTTTTTCTTATTCTCAAACTGAGATGATTGCTAGATATAAAAGATTAAGAGGATATAATATATTTTATCCATTTGGTTTTGATGATAATGGATTACCAAGCGAAAGATTAGTTGAAAAAGAACAAGGGAAAAAAGCTCATGAAATAGGTCGTGAAGAATTTTCTAAAATATGTTATGAAACAACAGATAAATATGAGAAAGAATTTCAAACACTATTTAGTAAAATGGGGGTAAGTACTGATTGGAATATATATTATAAAACAGTTAGTCCTTCTACAATAAAAATAAGTCAAATGTCATTTTTAGATTTAAATGAAAAGGGACATTGTTATCATAAAGAAAGTCCTGCTTTATGGTGTAATGAATGTTTAACATCTATTGCTCAAGCAGAACTCGAAACTAAAACAATAAAGACTACATTTAATTATATTAATTTTAAAACAGTAGAAACAGGTGAAGAATTTACTATCGCAACAACTAGACCTGAATTACTTCCTGCAATAGTATGTGTATTTGTAAATCCAGATGATGAAGTACATAAATCTTTAATTGGTAAGACTGCTCATATTCCAGTAATTGATGTAGAAGTTCCTATTATGGCAGACGAAAAAGTTGCAATAGATAAAGGAACAGGTGTTGTTATGTGCTGTACTTTTGGAGATCAAACAGATATTGAATGGTGGAAAAAATATAATTTACCTTTAAAATATATTTTTACTGATGATGGAAGAATTGCGAAAGAAGTTCCAAATTATGGTGGAATGAAAATTAAAGAAGCTAGAAAAAAAATTGTTGAAGATTTACAAGATGGTGGATTTATTGTCAAAATAGAAGAATTAGAACACGAAGTACAAACTCATGAAAGATGTGGAAAAGAAGTAGAATATACAGTTATGAACCAATGGTTTATTGATATTATGAATCATAAGGAAGACTTCTTAAGAATAGGAGAAGAAATTAAATGGCATCCTGAACATATGAAGACAAGATATGAGGAATGGGTAAATAATGTTGCTTGGGATTGGTGTATTTCAAGACAAAGATATTTTGGTGTACCATTTCCAGTTTGGTATTGTAAAGATTGTGGTGAGCCTATATTTGCTAAAAGAGAAGATTTACCTGTTAATCCTTTAGTAGATTCTCCTAATGTAAGCGAGTGTCCTAAATGTAAATGTAAAGAATTTATACCTGAAACTGATGTTATGGATACTTGGGCAACTTCTTCAGTTACGCCTTTAATTAATATGAGATATGGTGAAAAAGAAAATTATGAGGATATATTAAAACCAATGAGTATTAGAACAAATGCCTCAGAAATTATAAGAACTTGGGATTTTTATACAATAGTAAAAAGTTTTTATCATTTTGGAACTCGTCCATGGGATAATGTAATGATTTCAGGTTTTGTAATGGCAAATAAGGGAGAAAAGATTAGTAAGTCAAAAGGAAATAGTAAAGTTGAACCAATTAATTTGATAGAACAATATTCTGCTGATGTAATTAGATATTGGGCAGGTTCTGGAAGACTTGGAACTGATATAGTATTTAGTGAAGAGACACTTCTTAGAGGAAAGAAATTAATAAATAAAATATGGAATGTATCTAAATTTATTGAAATGCATTTAACTGATTATGAAGATAAGAATTTTGAAGATTTTGAATATATAGATAAATGGATATTAGGATCATTTCAAGAAATGGAAAAAGGATTTATAAAATATTTAGATGAATACGAAGTAGGACTTGCTTTAAATCATCTAGAAAAATTCTTTTGGAATTTTTGTGATAATTATATAGAAATAGTAAAACATAGATTATATAGACCAGAAGAATTTGGAGAAATTTCTAGATATTCAGGACAAAAGACAGTTTATACAATTCTTTATAAATTATTACAAGATTTTAGTATTTTCTTCCCTTATATTACTGAAGAAATATATCAAGAGTTATATCATGATAATAAATCAATTCATTTAACACAAATTAAACCACTTGAATTTGATTTTGCTAAAGAAATTAGAAATGGAAATGATATTATTGATATTATTAGTCAAGCTAGAGGAGAAAAGTCAAATAAAAATGTTTCATTAAAAACACCAATTCAGAATTTGGATTTAAGTTTAAATAAAGAATTAAAAGAAGCAATAGAATCATCTATAAAAGATTTTAAAGCAACTTTATTTATTGAAAATTTAAATATTAAAGATGTTAAAGATGGTTATTCTATTGATAATATAGAATTAAACTTAGGAGAATGATTAGTATAATTGGTATTTTTATAAGGAAAAAGTAAAGTTTTTTAAGCTTTACTTTTTTGTTTTTTAGATGTTTCTTTAATAGATTCATACAAGTAATCTAATATTTTTATAACCATTTTTTTATCTTCTTTATCTAGATCATAATAAGTTGATATCATACTTTTAATTGATGAAAACCATTGTTTATCAAATTGTTTAAAAGTTGTTGTTTTAGTTGATGTCAGTAATTTATATAGTACTTCAACAAAGTTTTCTCTTTCTGCTTTAGTCATTTTATGTAACCAATCATTCATTACCTCTTTTATGAATTCACTATTAAAATTAACATTTTCTAAATATGTGAAATGAGATCCACAAAGTTGCCATGAATATAAATCATGTTGCATTAAAAGAACTTCATCACTTTTAATAACTTGAAAGATATTATTAGAATTTAATAATCTGCCAATGACTGAACTTTGAGGTATAAAAGTTTTAATTTTATCCTCTATCATTTTATATTCTTTAGTATTAATAACTTCTTCTAAGAAACCAGGACCATCATTATTATAGATATTAATTATTTTTCTTTTGATGTTATTATTTGCATTCATCGAAGCATACATAGCTAAGTTTCCACCTTTAGAATGACCTCCAATATATAATTTTGTTTTGATATTAGTCTTTAAATTATTTAAATAATTTACGGCTTCTATTTGAGATGGTACTTGTTTTAAAAAAGTCATATTAAAGTCTTCTTTCCAACCTACAAAAGTATTATCAGTACCACGGAAAGAAATATATAAATAATTATCAGGTAAAGTAATAGTTACTACTGCAAATTGTTTTTCTTCTTCTAAATTAGTATGGCTTATGAAGTTTTCTAAATATAAGTCTTTATATCTATTACTTTTGCTTAAAAGATCTAAAAGTTTTTCATCTTCTTTCATGATGAAATATTTTTTTAATTTGTCTTTTTTTTGCTGAATTTCTTTAATAGTTAGACTTGTATTTTTAGATAATACTTTTTCAAGTGGTAGATATGAAATTCGCGAACAAATTAAATTGTCTATTTCATTAAAAGGAACAGCTGAAAAGCTTAAATCTCCACGCCAAATTAAGTAATCAAAAATATTTCCCATAATAAAACCTCTACTTTATTATATTTTATTTTCTAATAATTTGTGTATCAGGTTTTAATGATACTAAATAGTCTTGTTGTTCTTTTGTTTTTAGTTTTGTATATTTAACTCCACAAGTATCAAACATCTTGCGAGATGCGATATTGTTTTTAGAATTTTTATATTTGTCTGATAGATAAACTATGTGTTTAATACCTGATTGAATAATTAGTTTTGCACATTCATTACAAGGAAATAAATCGACATAAATAGTTGCATCCTGAAGATCTTTTCTACTTCCTCTATAATTTAAAATAGCATTAAGTTCTGCATGACAGACATAAGGGTATTTGGTTTCTAATTCTTCACCATCTCTTGCCCAAGGGAATATATCATCACTAAAACCATTAGGTGTTCCATTATATCCAATTGAAAGTATTCTTTTATTCTTATCGACGATACAAGCTCCTACTTGAGTAGAAGGATCTTTACTTCGTCCTGCGGAAAGTTTAGCTACTCCCATAAAAAATTGATCCCAACTTAAATAATCTTTTCTTTTTTTCGTCATATTATTCCTCCTAATTATATTTTATCATAAACTTTTAGAAAAAAAATAACTAATATACTTTTTTTCGACAAATTATTAATATTTAGTACTTTATGATGTTTATGGTGATTAAAATGATTAGAAAAATTGTACTTACTATAATTATCTCTTGTGTCTTAGGAAGTGTTACAGGAATACTTTTACATAATAAGTTTAGTGATGATGTTTTTGCATTTAGTGAAGGATATCAATTATATTTTTTAAGAGAAGGTGTTTATTCTAATAAAGAAATAATGGAGGAAAATACGAAAAAGCTCGATCCTAAACTAGTGTTAAAAGAAGATGGTAAATATTATGTATATGTAGGTATTACTAGTAATGAGAAAATTGTAGAGAAAATAAAAAAGATATATAGTGATATGGATATAGATATTTATAAAAAAGAAAAGGGAGTAGATGATGAGAATTTTGTTTCTAATGTTAAACAATTCGATTCGATGATCTTATCTTCTGATAAAGATGAGATGTTGTCTATAGAAGAGGTAGTTTTATCAAATTATGAAGAAGTTTTTGGAACTGGAGTGTAAAAATTCTTATTTTCTTATAATAATATAATTGGGTGGTAAAATGAATTATAAATTAAAAGATCTTCCAGCTTCGGAAAGACCAAGGGAAAGAATGTTGGAATTAGGTGCGAAAAACTTAACTAATTCTGAACTTTTAGCTATAATTTTGAAAACAGGTACGCATAATAAAAGTGTAAAGGATATAGCCCTTGATATTACTAAAGAGTATAAAGATATCGATTCTTTAAAAGACGCATCAGTAAGTAAACTTATGAAGATTAAAGGAATAGGTAAAGTTAAAGCTACATCTTTACTTGCGGCAGTAGAACTTGGAAGACGTATTTTTGTTGAAAATAAGACTAAAGAAAAAATTGTTTTAAAAGATGCGAAAAGTATATGGCAAAATTGTAAATATCTTTTTGAAGGTAAAAAACAAGAATGTTTTTATTGTCTATACTTTAATAATAAACAGGAATTGATAGAAAGGAAGTTACTTTTTATGGGAACTATTAATAGAAGTGTAGTACATCCAAGGGAAATTTTTAAAGAGGCTTATTTACTTAGTGCGACAAGTATTGTTTGTCTTCATAATCATCCATCAGGTGATGTTAATCCAAGTATAGAAGATAAGAAATTTACGCAAAGTTTAATTGAAATTGGAAAGATACAGGGTATACCAGTAGTGGATCATATTATAATGGGAGAAGATGGTTATTATAGTTTTTATGAAAATATAAATATTTTATGATTGTAGAATTTTAATATTTATATTATAATATTTCAAAAAGGAGGATTATTATGTATGGCAAGCGAAAAAAGAAAATTAATAAATGGCTTTTATTTATAGTTTGTGTAAGTATCGTAGTTCTTCTTTTTGTGTCTTTTACTTTATCTAGAGAGTATTCCTTTATAGAAAGTGGACTTAAAGATATTACGACTTCTACTTTAAAAGTTGTGATGATGCCTTTTACGACTCTTAATGATAATAAGAATGTCGATCAATCACAAAGTTATGTTATTCAAAAAAATGTTAATCATTCATTAGAAAAAGAAATCGAAGAATTAAAAAAACAGCTTGAACTTAATAAGACTATGACTGAATACGATACTTTGAATGCTACAGTTTTAAGTCGTAATAAAAATTATTGGTTTCAAACTATCAGTATCGATAGAGGTAAAAAAGATGGAGTAACCAAAAATCAAGTTGTCGTTACGAAAGATGGACTTCTTGGTAAGATTAATAAAGTTAGTAATTATTCTAGTGAAGTTAAACTTATAACAAGTGATGATGTCAATTATAAAGTATCAGTTTCTATTACTGCATCTAGTGGAGATACTTATGCAATCTTAGGCGGTTACGATAATAAAAGTAAGACATTAAAAGTTACAGGAGTTGATAAAGATAGTGATATAAAAGTAGATGATACTGTTGTTACTAGTGGTATGGGTGGTATGTTTCCAAGAGGTATTTATATAGGTACTGTTAAGGAAATAAAAAATGATAAGTATAATATAAGTAAAAATTTATATATTAAGACTAATCAAGATTTTAATAATATTCATTATGTTACTATCTTAAAGGAGAAAGCTAAATGATAGCGTATATTATCCTTGGTATTACTTTCTTAGTTGATGGGATACTTACTAATTTTATTCCTTATATGGAAGGTGATTTATCACTTTTTACACCACTTATTACAGTAGTAGTTATATTTTTAATTTCACCACTTTTTGAAAATAAACCACAAAAATATTATATAACAGCTTTTGTTTGTGGGCTTTTATATGATTTATTTTATACTGATTTATTATTTGTAAATGCATTTTTATTTTTACTTATTGCAATATGTTCTATATATGTTTATAAGAATCAAGAAATTGATTATATAAGAATATTAATTTATTTGATACTTTTAATTGCTTTATATGAATCTTCTATAGCGTTACTGATTGTTATATTTAATGTTGTACCGATGAGTTTTTCTAAATTATTTTATAAAATAGGACATAGTTTACTTTTAAATTTAATTTATGGGGAAGTGATATATTTAATTATTGCTAATCTTCCTAAAAAATATAAAAGAAGGCATCTTAATTAGGTGCTTTTCTTGTTTTGCTGTGATATAATTGTCATAAGGTGATGTTTTGTGGAAAGAGTTCAAAAAGTAATAGCAAATAGTGGAGTCTGTTCGAGGAGAAAAGCAGAGGAGTTAATTAAAGAGGGACGAGTTTTTATAAATGGTAAGAAGACTACGACGCTTGGAGTTAAAGTATCTAGTAAAGATGTTGTAGAAGTAGATGGAATACCTTTAAAGAAAAGTGAAAAAGTTTATTATTTGCTTAATAAACCTCGTGGAGTTGTAACGACAGTAAGTGATGATAAAAACAGACGAACAGTTGTTGATTTGATAGATGATGAGAGGAGAATTTATCCTGTTGGAAGACTAGATTATGATACTACGGGAGTGTTAATTTTAACAAACGATGGAGATTTTGCTAATATATTGATGCATCCTAGTGATAAGGTCGAAAAAGTTTATGTGGCTAAAGTTCGTGGTATGCTTACCAAAGAGAAAATGAATGCTTTAAAAAATGGAGTAGTAATAGATGGCAAGAAGACTTCTAAGGCTAAAATTAAAGTTAAGAAGTATGATAGTAAGAATAATGTTTCTTTAGTTTTAGTGACTATTTTTGAAGGTCGTAATCATCAAGTTAAGAAAATGTTTGAAGCTGTCGATTGTGAAGTTTTAAAATTAAAAAGAGAAAGGGAATTTATCTTTGATTTAGAAGGACTTAGATCAGGAGAATATAGGAAACTGACACCTAAAGAAGTGGCGAAAGTTTACGCTTTGAGTAAAACAAAGTAATGTAAATATATGCTGTACATTATGTAAATGTCAAGTAAAGTAATGTAAAATAAATTGAACGTGTAAATATAAATTTGATATAATTATTAAAGAGGTGTAGCTCATGAATATTAAAGATGTTAATATTAATTATGTACAATATGGTAATAAGAAAGGACATGATGTATTATTACTTCATGGTTGGGGGCAAAATATTGAAATGATGCAACCACTTGGTGATCCTTTAGCGAAAGATTTTCATATTACCATTTTAGATTTACCTGGATTTGGTAAGAGTAGTGAACCTACTTATGCTTGGGATTTAGAAGATTATGCTGATATGCTCGGTGAATTTATAAAAAAATTAAAAATAAAAAATCCCGTTATTATAGGACATTCTTTTGGCGGAAGACTGGCGATTCAATACTCATATAATAATCCTATTTCTAAATTAGTTTTACTGGCGAGTCCATGTACAGTAGGTAATGATAATGTCAGTTTAAAAACGAAAATTTTAAAGAAACTTTACAGTATTGACGCCCTTAAAAAAATTGGTGATATTGCTAAGAACTATATTGGTTCGAGAGATTATAAAATGGCAAGTCCAATGATGAAAAAAATACTTGTCAATACTGTTTCGCATGATTTAGTTGGCTATGCTCGTCAAATTGAAGAACCGACACTACTTATTTGGGGCGATAATGATAGTGAAGCTTATTTAAGCGATGGAAAGATATTAGAAGATGTTATGACAGACGCTGCTTTGATAGTTCTTTCGGGAACACATTATGCATATTTGGAAAATATTGTCCAAGTAATTAATATTTTGAATAATTTTTTAAAAGATTTATAAAAAACTATGACAAAGATAAAATAATAGTATATAATGAAAGTAGGAACATTTTACTTAAGATAGGAGAGATGAAAAATGAGAATTAAAGTTGGAGTTATATTTGGAGGGGAGACTGTCGAGCACGAAGTTAGTATAATTACTGCTGTTCAAGCAATGAATGCTATGGACAAAGAAAAATATGAAGTTATTCCTATATATATAACTAAAAATCGTGAATGGTATACTGGAGAAATGCTTAGAGATATAGAAAGCTATAAGGATTTTTCACTAATAAAAAAATATGCTACAAATGTAGTGTTATATGAGAAAAATGGTAGTTATGTTTTACAATCTAAAGGAATGTTTAAAAGGGTTGTATCCGATATAGATGTTGCTTTTCCAATAACACATGGTACTAATGTTGAGGATGGTGTTTTACAAGGATATCTTCAAACTATTGGTATTCCTTATGTAGGACCTAATGTTTATGCTGCTGCAACAGGACAAGATAAAGTATATCAAAAACAAATTTGGAGTAATGAAGATATTCCAATGACTAAATATGTTTGGTTTTATGATGCTGATTATAAAAGAGATTCAGATGAAGTTGTGAAGAAAGTTTCTAAACTTAAATATCCTGTTATCGTTAAACCAGCTACTTGTGGAAGTAGTATCGGTATAAAAGTTGCTAAAACTAAAAATGATTTAACTGATGCTATAGGTGAAGCTATTCAATACGATAATAAGATTGTCGTTGAGGAAATGGTTCAAAACTTAAAAGAAGTAAATATTAGTATTCTTGGTAATTATGAAAGACAAAAAGTTAGTATTATCGAAGAAGTTTTATCTGATCAAGATTTCTTAACTTATGAAGAAAAATATTTAGGTGGTAAGAAAGGTAAAATGCCACGTAAAGGTAAAGTGGCAAATGTAAGTGCTAAAAGAGCTATGCCATCTAAAGGAATGCTTTCTTGTACTAGAAAGATGGCTGATATAAAAGAAAAGACTCAAAAAGAAATCGAAGATATTGCAATACGTGCATTTAAAGCTTTAGGAAGTAGTGGATGTGCTAGACTTGACTTTATGATCGATCAAAAAACAAATAAAGTTTATTTAAACGAAATTAATTCTATTCCTGGAAGTCTTGCTTTCTATTTATGGGAACCTAAAGAAATTAAATATAACGAACTTCTTGATGAGATGATTAATATAGGAATTAAAGATTATCGTAAGAGAAGCAGTAAGACACGAAGTTTTGATAGCAACATTTTAGAAGGAATGCAAAATGTTGGTGTTAAAGGTGCTAAAGGTAAACTTAGATAGTTTATCTTTTTTATATAAAATTACAATAAAAAAATCCCTTGATAGGGATTATTAATATAATTGGTGGACCGTTAGGGATTCGAACCCTAGACCCACTGATTAAGAGTCAGTTGCTCTACCAACTGAGCTAACGGTCCGTTAACAATTAAAATTATACAATAAAAATCATTAATTGACAATAATTTTTAGATTTTTTTTATTATTAAGATTTTATTTTTTAGTTTGTGTTATAATAAATGTGAAAGGTATTAATTATGGATAATATTAAAAGATATGAAGTAGACATTAATAATGGTTTAACACTAAAACAAGTACATGAGCGTTATGAAGATAACCTTGTGAATTTTGATGTGTTAGAAAATACTAAAACAGTAAAAGAAATCGTTATTAGTAATATTATGACTCTTTTTAATATTATTAATATTATTTTAGCTATTGCCGTTATTTTAGTTGGATCTTTTAAGAATTTAACTTTCATGGGAGTTATTGTCGTTAATACACTTATTAGTATTTTTCAAGAATTGAGAAGTAAAAAGACTTTAGATAAATTAAAAGTAGTTTCACAAGATAAAATAAAAGTAATTAGAGATGGTAAAGAAATAGAGCTAACTCAACAAGAGATAGTACTTGATGATCTACTTGTGTTTTCTATTGGAAATCAAGTAGTGGTTGATTCAGTTGTGCTTGATGGAGAAGTTGAAGTAGATGAATCATTTATTACTGGAGAAAGTGAGACTGTCTTTAAAAAGAAAGGAGATATGATTTTATCTGGTAGTTTTATTGTCAGTGGTAGCGCTAAGTGTAAAGTAGAACATATTGGACGTGATAATTATACAGCCAAAATTGCGAGTGATACTAAATATATAAAACCTATATCTTCTGAAATTATGAGAAGTTTAAATAAAATAGTACAAACTATATCGTTTTTGATTATTCCTGTTGCTATCTTACTTTTTGCAAGACAATTATATATTGATGGAAATACTTTAGAAAATGCAGTTGTAAATACAGTGGCAGCTTTAATTGGAATGATTCCAGAAGGATTAGTTCTTCTTACTAGTACAGTTTTAGCAGTTAGTGTTATGAGACTTTCTAAAGAAAAAGTTTTGGTTCAAGATTTATATTGTATTGAAACTTTAGCTAGAGTAGATGTAGTATGTCTTGATAAGACGGGAACAATTACGGAAGGAAATATGGAAGTAGTTGATTATATAAGCATTAAAGATGATAGTAAAAAATGGATAGGAACTATTTGTAATACGTTGAAAGATGATAATCCAACTTCTAATGCTTTAATGGAAAAATATCCTAAGAGTGAAAAAGTAAAAGTACTTTCTAAAATTCCATTTTCATCAAGTAAAAAATATTCAGGTATTAATACTGATGATGGGACTTATGTTATTGGAGCTCCTGAATTTATTTTAGATAGTTCTACTTTAAAGAAATATAAAAAAGAAATTGATGAGTATAGTAAAGATTATCGTTTGATAATGCTTGGTAAAGCAGAAAATGAGAAATTATCTAAGGTAGAAGTTTTAGGATTCGTTTTACTTAGAGATAAAATTAGAAAAGAAGCAAAAGATACTTTAGCTTATTTTAAGCAACAAGGTGTAGATTTGAAAATAATTTCAGGAGATAATCCTAAAACAGTTTTAAATATTGCTCGTCGTGCTGGTTTTAAAAAAGATGCTAAAGAGATTGACGCTACAACTTTAAAAAGTAAAAAAGATATATATGAGGCAGTAGAAGAATATGATGTATTTGGGAGGGTAACTCCTGAACAAAAGAAAAACTTTGTAATTGCACTTCAAAATTTAGGTCATATTGTAGCGATGACAGGAGATGGAGTGAATGATGTTTTAGCGCTTAAAGAAGCCGATTGTTCAATTGCCATGGCCAGTGGAAGTGATGCGACAAAAAATGTGAGTCAACTTGTTTTATTAGATTCTAATTTTGCGTCTATGCCAAAAGTTGTAGGTGAGGGAAGAAGAACTATAAACAATATTCAAAGAAGTGCTTCACTATTTTTAGTAAAGACTATATATGCAACGATACTTTCTATTATGTTTATATTTATGGATATGCAATATCCGTTTATACCGATTCAACTTACTTTAGCTAGTGTTGTTACTATCGGTATACCTTCATTTATTTTAGCTTTGGAGCCTAATCACGATATTATAAAAGGAAGATTCTTGACTAATGTTTTAAAGAAGGCCATACCACCTGCAGTTACTATTGTCTTAAATATTTCCGTTATAGTACTAGCAAGTAATATTTGTAGGTTAAATGCAACTCAGACATCAACACTTTCAGTTACGATGGTGGGATATACTTCATTTATCTTACTTTATAAGATTAGTAAACCATTAAATCCACTTAGAACATTTTTGTTTATTTCGATGTTTATAACATTTGTCTTAGGTCTTACTTTCTTACCTGAATTATTTTCTTTCTCAAAGTTTGATTTATTGATGATTGTTACTACTTTAATTTGTATGGTTATGTCTCATCAATTATATAATTTAGCGGAAAATACTATAGATGATTTATATAAATTAATTGGTAAAATTAATGCTCATATAAAAAACGCCAATTTTTAGAATAAAGTTCGCTTTATTTTAAAAATGTTAGTTTATTAGACTTAAGTTCTTATTTGAGTATTAA
>CANQVR010000035.1 GCA_947627375.1 uncultured Bacilli bacterium | reverse complement strand
TCAAATAGCCCAATAATCATTCAAATATACTTGCCAAACCTAAAAGAAAAATATATAATGAAGGGAGAGAATAGTCTGAGTAAGTTTGAGAGATTACTCCTAATATATGCAGAAAGTGACATCGATACTTGCAAGAGACTGTCGTTGGGAGATGAGATAATGGAAGAGTTTATAGAAGACGCTAAAGATGCAAGTAGAGATGAAGAGATGTTATGTGCATATGATAAAGAATGGGAGACGAGACTATGGGGAAAAGAGGAAGGCCTAGATGAAGGATATGATAAAGCCCGTCATGAAATAGTCAAAGAAATGTTGAAAGAAAACATGGATATTCATTTAATAAGCAAAATTACTAAACTCTCCAAAGAAGAAATATTAGAGATTAAAAATAATTAGTTTGTAAAAGATAAGAAAAATGTCAAAAAAATATTGACGTTTTTTTTTTTTTTTTTAGTAGGATAAGGGTATACGAAGGTAGGAGATAAAATGGAAAATAAAAGTAAAAAGATAATAAGTATAGTCTTAACAATGTCATTAATATTGGTAATAATAGGAGTAACATATGCAGCATTTATCTATTCAAAAGAAGGAACAAAAGAAAATAAAGTAACAACAGGAAAGATAAACTTTGTCTATAATGAAACAACAAATGGAATAGAAATATCAAATGCATTACCTATGGAAGATGATGAAGGAAAACTAATAAAAGAAACAGATGAAAATGCATCAAGAGGATATTTTGATTTTAATGTAGAAGCAACTCTAGGAGGAAATACAACAATACCATATTATGTCTATGCAGTAGATACAATAGGAGGAGCAGATGCCACAAGTAATGTAACAAAGACATTATCAACAAGTACAACAATACCAGATGGAAAAAGATATACATTTACATTAAAAGATTTTAAAGTACAAGGATTACTTGCCATGAATGTAAATGAAGGAGCAGTAACAGATGCTACAGGCAACCAAAACATATCAACACCAATCACAACAGGCATAACAATAAAAACAAATGATACAACACCACCAGTATGTAGTGTATCATCAACTACTAGTGCTAGTACTGAATCAGATCCAGTAATTATTAATATTGATTGTACAGACGATAGTGGAGTAGTAAAGACCAATGATATTTCTAAAGAAGATGTATATTTTACTGGAGGATACTGTAGTGATTCAGGTGTTCCATTTTATGATACAATAAGTTACCAAACTTCATCTATTAACAACGGAGTTCGCATTAGTGTGACAATTAATCCGATAGCAATGGATATGTTTAATAGTTTTTTCTCAATTTCTTCTTGGGGTTGCACAGGAACGGCTTATAATCTACACTTACTTTCAGGAACAGTCACGGATATTAATGGAAATGAGAATGTTCAGTTAGATTATAATTTTATTTCATTAATTCCTCACAAATATTGTGGTGGAGAAAATTGCGGTGGCGGAACAGAGTAACTAAAACTATTAAATATAAAGAAAAAATAATCGTAAAAATTCATCTGCCATATACTACTTGTTTTGTAATTTTACGATGAAAAATACAAATTAATAAAATAAAAAATAGGAATTTAACACATGAATTCCTATTTTTTATTTGAATCACTATAATTAATAATAAGATTTTGTATTAAATACATGTCTTTTTTATTATTTCTAAAAAATATTCGTGCATACTATAAAAATAGGTAAGCAAAGTATAAACTGCACTTTATTAAAATAATTGACAAAAAAATTTATAAAATATGAGACCATTTTATGTTGGGGGTGGTTTGAAATGAATTATAGTGAAAAAATTAAATGTTTAGGAGTAAAAATTAGTAGAGTACTACTGATTCTTTTAATAATACTTCCAAACTTTATTGGTTATACTCCTATGATTGCTAATGCTTCAGATGAAATGAGTGTTAAAACATTTGAAGAATTAAGATCGTATTTATTTAGTTCAGATGTTGATAAAATTAAAATAGAAAATGATATAGAATTTAATAACACCATTACAATAAATAACGAAAAAGTTGTAATTGATTTAAATGGAAAAGATTTAGTCGCAGCATCAGGAAGTTCCATGTTTAATGTATTAAGAGGAAATATAACTTTTACTAATTCTTCTAATACACCATCTTCCATTAGATCTAAATCCAATAGTAGAGTTTTCAAGATATTTCCCCAAAATAATCCATCAACAAATTCTAATATAAATCTAAATATAGAAAATATTAACTTTCAGGATTTTAATATATCTGGTGAAGGATCAATTATTTATTTTGCAGGAACAGGAACTGATACTACTATTAATATCAATAATAGTAATTTTTTAAATAATAAAGCAACAAGAAGTGGTGGAGTTATTAATGCTAGAGGTGGAAATATTACTATAAATAATTCTAAATTTATAAATACTACAGTTAATGCAACTTTAGATAATGGAAATTATGATATATTAGGTGGTGCGATATATACTAAAGATACTGCAGTAACAATAAGTAATACAAATATTTCAGATAATAGTATTATAAATAGTATAAAATCTTCATTTGGAGCAGGACTTGCAATAATTGGAGGAACTTTAAATATTAATAATTCTCATATAACAAACAATATAATTGATGCTACTTCAGGAGTATTAAAAGGTGCAGGATTATATGTAGATGGTAGTAATATAAATAGTTTTACTGAAAATGATATTTCTAATAATACTTTCAAATCTAATACTTCGCCTTTTAGATCAGGCGGAGGTATTTATTTAGAAAAAGAGACAACAGGAATATTAAAAAATAGTACTTTTAAAGATAATTCTTCTTATGAAGGAGGAGGAGTTTATAACTTAAGTTCTTCACTTAGTTTTGAAAATGATGAATTTACTAATAATATTGCTTCAAATAATGGTGGAGCGATTTATAATGATAATGTATCTACTACTGTTATTAATAGTAATTTTCTAAATAATAAAGCTATTAACGGAGGTGCTATTTATAATGAGAAATCTTCTATCCAAGTAAGTAATACTACATTTAAAAATAATACTGCTAGTTCTAACGGAGGAGGAATTTATTTAAAAGATAATTTTTCTAATATAGAATTTAAAGAAGATACTTTTACTTCAAATAATGCAACAAGAGGTGGAGGTATATATTTAAGTAGAGATATTTTCAGAAATAAAGAATTATATCCTATTACGATAACTGGAGGTAGTTTTGCTGGAAATCAATGTAGTGAATATGGAGGAGGAATATATGCTCGTTATATAGATTTAAAAGTAAATAGTGTTACTGTTAATGGTAATGTTGCTTCTGGTGATAATGGTAAAATTCCATCAGGCGGAGGTATTTATTCTTTTGATAGTTCAGTTGATTTTAGTAATAATATAATTACAAATAATAATGCTATTTATGGAGGAGGAATATATACTCAAATAGCAGATGATACTAATAAATATAAAGTAACTTTTACTAATAATAAGATTAATTATAATACTGCTGAAGATCCTAAAACTTGTAAATATGAATATTGTGGTGCCGGTGGTGGTATGAATATCACATTTGTAGATGATGTCGATGTAGATTTTAATATTAATAGTGGAGAATTTATTGGAAATAATGCTGCAGATGGAGGAGCAATATTCTTTGGTTATACTTGGACTAATCCTAATTCTAACTTAGTACTTAAAAAAGCACTTATCACTGGAAACACGGCATCTCGTGGTGGTGGAGTTTGGTTATGTCCTCAATCTGTTGTTAATATGTATTCGAGTTTAGGTAGTGAGATTTATGATAATATAGCTGCTGGAGATGTTTTATATAGTTGGAATTATGGAAATTTAAGTCAAACCTTAAAATCTGCAGGAGATGATATTTTCTATGAAGGAGATGCGAAAGAAGACTTACAATATAGCTTACCTAATACACGCACAGCCTTAAAAGTTAGCTCTCGTAGTTGGGGAGGACGTCAAATTGATTGGTATAAAGACGAAAGTAATCATCGCTATAATCTTGGTTATCATGTTCTTGCAAACAGGAATTACTTACAAGGAGAAGAGGGAAGTAATGGTACTAAAAAATTAACGGCTCTTCATGGTAATAACGAAATAGATGAAAGAAAAGCTTCACTTATTATGACAAAAAACTCAGCTACTCGTCGAGGTGGCGCAATATTTACTAATAATATAATTGATTTTGGTATTCCTGAAGATATAGATTTAACAGTAGATAAAAAGTTTATAGTCGATGGCAAAGAATATAAAAATATCTCTACTCAAAATCCAGTTTATATTAATTTATATCGTATTGATAAAAATAATAATTATGAATTATTAGATTCCAATATAGAGTTAAATAAAGATAATAATTGGAGTTATACCTTCCATGACTTACCAGCAAGATATGGTGAAGGTGATGAAGTTTATAGATATACAGTTCGTGAAAGTGATGAATCGAAGTTAATTGACAAAACAAGTGATAATGGTAGTGATGGTATTTGTAATACTGACAAAAACTGTAAAATCATTTTAAGAAATAGTTATGTTCTCCCTAAGACACCTGCCACTTTAATTGACAAAGTTACAAATCCAAAAACAAAAGATGAAATATTAAAATATTTAATTCTGTTTATTATATCGATAATTAGTGCTTCTATAATACTAATTAAGAAATATAATTTTAACAGAGATTAAGAGCTTATCAAAAGAGATAGATAAGCTCTTTTTTTATTTTTAAAAAATATTTAGCAAAAGTACTTGACAACTGCTAAAGTTTAGTCATATAATATATCTAGCACTCATAAATTAGTAGTGCCAAAAGTATAGGAGGTTGTAGTTGTGTTAACTGAAAGACAAAAGAAAATTCTAAAGTTAATTGTAGAGCATTACATAAAACTAGCCAAACCAGTTAGTTCTAATCTTATCTGTAAAAAATTAAAATGCTCAAGCGCAACAGTTCGTAGTGAAATGTCTTCCTTAGAAGAGAAGAAACTCCTTGAAAAAACACATACTTCATCTGGAAGAATACCATCAGAAGAAGGATATAGATATTATGTTAATAACTTGATGGAATTAAAAAAGATGAATGCTGAAGATATGTTAAAACTACAAGTTATTTTCAAAAACCAAGAAATGGTTTTATCAGATTGTATTACTAAAAGTCTTCAAGTAATATCTGATATGACTAGTTATGCAACAGTAGTACTAGGATCATCTTCACATGAGAACTTACTTAAACAAATAGAAGTAGTACCTCTTAATCAAGAAAGTATGATTGTAATTGTCGTAACTGATAAAGGTCATGTCGAACATAAGACACTTGAACTTAAAGATATCAGCAGCAAAGATATATCTAAAACTGTCTCACTAATTAATAACTTAATAGTGGGAACTCCCATCGATGAGGTTTCATCTAAACTAGAATACGAAGTAAAACCTATTATCGGAAAATATGTTGAACAACATGAACAAATATATAATGCTTTTTATAATGTATTCTCAGAAGTTAGTGAACCTAATGTTAATATCGTTGGTAAAGATAAATTTTTAAGTCAACCAGAGTTTAGTAATTTAGATAAAATTAAAGGTTTATTTAACAAATTCGATGATAAAGATTTAGTTAACGATATCAAAAGTGATGCAGATAATAATATCAATATTTATATTGGTAGTGAAAACAATATAGATTCTGATGTTACAGTAATAAAAACTAAATTTAAAACTCCAACTGATGAAGGAACAATTGCGATCATCGGTCCGAAGAGAATGGAATATGAACGTGTTGTATCGATGTTAGAGTATTTAAAAGAAAACATAGAAAGGTGAGTGACATGGAAAAGATAAGTGAACAAGAAGAGACAAAGAAAAAAGAAAAATGTGAATGTGAACAGGCAAAAGAATGTAAAAAACATAAAAAAAATAAAGATAAAGAAAAAATAAAAGAATTAGAAACGCAAATTGGAGAACTTACTGAAAAAGTAAAATATTCACAAGCTGAACTTATTAACTATCGTAAAAGAAAAGATGAAGAATTAATTAATTTTAGAAAATATTGTAATCAAGATTTAATTCTAGATTTAATTGGGATAGTTGATAATTTTGAAAGAGCAATTAAACTCGATGATGAAGACTTAACCGATGAGGTTTCTAAATTCCTAAGTGGTTTTAAGATGATGTATGCAAATTTATGTGATATCTTAAAAAACTATGGCGTAGAAGAAATATCTCGTGTCGGTGAAAAGTTCGATTCTAACCAAGAAGAAGCCTTAATGACTGATAATATTTCTGATATGGAAGATGATGTTGTTATCGATGTGCTTTTAAAAGGTTATAAATTAAAAGACAGGGTTATAAGACCTGCCAGTGTAAAAATAAATAAGAAAAATGAAGAAGGAGAAGATAATAATGAGTAAAATAATAGGAATTGATTTAGGTACAACAAATAGTTGTGTATCAGTGTTAGAAGCAGGGGATGCTAAAGTAATCCCAAATCCTGAAGGAGGAAGAACAACTCCATCAGTTGTCGCCTTTAAAAATGGTGAAAGAATTGTCGGAGACGCTGCTAAACGTCAAGCAATTACTAATCCAAATACTATCTCATCAATTAAAAGATTAATTGGTACTGATAAGAAAGTAGAAGCAGAAGGAAAGAAATATACACCTGAAGAGATCGAAGCTATGATTTTATCTTATATGAAAGATTATGCAGAAGATTATTTAGGAGAAAAAGTTACTAAGGCAGTTATTACTGTTCCAGCATACTTCAATGATTCACAAAGACAAGCTACTAAAAATGCAGGTAAGATTGCAGGACTTGATGTTGAAAGAATTATCAACGAACCAACTGCAGCCTCTTTAGCTTATGGACTTGAAAAAGAAGAAGGACAAACAATTTTAGTTTACGATTTAGGTGGAGGAACATTCGATGTTTCAATCCTTGAACTTGGAGATGGAGTATTCGAAGTTAAATCAACTAGTGGTAATAATAAACTAGGAGGAGATGACTTCGATCAAAGAATAATTGATTATTTAGTCGAAAACTTCAAAAAGGATAATGGTGTAGATCTATCAAAAGATTCTATGGCTATGCAAAGACTTAAAGAAGTATCAGAAAAAGCGAAAAAAGATTTAAGTGGAGTTACTACTACGCAAATTTCCGCTCCATTTATTACACAAGGAGCAGATGGTGGACCTCTTCACTTAGATGTAACACTTACTCGTGCTAAATTTGAAGACTTAATCAGAGATTTAGTAGATTCAACATTAGAGCCAGTAAGAAAAGCTTTGAAAGACGCTAAACTTTCTAAAAATGATATTGATAAAGTAATCCTTGTTGGAGGTTCTACTCGTATTCCATGTGTTTATGATTTAATTAGTAAAGAACTTGGAAAAGAACCTAGTAAAGAAGTAAACCCAGATGAAGTTGTAGCCATGGGTGCTGCTATTCAAGGTGGAGTTTTAACAGGAGATGTTAACGATATCGTACTTCTTGACGTTACACCACTTTCACTTGGTATCGAAACACTTGGTGGAGTATGTACAGTCTTAATTCCAAGAAATACTACTATTCCAACTAGTAAAAGTGAAGTATTCTCAACAGCCGCTGATAATCAACCAGCAGTAGATGTTCATGTTCTTCAAGGTGAACGTCCAATGGCTGCAGACAATAAAACTTTAGGTCGTTTCCAACTTACAAATATTCCTGCTGCACCACGTGGTGTACCACAAATCGAAGTTAAATTCGATATCGATGCTAACGGAATTGTCAACGTTACAGCAAAAGACTTAGGAACAAATAAAGAACAATCTATAACAATCACGGCAAGTACTAACTTAAGTGATGAAGAAATCGAAAAAATGAAAAAAGAAGCAGAAGAAAATAAAGAAAAAGATAATAAAAGAAAAGAAGAAGCAGATACTAGAAATGAAGCAGAACAATTAGTCTTCCAAACTGAAAAATCAATTAAAGATTTAAAAGATAAAATTGATACTAAAGAAAAAGAAGAAGTTGAAGGTCTAATCGCTGACTTAAAAGAAGCACTTAAGGGTGAAGATATCGAAGATATCAAAGCTAAAAAAGACAAATTAAGTGAAAAAGCAATGGGACTTGCTGCTAAAGTTTATGAAAACATCAACAAAGAGCGTGCTGAAGCATCTGATAATAATGATGAGAAAAAAGAAGACAAAAAAGATGATAATGTTCAAGATGCTGAATATGAAGAAAAATAAGATTTAAGTTCTAGTTAGCTAGAGCTTTCTCTTATTTATTATATTAATAGTAGTATCAAAGGAGAAAATATGGAAAAAGAAAAACTACGTAGTGAAATAGAAGAAAAATATAAATGGGATCTTACTAGAATTTATAAAAATTTAGATGATTTTAATAAAGATTTAGAAGAAGTTAAAAAACTAACTTTAGAAATTCCTAAGTTTAAAGGTAAATTATTTTCTAATAGTAAAACTTTAGAAGAATATTTAAGGTTAGAAGAAACAATTGATAAATTAATTAATAAATTACATGTATATTCCCATTTAAAAGCTGATGAAGATGTTGCTGATCCGAAATATCAAAAGTTAAATGATATGGTAATGAGTAGTTATTACGATATCGCAAATGTAGATTGTTTCTTTGAAGAAGAATTTTTCAAAGAAGATTACGAAAAGATAGAAAAAATGCTCGATGAAAGTGAATTCTTAAAAACATATAAACTACAATTTGCAAGAGTTAATCGTTATCGAGATCATTTCTTATCAGCAGATAAAGAACAATTAGTATCTAATTTTTCTAAAGCTTTAGATACTACTGATAATATTTATAATGTTTTAACAAATTCAGAAATTGATTTTGGAACAATAAAAGATGAAAATAATAATCTTGTTGAATTAAATGAAGCTAATTATAGTATTTATATAAAAAGTCATAATAGAGAAGTTAGAAGAAATGCTTTTAAAAAATTATATGAAGCTTATGGTAATTTAAAAAATACGATTGCAGCAATTTATATAGGTAATATAGATAGTAATATCGCTTTAACTAAAACATATAATTTTAAAAGTAAATTACAACAACATTTATATGCTGATGCGATAAGTGAAAAAGTTTATGATAATTTAATAGATACTGTAAATAATAATTTAACTAAACTTCATGAATATTATGATTTTAAAAAGAAAGTTTTAAATTTAGATGAATTTCATTTATATGATACTTTTGTTCCGATTGTCGAAGAAGAAAATTCTACATATACATATCAACAAGCAAAAGATATAGTACTTGAAATTATTAAACCTCTTGGTGAAGACTATCAACAAAAAGCTCAAAATATTTTTAATAATAAGCTCGTAGATGTTATGCCTAATGCTAATAAAAGAGGTGGAGCTTATTCTTTAAGTAGTTATGATACTGATCCATATATACTTACTAATTTTAAAGGTAAATATACAGATATATCGACAATTGCCCATGAATTAGGACATTCTATGCATACTATATATTCACGTGATAATAATCTTCGTCAATACTATAACTATACGACTTTTGTCGCAGAAGTAGCATCGACTGTCAATGAACTTTTACTAGCGTTTCATTTTATCGAAAATAGTAAAGATAAAAAAGAAAAACTTTATATTATCAATAATTTACTTGATAATTATAAAGCAACTATCTATCGTCAAACTATGTTTGCCGAATTTGAACGTGAAATATATAAGAGAAAAGAAAATAAAGAATCATTAACACATGAAGATATTAGTAATTATTATTTAGAACTTAATAAAAAATATTTTGGAGAAAGTGTCTTTGTCGATGAAGATATAAAATATGAATGGGAAAGAATACCACATTTTTATACTCCGTTTTATGTTTATCAATATGCTACATGTATCTCAGCTGCGATAGTTATTGCTAATAAGATTTATAATGGTGACCAAGAATTTAGAGATAAATATATTAAATTTTTAAGTCTCGGTGGTTCTATGTGGCCAATTGATGAATTAAAAACATTAGGTATTAATATGGAAGAAGGCGTTGTTATCGAAGAAGCCTTAGATTCTTTTGCAAAATTGTTAGATGAATTTATGAAGTTATATAACGATATTTATAACAATTGAGGTGATGAAGTAAATGAATAAAAAAGATTACTATGAAGTACTGGGTGTTTCACGTGATGCCAGTGAAGCTGAGATTAAAAGTGCTTTTCGAAAAAAAGCAAAACAGTATCATCCAGATTTAAATAAAGATAAGCCCGAAATGGAAGAAAAATTTAAAGAAGTTCAAGAAGCTTATTCAGTTCTTGGTGACAAACAAAAAAGAAGTAATTATGATCGCTTTGGTCATGCTGGAGTAGACGGTGCATCATCTGGCTTTGGAGATTTCTCTGGTTTTTCATCAGGCTTTGGCGATATCAATGTCGATATAGATGATATTATCGATAACTTATTCGGAGGACGAGGTAGCGGTTTTTCATCAGGTTTTAACACTTCCCATGGACGTAATTCAACACATCGTGGTGATGATGTCTTAATGAGAGTTGAAATTACCTTTGAAGAAGCCTGTCATGGTAGTGAAAAAGACTTTAATTTAGATGTCGTAGAAAACTGTAGTAAATGTAAAGGAAAAGGTGGCTTTGATGAAGAAACTTGTGCTACTTGTCATGGTAGTGGAACAGTAACTTCCGAACAACATACTCTTTTTGGAGCTTTCCTTTCTAAAACGACATGTCCAGATTGCCATGGAAAAGGTAAAACCTTCAAGAAAAAATGTAGTGAATGTAAGGGAACTGGAAAAGTCACTGAAAATAAAACTATTACAGTAAACGTTCCTGCTGGAATTAATACTGGTGATAGATTAAGATTAAAAGAAAAAGGAAATGCTGGAACTAATGGTGGTTTACCAGGAGACTTATACTTAGAATTTTATGTAAAAGAACACAAATACTTCTCTAGAGAAGCAGATGATATTTACCTAGAAGTACCACTTACATTAACTGAGGCTGTACTTGGTTGTAAGAAAACTATTCCAACGATACATGGTAATATAAAATTATCTATTCCTGCTGGTACATCAACGAATGATAAACAGAGAATCAAAGGAAAAGGAATCGATAATAAAAGTAGACATCATAAAGGAAATATGTATGTTATATTTAAAGTTATACTTCCTAAAAAACTTTCTCGTGAACAAAAGAAAATATTTGAGAAATTATCTAAGACTGAATTATTAGAAAAAGAAATATCAGATTTTGATAAATTTACTGAAAAGAATGCTTAAAGTATTCTTTTCAGTTTTTTTATTTTATGATATAATATAGAAGTTTAAAAGAGGAGTTGTAAGTCTTATGAAAATAGAATATAAATTAAAAGATCATGATAATAAAGCAAGACTTGGTTTATTAAAGACAAATTATGGTGAATATGAAACCCCTATGTTTATGCCTGTTGGTACGAAAGCAACAGTTAAAAGTTTGACACCTGAAGAGTTATATGAAGCGCATAGTGGTATATGTCTTGCTAATACTTATCATTTATGGTTAAGACCAGGAGAAGATGTTATAAAACATGCCGGAGGACTTCATCGTTTTATGAATTATAAGAGACCGATATTAACTGATAGTGGAGGTTTTCAAGTATTTTCTCTTGCCAAAAATAAAAAACGTGATATTACAGAAGAAGGAGTTCATTTTAAAAGTCATTTAGATGGTACTAATTTACTTTTAACACCTGAAAAATCAATTGAAATCCAAAATAAATTAGATAGTGATATTGCCATGAGTTTTGATGAATGTCCACCATATCCAGTAAGTTATGAGTATATGAAAAAATCAGTAGAAAGAACTATCAGATGGGCTAAAAGAGGAAAAGCAGTACATAATAATGAAAATCAAGCTTTATTTGGAATAGTCCAAGGAGGAGAATTTACTGATTTAAGAGAATATAGTTGTAAAGAGACAGTGAAACTAGATTTTGATGGTTATTCCATAGGAGGAACATCAGTTGGTGAAAACAAAGATGTAATGTATAAAATGATTGAAGATGGAATAAGATATTTACCAACTGATAAAGTAAGATATTTAATGGGTGTAGGAGAACCAATAGATATTTTAGAAGCTGTAGAACGTGGTATAGATATTTTTGATTGTGTCTTGCCAACAAGAATTGCTAGACATGGTCAAGCTTTCACAAGAAATGGTAAGATTAATTTAAATAATGCTAAGTTTAAAGAAGATTTCACACCACTAGATAAAGAATGTGATTGTTATACATGTAGAAACTTTACGAGAGGCTATATAAGACATCTAATTACAAGTGATGAGATGTTAGGAGGAAGACTACTTTCTATTCATAATATTAGATTCTTAATTAAATTAACTGAAGAAATAAGGGAAGCTATAAAAAATAAAGAATTTAAAAATTATAAAAAAGAATTTATCGAAAAATATACAAAAGAAAAAGCCTAGTGGCTTTTTTGTTTTGTATAGGAATGTTCTTTAAAAAATTCTTCGAAAGGTATATTAAGAACTTTACTAACAGCGGCAATTACTGTAATGGAGAAAGTTTGTTTAACTTTTTCACTTTCAATATTAGCAATTAAAGATTGAGATACATTACATAATTCTGCAAGTCTATCTTGACTAATTCGACCAAATTTATCAGCATACTTTGAATTATTATGAATTCTATAATATTTTACATTTCTAGAAATCATTAGAAAAATATGATCTAGTTCATCATTAGTTATCATTTTCATCACTATTAATACAAGCTTCAATCATGCTAATAACAACATTATTAAAAGAAGTGTTGTTTTGTTTTGCAATTTTTTCTATTTTCTTAACTAAATCATCTTTAATATACAATGTTTTATAAGTAGAAGAAACTTTTTTTTGAGTTTGTTTTATTTTAAAATTCATTATCTCACCTCAAAATAATTTTAACTTATTAGCAAAATAAATTATAAATTAGAAATTTCTAGTGTATTTTTTTGGTATATATGATATACTTGATATGAAAAATAAATTTATTATAAGGATAAGGAGTAAAGTAATGGAAAATAAAAATAAAAAGATAATAAGTATAGTGTTAACAATGTCATTAATATTAGTAATAATAGGAGTAACATATGCAGCATTTATCTATTCAAAAGAAGGAACAAAAGAAAATAAAGTAACAACAGGAAAGATAAACTTTGTCTATAATGAAACAACAAATGGAATAGAAATATCAAATGCATTACCTATGGAAGATGATGAAGGAAAACTAATCAAAGAAACAGATGAAAATGCATCAAGAGGATATTTTGATTTTAATGTAGAAGCAACTCTAGGAGGAAATACAACAAT
>CANQVR010000034.1 GCA_947627375.1 uncultured Bacilli bacterium | reverse complement strand
ATTATTGAATATTCTATTCAATAATAAAGATATCTTTATTAAAAAAATTGAGATATTATTAATTGTCTTAACAATTATATTGGGAGGTGCATTTTTTGGTATACCTAATATGGTAAAAGCTGATGGTTTAACTCCAAATACTAATAGTTTTGAAGAATTTACAAAAAATATTTACAACGGTCAGACATCAATAGTTTTAGGAAATGATATTACGTTTGATGAAGCAGTTGCACTTCCAGCAGGTAATTATTCAATTGAATTGAATGGTCATAATTTAAGATGTTCATCATCTACTGAAGGTGTAGATGGATCTACTGGTGCAATGATAAAAATTACAGAAAAGGATGTTAATCTTACAATCACTAACAATGGAGCTGAAGCTGGATTTATTAATGATGGTAAGGATGGTAGTAGAGCAATACATGTTGATGTGAGATCATCTGCAAATAATCAAATTTCTATTGAAAATACTATTTTTGAAGGATTCAATGTTGCAGGTTTAAATGGACCTTCTATTACTGCAAAACAAGGAGGAGCAATATATTATCGTACATCAATTGAATACGCAGAAAACACAAGTAAACTAACAATCAATAATTGTAAATTCAGTAATAATGAAGCAACAGAAGGAGGAGCAATATATTTCACTTCTTCTTCGACATCAAAAAAAATTGAAATTAATAATACAATTTTTGAAAATAATAAAGCCTATTGTACTGTTGCAGGTATGTGGGGAAATGGAAATGGTAAAGGTGGAGCACTTTATTTTGATTACGGACTTGATGTAACACTAAAAGACAATACATTTAATTCCAATGAAACAATTTTAAAAGCAGATGATTCATCTGCTGATACATATCATATATTTAATAGTTATGGTAGTGGAGGAGCAATATATAATAATAGAAACGGTTTAGATTTAATAGGTAATAAATTCACAAACAACAAATCATTAAAAGATGGAGGAGCAATATATTATGAATTAACTACTAATGCCTCTAAACCATTAACTATCTCTAACTCTAGTAGCAATAAAGCACTTTTTGATAACAATAGTGCTAAACGTGGAGGAGCAATAATGATTTATGAATCTAATAATGCTTTATCACACGCTATAGAAATAAAAGAAGGTACTTTTTCTAATAACTCAGCTAGTGAAGATGGAGGAGCAATAAATTATACTCAAGGAGATAATGGGTATTTAAAATTAAAAAATACTTTAATTACAGGAAACACTGCAGTAAGTGGTGGAGGTATTTGGCTATGTCCAACTGCACAAGGTAAAATTCACTCAACAGTTAGTGGAGCGATTTATGGTAATACTGCAACAGGAAGTTGGGAAAATAATGGAAAAACTATTACTGCAAGAGGTAATGATATTAGATATTCAACAGAAGATGAAGATGATGAACTTCCTAATGTAAGTGGAAATGAAACTCATGATGTAACTATATCATCAAGAAGTAATGATGGACATATTGTAAATTGGTTTGCTGATGAAGTTAATAAACGTTTTGCACAGGGAGATACACCAGTTGATATGAGTTTATATCAAAACAGAAAAGATCCATTCTCACTTGCTAGAGTAGATGGTGATAGTTCAAAATATGATGTTACATTTACTGGAAATACTGCTGGAAAAAGAGGAGGAGCAATTGCAACTAACTATACTCTAGAAATAGGTGAAGATGTTGATGTTGATGTAAAAGTAGAAAAGAAATTCTCAAAAAATGATGAAGAATATACAGATACTAAATTATTACCAAAATCAGTTTTTGTTAACTTATATCGTCAAGATCAAGATGGAAAAAATGAAACATTACTTGATTCGCATGTAGAATTAAATAAAGAAAATAAATGGTCTCATACATTTGAAGATTTACCAAAATATCCAGCTGATAATGAAAATACAAATTATAAATATGTAGTAAGAGAAGAAGATGAAAGTAATCTAAAATCAACTGATGTAAAATGTGATGATATGGTGAATTATACCGGTAATTGTACATTTACACTTACAAATGAAGTACAACCATTACCAGTAAAATACTCTTTAGAAGTAGAAAAGAAAATAGATAGTTTCATCAAACCAACTGAAAAAGAAGAATTTACTTTTGAATTAAAAACTGAAGATAAAGATGGTATTG
The DNA here is from genome assembly GCA_947627375.1 of uncultured Bacilli bacterium. GTDB lineage: Bacteria > Bacillota_I > Bacilli_A > RF39 > UBA660 > CANRDQ01. The sequence goes on along the minus strand of CANQVR010000034.1, from coordinate 11,451 downwards.
TTTTACCTGAAAACAGATATATTAAAATAAAAGGTGAAGGTAAAGCTAAATTTGATGAAATGACATTTACTAAGGAAGGAACATATAAAGTTTCAGTAAATGAATTAAAAGGAAACAATAATGAATATACTTATGATGAAAGTATTTACGAAGTATCTATTACTGTTAAAGAAAAAAATGATAGTTTAACAATAGACAGCGTTAATATTACTAAAAACAATAAAAAAGTTGATGATGTAATATTTAATAACCAATATGAACCTACTAAAACAAAAATTACACCAATTGAAAGAATTGTTATTCCACCAAATACATCTGATAGAATAAGTACATGGATAATGCTATTATGGTTATCAATAGTAGGAATTTATTTCGCTTTAAAATATGAACGTGAATTAGAAAAAGAAGGAAAATAATAAAATAGAGACGAAAGTCTCTTTTTCTTTTAAATATGAAAAAAGTATGATATTATTAATACGTTGTTATTTGGAAGAGGTAGAATTATGAATTATGCAATTATAGTTGCCGGGGGATGTGGAAATAGAATCAAAGATATAGATATACCCAAACAATTCTATGAAATAAATGGAATTGCGATTATTATATATTCACTTAAAAAATTATTAAGTATAGATATGTTTGATAAAATATATATTGCAGTAAATGAAGATTATTATCATCATACTGAAAATCTTTTAGAGAAGTTTATTCCAAAAGAAAAACTAAATGATATTAAACTTTTAATTGGAGGAGAAGAAAGAATAGATAGTATTCATAATGCTTTAGAAGAGATTAAAAAAGAAGAATTAAACGATGATGATATTGTAGTAATTCATGATGCTGTAAGACCATTTGTCAGTAAAAAAATCTTAATAGATAATATAAATGGCGCTAAAAAGTATGGAGCAGTAGTCACAGCTGTTGCTGCTACTGATACTATGTTAATATCTAATGATCAAGAAAAAGTAACAAGTATTCCCCAAAGAGAGACTGTTTATAAAGAACAAACTCCCACTAGTGTCAATCTAAAAAAATTAATAGAGTTAGAAAATAATCTCACAAAAGAAGAAAAAAGCAAAATAACAGGTACAGCTCAAATATTTATTTATAATAACTGTGATATAAAAATAGTAAATGGTAGTGATAGTAATTTTAAAATTACTACTAAAGAAGACTTAGATAGAGCTAAACAAAAACTATTAAAACTAACACAATAAGTCTTTTTTCTTGAAAAAATAAAGAAAATATGGTATAATTTATGCATATTTAAAGGGGGTAATAGTTTTGAAAGAAATTTTATTAAATGATGTCGAAAAGAAAATAGAAGAGACTAAAAGCAAACTTTTAAAAGAAAACTCTAACGAACAAGATAAAATCTTATATTATACTTTAAGTGGTTTATTAGAATTAAAAAGTTTTTTAAAAGTTAATAATAGTACTGTAAATTATGTTTTAAATAAATTTAAATATAATTTATCTCCAAAAGAATTAAAAGATTTTTATCAAAAAAATAATCTTCGATATAAATATTTTGATGATAAAGCTCTTAAAGATTTTAACTATTATGACTGTTTAGATGATTTTTATAATATTTCCCAACTTGAAGATAAAAAGGTAAAAAATATAAAGATTAGTAATTTTACTTTTGAAGAAACTGTTAATTTAAATAAAGATTTTTATAAAAGTATTAATAATTTAAAAATAACTGAAAAAGCTTTAAAGATTTTAAATGAAGGTAATTTAAAATTTGTTAAGAGATCTCCAAAAGGTTATACTTCATATGGTGGTATTTTCATTGTACCGAACTATATTTTAATAAACACCAATAATAAAATAACTAATTTTAGTTATGTTCTCACTCATGAAGTAGGACATAATTTAGATTATATGTTATCTCCTGAGAATTTTTTAAATTATAAATCAACCTCAGAATGGATTCCTACAGCATTAGAATTTTTACATTTAGATTATTTATATGAACAAGAAAAAATCTCTCAAGAAGAATACGAAACAACTAAAAGTAATAGATTATATTTAATTAAAGATTTAATAAAAAATACTTTAATTAATAATGAAGAATATGGAATAGATGATAGTTATTTATTAAAATCTCAATCTCTTTTAAATGGTTATGGACTTTATAAGAAAGCAAAAGAAAAAGAGAATATAAATGGAGATTTATTATATAATTGTTTTATAGATAAACATAGTTATAAAGACTTTTTAGTTGAAAATAGAAACTTTATTATTGAAGAATTTAAAAAAGATTATACTAAAAGTAGTCACAAAACCCTTGTTAAATAGAATATAATAATATATAATGATAAAGGATGAGGGAGTAATTAGCATACTTCTAGTATGTAATAAAGTCAACATACATGATTTTACATCTGGCTTTATTTTAAATAATGAGACTTGTTTATAAAAGACAAGTCTCTTTTTGTGTGAAGAGGAGGATTTTAATGTTACTAAAAATAATATTTATCATAATAGGTTTTATCTTACTCATTAAAGGTGCTGATTTTCTAGTAACAGGATCAAGTAGTGTTGCTAAAAGATTTCATATTCCTGAAATTATTATCGGACTTACTATAGTTTCAATTGGTACTAGTATGCCTGAGTTATTTGTAGGGATAACTTCATCTTTTAATAATCATTCTGATTTAGTAATAGGTAATATTATTGGTAGTAATGTTTGTAATTTACTTTTAATATTAGGGTTGTCTGCTGTGATAAAATCGATAAAATTTCAAAAAGAAACTAAGTTTATCGAAATACCTACTTATTTATTACTGACTATTTTATTTTTAATCTTTTGTAATACTGGAAAAACTATTACGAGAGTAGAAGGTTTAATTTTTATTATATTATTTATTATTTTTATTTTATATACGATTTTTATTGCTATGAAAAATGAACAAACTTATCCTGAAATAAAAAGAAAAAAGATTAAAAGTAATAAGATGTTAAAAAATATTTCTTATATTATTATCGGGATAATTGCTTTAAAAATCGGAGGAGACCTTACTGTTCATAATTTAATTTATCTAGCTAAAGAATTTAATATAAGTGAAAAATTAATCGGTTTAACTATTGTTGCCATCGGTACGAGTTTACCTGAACTTACAACTAGCATTATCGCATCAGTTAAAGGTAGTAGTGATATAGCCATTGGTAACATTATCGGTTCTAATATTTTTAACATGTTATTAATTATAGGAATATGTGCTATTATAAATCCAATTAAATATAATATTAGTTATAATCTAGATTTACTAGTATCTTTACTAGGAATATTTTTACTACTAATATTTCCTCATATTTCCTTAAAAGGGGAAATGAGTAAAGATAATGGATTTTTATATCTCTTGTTTTATGTAGGATACTTGACAATAATGTTTTATCTTTAAAATAATTTACTTTCTAAAAGCTTAAAATTTGACTAATTGCATATATTTTGGTATAATCTTGTTGTTTGATGCCTCATGCTCAAACCGCATTGAAAAGGTTAGAAACAAGAAAACTTGTACCTTAAAAGCGAGTCTTAAGTTCAAAAAAAGGAGGTAATAAAATGAACGCAGTAGTAAAAGTTGGTGGAAAACAATACTATGTAACTGAAGGTAGTGAAATTTATGTTGAAAAAATCAAAAATTCAAAAGCCAAAGATAAAATAGTATTGGACCAAGTTTTAATGATCGATGGAAAAATTGGTAATCCATATCTTAAAGGAAGCAAAGTAGAAGCTGAAGTAATTAAGAATGGAAAACAAAAGAAAATAGTTATATTTAAGTATAAGAATAAGAACAAATCCAGTCGTAAAAAACAAGGTCATAGACAACCTTATACAAAATTAAAAATAACTAAGATAGGGTAGTTAAAATGATAAGAGTAAAAGTAGAAAAAGAAAAATCTAAATATAGAAAAATTAAAATTTTAGGTCATGCTTTATATGATGATTATGGTAAAGATATTGTTTGTAGTGCTGTATCAAGTATTGTCACTACATCAGTTAATGGAATATTATTACTAAATAAAAATAGTCTAAGTTATATGGTCAGTAATAAAGGTATGACAATTCATATTAAAAGTGATGATTCTACAACTCAAATATTAATTAAAAACATGATAAGTCTGTTAAAAGAACTTGAAAAGAATTATAAAGAAAATATAGAAATAAAGTAAGGAGGAAAATCCATGAATTTATTAAAGTTAAATATTCAATTATTTGCTCATCATAAAGGACAAGGATCTACATCAAACGGACGTGATTCTGCTGGACGTAGACTTGGAGCAAAAGCAGCAGATGGAGAATTTATAACTGCTGGATCTATTATATATCGCCAACGTGGTACTAAAATTTATCCTGGTACAAATGTAAAACGTGGTAATGATGATACTTTATACTCAACAATCGATGGAGTTGTTAAGTTTGAACGTATGGGAAGAGATAAAAAGAAAGCTTCAGTATATGAAGTAGCATAAGACAAATCGAAAGATTTGTCTTTTTCTAAAAGAGGTGAATGATGGAAAAGTATCAAGAAATACAAAGAAGTATAATCAAAAAATATCGTAAAGATATTTATAGTAAATTTGTAAAAGGTGTTATGGATTATGAACTTATAAAAGATCATGATAAAGTAATGGTTTGTATCAGTGGTGGTAAAGATTCATTTTTACTTGCGAAGTGTATCGAAGAATTAAATAAACATGGTAAAATAAATTTTGATGCTCGATACGTTGTCATGAATCCTGGTTACAGTGAAAAAGTTAAAGAACATATTCTTAAAGTTGCAAAAGAGTTAAATGTAAAAATAGAAATGTTCGACAGTGATATTTTTAATGTTTCCCAAAAGATGGATCCCAAAAAAGCTTGTTATATGTGTGCTAGAATGAGAAGAGGCTGTTTATATAGTAAAGCAGTAGAACTTGGCTGTAACAAAATAGCTTTAGGACATCACTTTGATGATGTAATAGAGACAACTCTACTTTCGATGTTTTATGCATCTGAGGTTAAAACTATGATGCCTAAACTACACAGTGATAATTTTCCCGGCATACAATTAATTAGACCACTATATTTAGTAAAAGAAGAATCTATTATTTCTTGGATGAATTATAATAATTTAGAATTTATAAATTGTGCCTGTCCTTTTACTGAAAAAAGTCTTGCTAAAGATGGAGATGGTAAAAGAACTGAGATAAAAAATCTTATTAAAGAATTAAAGAAAATAAATAAAAATATTGATTATAATATCTTTAAAGCTTTAGATAATGTAAATTTAGATTGTATTCTTGGTACTAAGAAAGGTGGAGTCTATAAAAGTTTTAAAGAAAACTATGAGGAGTGATAAAGTGAGACCGTTAATTGGTATAGCAATGCGTTGTGATAAATATTGTGAAAACAATAATAATATCCAATATTCATTTGAATTCATCAGAAGGACAATTATCGAAGCAGGAGGAGAACCATTTTACCTAACACCACCATTTGATGTTGATTATTTTGATACAAAATATGAAGATTTCCCAAGCCTAACGGAAGAAGAAAAAAAGTCCATCGACTTTTGGTTAGATAGTATAAATGGTCTAGTACTTCCTGGTGGAGATAAACATACTCCATATGATATGTATATTTTAGATGAATGTATCAAAAAGAAAATCCCAGTTTTAGGATTATGTTTAGGTATGCAGATAATGTCATTTTATAAAGTAGATAATGGTAAAGATAATACAAAATTAATAAAATCAGATATCGATCATAATATTGATATCAATAAAAAAGTAGGACACACAGTAAAAATAGATAAACAAAGTCTTCTTTACAAAATAATAGGTAAAGAAGAAATAGAAGTTAATAGTTATCATCGCTATCAAGCTAAGCCTAATCCTTATTATAAAATAACAGCAGTAAGTCCCGATGGAGTAATTGAGGCTTTGGAAATGGAAGGAGATGTTTTCCATATAGGAGTCCAATGGCATCCTGAAAAAGTATATAATAAAGATGAGAATGCTAAAAAATTAATAGATGCATTTATAGAAGAATCTAAAAAGAGAAAAACTAAATTAGATCAATTTAGAGTGTAAATTTTACACTCTTTTTAATTTTTCTTTAAATTTTTTTAATTTTAGTATTTACTTTTTTTTAGTTTTTATATATTATTTAAATAAGCAGTGGATAGTTGTGGTGAAAAGTGGGGGATGCCTATGTTTATGGGAGAATATCATCATAATTTAGATGATAAGAAAAGACTTATCATACCGTCTAAGTTTCGTGAGGAATTAGGCGATAAATTCGTTGTTACGAGAGGTATTGAAAATTGTCTTTTCGCATATCCTATTTCCAATTGGGAACAGATTACTCATAAACTTCAAAGTCTTCCTTTTACTAAAAAGGATGCGCGAAGGTTTAACCGTTTCTTTTTATCCGGTGCCACTCTTGCAGAATTTGATAGACAAGGCCGTATCACTTTAACCTCCCCAATGGTCGATTATGCAGAGATCAAAAAAGAATGCGTAGTCTTAGGTGTTGGCGACAGGCTAGAGATTTGGTCAATCGAAGCTTGGGATGAGTTTATGAATTCTGCTAAAGATAATATGTCCGATATTGCCGAGAACTTATTTAATGAAAGCGATTTAGTGTGAAAGAAAAACATATAAGTGTTTTATTAAACGAATCACTTGCGGCTTTAAATTTAAAAGAAGAAAGTATCATAGTCGATGCGACTCTTGGCTTTGCTGGACATAGTAGTAATATCTTAAAAAGAATAAAAAGAGGGAAATTATTCGCCTTTGACCAAGATAGTGAAGCTACCTCATATAGTGCCGATCGTCTAAAAATGATCGGTACTAACTTCACTATTATTAAAAGTAATTTTATGAATATGAAAGAAGAATTACAAAAGCGCGGTATTAAAGAAGTAGATGGAATACTTTTTGATCTTGGTGTCTCATCAGTTCAATTAGATGAAGAAGAAAGAGGCTTCAGTTATCATCATGATGCAAAACTAGATATGCGTATGGATCAAAGTAGTAATTTTTCTGCTTATAATGTGGTAAACGAATATTCAAAAGAAGAACTCTCTAAAATCTTTAGAGATTATGGAGAAAGTAAATTTGCCTCTAACATTTCAAAAAAGATAGTTGAATATAGAACTACAAAAAATATTGAGACGACACTAGAGTTAGTCGAAATAATTAAAAGTGCTGTCCCAATGAAATTTAGATTAAAAAAACATCCTGCCAAGCAAATATTTCAAGCTATTAGAATCGAAGTTAATCATGAACTAGATGTTTTACAAATTGCCTTAAAAGATGCAACCTCTTTACTAAAAGTAGGAGGCAGAGTAGTAGTGATTACATTTCATTCTTTAGAAGATAAAATAGTAAAATCTTACTTTAAAGAATTATCATACATAGATCCTAAATTAAAAGGACTACCTAACATACCTAGAGAGATGCAACCCGACTTTAAAGTAATAAAAGGTGCTAAAGTAAGCAAAGAAGAAATAGAACAAAATAAAAGAAGTCGTAGTGCACGTCTTCGTGTTATAGAAAGAATAAAATAAAGGAGGAATATCATGAGAAAAAGAAGAAAAAAAACAAAAGCCAAAATTTCTAAATTTGAAAAACTACTTTACTTAGTCGCAGTCTTTTTAGTGTTATTTGCTCCACTATCAATTGTTTTTTCCAAAGCGACTCTTGCTAAAATTAATTTTGAAGTAGAAAAACAAAAAAAACAAATAGAAAAACAATCAAAGAAAAATGAAAGTTTATCTATGGCTATTAATGAACTAGCATCACTAACTAAGATTCAAGAAGTTGCACAACAACAAGGTTTGAGTTATAATAATAGTAATATCAAAACAATAGATAAATAATAGGGACGTGATTAAAACTATGAGAAAGAAAAAGAGAAGAAATAATGTTAAATTTAGTAAACTTGCTATAATTGCTTCTCTTTTTTTGTTTGCTATTATGATTGTTCGTCTTTGTGAATTAGCTTTATCAAGTAAAATAGATGGAGTAGACTTAAAAGAGTTAGCTAGTAAAAGGACTACTAAAACGGAAACTTTAAATGCTGAACGTGGTAATATTTATAGTGCAAACGGAGATATTCTCGCCCAAAATATTGCTTCTTATAAGATTATTGCTTATCTAGATCCTAAAAGAAGTGAAGGTGAAAAAACTTTACAACATGTAGAAGATAAAGAAAAAACAGCAAGAGAACTCGCACCTATTTTAGGTATGGATGAAGCAGAAATATTAAAATATTTAAATAAAGAAGGAGTTTATCAAACTGAGTTTGGGACTAAAGGTAAAGGCTTAAATGAAATTACTAAAAATAAAATAGAACAATTAAAATTACCAGGAATAGGTTTTATTGAAAGTTATAAAAGATATTATCCTAAAGGTAACTTTGCCTCATATACTATTGGTTATGCCAAAGAAGAAGAGGTCGATGGTAAAGATAATGTTGCTGTAGGTGAAATGGGAATTGAAAAAAGTTATGATAATATCTTAAAAGGAGAAGATGGTTACGTAACTTATCAAAAAGATTTACGTGGCTATAAAATTGCTGATACTAAAGAAGATAGAAAAGAAGCCATCGAAGGTAAAGATGTTTATTTAACTATCGATAGTAATATCCAATTCTTTTGCGAACAAGCTTTAAAAAGTTCTCAAGAGAAGTTTGGTTTCGAATGGTTTAATATGACAATTGCCGATGCTAAAACCGGAGCTATTCTTGCTCAAGCTCAAGCTCCATCTTTTGATCTTAACAAAAAAGATATGAGTAATTATTTAAACTTTGCTGTTTCATCTCCTTATGAACCAGGATCTACCATGAAAACTTTTACTTATATGGCTGCTATGGAAAATGGTGTTTATAATGGAGCTGAAACTTATAAATCAGGTGTCTATGTTACCAGTGATGGAACTGAAATAGGAGACCACAATAGAAATGGTTGGGGTGTCATTAGTTTTGATAGAGGATATGCTTTATCTAGTAACGTTGGAATTATCAATTTAATTAATCGTCATATGAATTCTGCAATGCTAAGACTTTATTTTAGGAAATTAGGTTTCGGTAAAAAAACAGGAATTCAACTTCCTTATGAAGAGACAGGTTCTTTAGATTTTAAATATGAAACTGAAGTATTTAATGCTGGTTTTGGTCAAGGAATAACGACAACTCCAATGCAAAATATCCAAGCTCTAACATCACTAACTAATGATGGTATGCTTCTAAAACCATATATAGTATCTAAAATAGTAGATCCATCAACAGGAGAAGTAATCTTTGAAGGCAAAAGAAAAGAAATAACCCGTGTCGCCTCAACTAATACAGTTGAAAAGATAAAAGCCTTAATGAATGATACTGTCAATGGTCCGGGAAATACAGGTGCTGGTTATAAAATGGAAGGATACAATTTAATTGGAAAAACAGGAACAGCCCAAATTGCCGATGAAAAAAGTGGTGGTTACTTAACTGGCGAAGCAGATATAATTTCATCATTCACAGGAATTTATCCATATGAAAATCCTGAAATTATTATTTATGCTTCAGTAAAAAGACCAGGTGGAGGAAATCAAAAATCTATTTGGGATGCAGTCAAAGATGTTGTTAGAAACGTTGCTAAATATCATGGACATGAACCAGTCGAAACAGAGGGAGAAAAAGTAACCAAATATAAAATACCATCATTCATCAGTAAAAAAACTGATCTTGTCAAACAAACTCTAACTAGTGCCGGCATTAATAATCAAGTTGTCTTAGGAGGCGGAGATAAAGTTATTAAACAATATCCCGAAGCAGGAGATATGATGTCTTCTAAAGATAGAATATATCTCTTAACTAATGACGATAATATAAATGTTCCTGATGTTACAGGACTTTCAAGTAAAGAAGCAACTTCAGTTCTAAAACTACTAGGTTTAAAAGTAAAATTAAATAATAAAGGATATGTTATAAATCAAAGTATCAAAGATACCAAAGTTGAAAAAGGTACGGAAATAACTTTAGATTTAAATCCTAAATTTTAAAAGGAGAGTTTTATGAAAAAAATATCTTTAAAATATAAAATATTAATATGTGTATTAATAATTATAATATTTATTGGTTTATTAGTATATTTTATATATCAAAGAAAAGATGAATTCTTATCTCATATAGGTAGTAGTAATATATCTTTAGATGAAAAAAACTATAAAGGATCAATAGAACTATCAGGAGATGTAAATATTATCTTTGTTATTAACAAAGATAATAAAGTTAGTAATATTATCTTTTTAGATAAATCTTCTATTAACTCTCTAGCAAATAAAAAAATAGAAGGTAAAAATATTAGTGATGCAATGTATGATGTTATAAATCTATTAAATGAAAATAATTTATTAACGAAGAATATTATTTTAACTAATTATCAAAATAATGATTGTCTAAATTTAATAGAGGAAAATATAAATAAAAATTTAATAATTTTTGGATCTCATAGAACTGTAAGTGAAAATAGTAAAACTTTAAAAGAAAAAGTAGAAAGTCTTAATCTGGAATCTAAGGATAAGGATTTAGATAATGTTAAAGTACTTTATAATTATGGAAGAGATTTACTTTTAAATGAATCATTAGATAGTACTAATGAAGATATTTCTTATTTAAGTGAAGCTCAAGATATATTTAGACAGTTAGATAAATATGCTAAAGGAGAGATGGAAGGTTATAAGATAAAAGTAGAAAATCAACAAAAAGATGATCCCAATGGTTTAATAATTACTGATATAAAGAGTGAAAGTGGTCTAACTCCAACTTCAAAGAGTTGGTATACTATTAGTAATTATAATGTAGTTGCTGATATAGATTTAGATGGACATGAATATTGTTTTAAGGATAATGTAAATAATTATATTGAAAGTGCATGTCCGTAAATTAATATATATTAATAAAAAAGATATCTAGTTTTTATACTAGATATTTTTATTCGTTAAATAAATCTTTTATACTTATTTCTAATGAATCAGCTATTCTTCCTAAAACTGCAACAGTAGGATGTTTACCTCTTTTTTCATTTTCTATATCACAAATATATTCTCGACTCATATCAATTTTATCTGCTAAAGCTTGTTGAGTAAGATTATATTTTTTTCTTAATTCTTTGATATTTTTTCTAATAATAGAATAATAATATTCATCATTATTGATATATGGCTTTTCTTCCATAAAAACACCAACCTTTCTATATATTTATTTTGGAATAATTACCAAAAATTTCATATAGTCTAGTAGCCACGTTTTGTGTATAATTAATTATATAGGCTACCAGCCACATTGGAAGAAGGTAAGTTAGTAATGGAAAACAAAAGTAAGAAAGTAATATCAATAGTGTTAACAATGTCATTAATATTAGTAATAATAGGAGTAACATATGCAGCATTTATCTATTCAAAAGAAGGAAC
>CANQVR010000033.1 GCA_947627375.1 uncultured Bacilli bacterium | reverse complement strand
AAAAAAAAAAAAAAAAACGTCAATCTTTTTTTGACATTTTTCTTAACTTTTACAAACTAATTTTTTATTTCAATATTACAATTATAATTACTAACACCGCTAGGAGTATACGATACCACATGAATAATTTAAAATCATGCTTTCGTAAATACTTAAGTAAAAACTTAATACAGATAAGTCCAGTTATAAAAGATATTAATATACCTAAAATAAAAGTTCCAAGATTTGTTATGATTAGACTCCAAGTCGATTTCTTTAAAAGACTAAGGGCTACTGCTCCTGCCACCACTGGGGCAGATAAGAAAAACGAAAACTTAGCTGCATCCTCTCTTTTAAGTTGTAAAGCTCTAGCTGATGCTATAGTCGTTCCACTTCTTGAAAAGCCTGGAATAAGTGCGAAAACTTGTGAACAACCGATGATAAAAGCCTCTTTTAAAGTAATATCTTTAATATCTTTTTTTTCTTTAGATACTTTATCTACTAAATAAATAATAACTCCCATTATGATCAAAGCACTAGCTATTAAGATATAATTACTTCTAATAGCGTTTTCTATTGTCTCTTCAAATAAAACTCCAACTATTGCTGCTGGAATTGTGGCCGCTACTAAATACCAAAATATTTTTCCATCTTTATCTTTCGTACCTTTAGTTATTCCACTTATTAACATACTCCAAAAATCTTTATAGAAAAATACTAATATAGCGAGTAAAGTTCCTAAATGAAGAGCAATATCAAAAGTTAAATCTAATGCTTTTGGCATAGATGCTCCTATACCAAATAAATCTCTAAATATTATTAAATGTGCACTTGATGATATTGGTAAAAATTCAGCAATACCTTGAACTACTCCCAATATAAATGTTGAAATAATATTCATCTTATTCATCTCCTAATTTATAACCGATACCTAATCCTAAAACTAGAAATATTAAACCAATTATAATTTGAGGAAAACTATAAGTTATAGTATTTATTTCATGATAAACTGAAACAGGTATCGCAATAATACTCGCTAGGATAAAACCTATTACACCAAAATATGTTTTTGCTTCAAACTTTTTAAGTAAATATTCTATAATTTTAGCAATTACCACTATTCCAATAAGTACTCCTATACCAAAGACCATTAAGATAAATATATTTGGAATAATATTTTTAAAATGAGTAGTATCTTTAATTACTTTAACTACTGGGAAATAATATCCTAAAAGCATTAATACTAAAGATCCACTAACTCCTGGAATAATCATAGTTGCTGCTGCAATTATTCCTACGAAAAGAAGAATTAGATAACCTAGTAAATTTAAATTATTAAAGTTAGCATTACTAAGTCCACTTCCAAATATTTCTTCTGAAAACGCAAGAACAATTACTATTAAAAAGGTAATTAAGAGTATTATATAACTTAGAGGTTGTTTTATTTCTTTAGTATTCTTTACTTTTCTTAAAAGTAAAGGCATACCTCCAATAACAAGTCCCATAAAGAATAGTGTTGTTGGTATAGGAAAGTTTTTAAAACTACTATCGATAACACTACTCATCGTCACAAGTGATAAAACTATTCCAATACCTATAGGAAGTAAGAATTTTATATTTTCTTTTATCTTAGAAAAGAAATGACTAATAGCTTGGATAAAATCTTCATAAATACCAAGTGTAAGCGCTAGGGTCCCTCCACTAACTCCTGGTATTATATTCGCAATCCCCATTATAAATCCTTTTATTACAAGTATAATATTTTCTTTCATATGTCCTCCTTAATTTTCAAATAATTCCATTAATACTGGTATAACATGTTTTTTACGAGAGACTACTCCTTCAAAGAAATGTCCTTCTTTTAAGTCTTTTATATCATATATTGCTTCTAGGCTATCTTTAGCTTTAGAATTATAAATAATATAAGAACCTTTCTTAATAATATCAGTAACATATAAACAGACAAATTCATAATTATTATTATCTCTTACTTCATCTATTACTTTAATATATTCATTCATTTCTCTTTCAATATCAGAAAAATTCATAGTAAAGAATTGTCCTACAGCAAATGATTTATCATTAACAGTATATACTTTAAAGTCATTATAAAGTACATTTTCTTTAGTCATTCCAGTAAGAGAAGTTCCCGCTTTTAACAGTTCCATACCATATTTATGATAATCTACTCCGGCAACATGAGCAAGTTCTTCTACTGCTAGTTTATCTTTACTTGTTGCCGTAGGGCTATTTAAGATTAGGGTATCAGAAAGTATTCCTGATAACATAAGTCCAGCTATTGGTGAAGGTATTTCGATATTATAATCTTGATATAAGTAATAAAGGATCGTATTAGTACTACCGACAGCCATATTACGGAAGTTAACTGGAACATTAGTCGTTATACTACCTAAATTATGATGATCTATAATCTCAAGTATTTCTGCTTCATCGATACCTTCGGCACTTTGGACTTTTTCATTATGATCTACTAATATTACTTTTTTTGGTTTCTTATCACTTAGATCTGTAATTTTTAAAAGTCCTAAACATTTATTATTTTTATCGATTACTGGATAATTAGTATGACGAAGTTTATTATTAGTTTCTACTATATCATCTACATAATCAGTATCTAGAAAACTTATAGGATCATATAGTTTTATAGTTGTATTTATAAAATTAGAAAGACTAATTAATTTGGTAATATGATAAGTATCGTATGAAGAACGAATGATATTTACTCTATTTTCTTTAGCAAGTTCTATATGATGAGGTTTAATTTCTCCATCTCCTGAGATAATTAATAGTTTGATGCCGGACGCTAAAGCATATTCTATAATTGTATGTCTATCGCCCACAATTAAAGCAAGAGATGGATGCATCTTTGTCTTTTTGATAAATGTTTTACTACTATATGAAGCGACGATAATATCTGCTTCTATTTCATTATCAAAACGAAGAATTTCTTCGCCTTTTAAAACGTTTAATATATTATCATATGAAGTATTAAGTCTAACGACACTTTCATTAATAAATAAATGGGATAAATCTTTGATAGTGACAAGTCCTAAAAACTTACCATTTCCTTCGACTACAGGAAGTCCGGTAAGTCCTTCTTTTAACATTAACTGATAACCATTAAAGACAGTATCAGTATCTTTTACGTAAAATCCTTTATGATATTGAATATCGCGAAGTTGGAGTTTTACATCATTTAAGTAAGGAGGAGACGGAACATTAAAATATTTAAGTGCATATTTAGTTTCTTTATTTAAATCTCCTAAACTACGAGCTTCGCACATTTGCCCTAATCTATTCTTTAAATAAGCCATTGCGATACTTGCGGCAATAGAATCTGTATCGGGTTTTCTATGTCCAAACACGAATGTTTTCCTCATATATTACAACCTCTCTTTTTATTTTTTCATTAAATCTTTAAATGCTGCGATTAAATCATCAACATAAGCACAACCCATAAAGCAAACTACTGAATCTTTTTCGTTTTCAAGTTTGTCGATTGTATCGACACTGATAATTTCGGCATTTGGGATTTGATCTGTGATCATCGATGAACTAACACCTGGATAGTCACTTGCTTTTTCTCTGTTGCAGTCGATTTCAGTTAAATATACTTGATCAGCAACTTTTAGGCTATCGACAAATTCCCTTAAGAAGTCTCTAGTACGTGAATAAGTATTAGGTTTAAAGACGACAACTATTCTACGACCATGATATTTTTTGCGCACAGCTTCAAGTGTAACTTTGATCTCAGTTGGATGATGAGCATAATCATCGATAATTACTGCATTGCCAACATATGACTCAGCAAAGCGTCTTTTAGCATTTTTAAAAGTCTTAAGTAACTGTTTAATCTTATCGATTGAAATTCCTTGTAGATGAGTAACCACAATAGCAGCAGCTGTATTTAAAACCATGTGATTACCATAAAGAGGAACAGTAAAATTACCTAAAAGTTCTTTATTTTTATAAAGATCAAAGGAACTTCCTTCCGATGTAGTTTCAACGTTTTTAACAACTACATCGTTATCTTCATTAAAACCATAATAAATAACCGGAGTCGTAAAGTTTATTTTTCTAATTTCACTACTATCTCCCCAAGCAATAATTTTATTTTTAGTATTGTGAGCAAACTTAGCAAAAGTTTCTCTAATATCATCTATATCTTTATAACAATCTAAGTGTTCTGCTTCGATATTTGTGATAATAGCATACTCTGGTTTATAAGTTAGAAAATGTCTATTAAATTCATCACTTTCTATGACAAAATAGTAATTATCTTTTCGTGCATAACCATCTCCAGCACCAATAAAATAATTACAACCAACTGTATTTTCTAAGATATGTTTTACTAAAGAGGAAGTTGTCGTCTTCCCATGAGTACCAGCAACTGAAATAGTATTAAACATATCGATAACTTCCGCTACTACTTCGTTATAAGCTTTTACTAAAGCTTGAGATTGTCTCGCTCTTAAAAGTTCGGGATGATCTTCACCCATAGCTACTGAATAAGTAACGATAGTATCTTCATCAAAAGAAAAACTATCATCGTAATATATTTTAATACCACGTTTTTCTAGTCCATCTTGGGTAAATTTATGAGCTTTAGCATCATCGTAACCACTAACTTCGTTACCAAGATCAAATAAGATCTGAGCAAGGGTACTCATTCCTGTACCTTTTATGCCTAAACAATAATATTTCATGTTAGTACCTTCTTTCTATTAATAGTATAGATAAATATCTCTTTTTTGTAAACTAAGAACAAGTATATTTATCTTTTTTCTTCATACTTAAAACTTTTTCATAAGACATATGATAACTAAAATTAGATTTATAATTAGTATCGATACTAGGAAAACTAAGTAAAGCATTACCATCTTCATCGACTTTAATTACATCTTCTTCAGTACTTTTTTCTTTATCTTTAATACTCATCTTAGCTAAATCTTTAATTTTAATATTCATATTATATTTAATAAGATTAGTCTTAAAATCAAACTTAACGTTTATTGCTCCTTTTTTATTGTTAGTCTCTTCAAAAAATTTAGATACTTTAGCATAATATCTATTAATCTTTTCTAAGCTCTCTTGACTATTATCGATCGGACTAATAGTAACATCATCTTCAATTCTAATAAGACCTTTAGAATCAAAATACATTTTACTAGTCTCACTCTCAGTTAATTCAGCTTCTTTATTATCATCTTTTTTAATACAAGTAATAACCTCAGGATTTTTTTTCTTTTCTTTTTTAGGTTCTTCTTTCAAACCTAAATAACTCATTATTTCATTATAAAAAACTCCACTAAATATAAGTCCAACTCCTAAAAGTAATAAAAAAAACACTAAAAACTTTTTCATATTCCTTTTCATCCTTTCAACAAAATTATACAATAAAAAAAGAAAAAGTAAAAGTATTTACAATTATTTTCTTTTAGAATATATACATCCACAATAATCTTGTCGATATAAATTAAATTGTTTAGATAACTCTATACTTCTCTTATAACCATTTTTCTTTTTAAAGTCTGAATATAAAAAGGTCGTCTGATACTCATCTTGTAATTTTTCTCCTATTTCGTTAATCCAAGTAGCATTTTTATAAGGACTAAGAGATAAAGTAGTCGTGAAAAAATCAAAATTTAATTTTTCGGCAACTTCGGCTGTCTTTTTTAGTCTTAACTCGTAACACTTAAAACATCTTTTACCACGTTCGGCTACATTCTCTAGACCTTTACTTATTTCAAAAAACTTTTGAGGTTCATAGTCTCCTCTAATAATATCTACTTTATTTTTAGTTTTAAAAGACTTGAGAAACTTTTCTATTTCTAAAAGTCTTTTCTCATATTCTTCGTAATCAGTAATATTAGGATTATAAAAAAAGATCGTAATTTCAAAATAAGCACTTAAACGTTCTAGGACACTCGATGAACAAGGAGCACAACAGGCATGAAGTAATAGTTTGGGAGTATCTTTGATGTTTTTAAGTTGTTCTTCCATTTTTAAATTATAATTCATAACTTTTCCCTCACTTTTTATATATTATACTATAAAATTTTATTTCTAAAGAAAAAAAGTTCAAAAAGAACTTTTTAGTCATCAATTTGGACATATTTTTTCTCAGGAATTTCTTTTTCTATTTCTTTTGGAACAACTAAATTTAAAGTACCATTTTTAAAATTAGCTTTAATATCTTCAGTATCTATACTATCTCCAATATAGAAACTTCTAGAGCATTCTCCAACAAATCTTTCTCTTCTGACAAAACTATCTTTATCTTTTGCTTCGTGTTCTTCTTTTTTAGAAGCATTAATAGTTAAGTAACCATTATCAACTGATATTTTAATATTATCTTTATCATATCCTGGTAAATCGATAATAAGTTCATAGTTATCACTATTTTCTTTAATATCAGTTCTCATTCTTTCTCTTTCCTTTGGTCCTATTGGATGTTGGAAAAATGGATCTTTAAAAAAGTCATCAAAAATATCAAATTCCCTTCTTTTCATTGGCATCATTATTTATCTACTTCCTTTCTTTTATGTGTTATCTTAAAGGTAGCACATATATATAATACCTGTAAGATTTCTCTTACATTTTAGATTATAGCACTCTTTTTTAGCAAAGTCAAGGGTTAAGTGCTAATAATATTATTTTATGATAAATTTAGAAAAATATACGTAAAGAGAAAATAATTAATCACATTTTTTTAAGTAAACAAAACTTTCTAGATGATAAGTATTTTTAAACATATCATAGACTTTAATGTACTCTACTTTATAGGTAGCTTTTAATTGTTTTAAATCTCTAGCTAGAGTCACTGGATCACATGAGATATAAATAATATTTGAAGCCTTACTATCTTTTAAAAACTCCAGCACACTTTTTGCTAGACCACTTCTAGGTGGATCACAAATAATAGTATCAAAATCTCTTCTTATATCTTTAATAACATCTTCTACTTTACCCTCTTTAAAAGAGATATTAGAAGTTTTATTTAACTTTTTATTTAAATGAGCTTTCTTGATTGCTTCACTTACTACTTCAACTCCTAAAACGTGATCTACGACATCACTAATATAAATACCGATTGTCCCACTACCACAATATAAATCTAAAACATGAAATGCCTTTATTTTCTTAACACATGCTAAAACTTCATCATATAATTTTTTAGTAATTTTATCGTTTACTTGAAAAAAATCTTGATTAGAAATTAAATACTTTTTATCATTAAAACAAGAAGTAATATAAGCCTTTTTAGTCATTAACTTATCATTTATATATAAGACATCTCCTATATTAATATCACTTACTACTTTACCAGTAATCGAGATTAATACTTCATCTTGATAATTTCCTACTCTAACCATTATCTTTTCTAAATAATTTTTTAAAGAGATCTCTTTTAACTTTGGTATTAATTCATTTATTTTTTGATGAAGAGATAAACATTTATCTATTTCTATTAAATCATGAGTATTTTTCTTATAAAAACCTAGTTTATGATCTTTAACATGGAAGACTACTTTATTACGATAAAATTCTTCCTTACTAAAGACAATATCTTGAACTTTTACTTTAATATCAGAATATTTCTTTAAGATATTTTCTACCTTTTTTATTTTAAATTCCCTTTGTAGATCATCACTCATATATCTTAAATTACAACCACCACAAAGTGGGAAATAAGGACAACTACTACTTCTTCTTTTGGGACTTTTCCTTTTAACTTTTAAAACTTCTCCTTCTAAATATTTCTTTTTATCCTTAATAATTTTAATCTCGATGACTTCATCCTTTAAAGCATCTTCTATAAAACAAACTTTTCCTAAATCTTTACTAATACCACGACCAAAATGATCGAACTCTTCTATTTTTACTTCCATAAAATCACCACAATTATATTATACATAAAGATTTAGAACAAATCCATAATAAAAATAGGAGGTAAAAATGAAAAGACTAGTAAAAGATTTAGAAAATAAACTAAGTATTAGTAAAGATTATATATTTAAAACACTAAAGATACAAAATAAAAATATAGAATTAATCTTTAATGAAGTATTAACTGATACTTTAATGATAGATGATTTTATTTTAAGAAGACTTATTAATATTAAGAATAAAAAAGATTTAAAACACTTAGAAAATATCTTACCTAATACTAGTATTTTAACCATAAAAAAAGAAGATATTATATATTATATTAATTATGGTTTTGTAGTAATTATTTGTAGTAAGAAATTAATATATGCAGTAGAAGTTAAAGCAGATCTTGCTCGTGGTATTAATACAATTGAAAGTGAAATATCTATTAAGGGACCAAAAGATTCTTTTAATGAGAATTATAATACTAATTTAGGACTTATTAGAAGAAGAATAAAAAGTGAACATTTTAAAGTTAAGAGTTTAGAAATAGGAAGAAGTACTAAAACTAAAATAGGTCTTTTATATATGGATAATATATGTGAAGAAGATTTACTTAAAGATGTTTATAAAAAACTAAAAAAAATAGATATAGATGGGATAATAGATTCTACTTATTTAAAGAATACTTTAGAAGCTAAAAGTAATAACTTCTTTCCTACTATTGTAACTACTGAAAGACCAGATAGAATATCTATGGCTTTATTAGAAGGAAAAGTATGTATTTTAACAGATATGTCTCCGCAAGTGATAATACTACCAAACTTTTTTATTGATTTTTTTCATACTGCTGATGATTATTATCAAAAATCAGTAAATATTACTTTTATTAGAATATTAAGATTAATAGCGTTTTTTATATCTATTTTCTTGCCGGCTTATTATATTGCGATTATAACTCATAATCAAAATGCTATTCCGGTAAACTTACTTTTAAATCTGAAAGTAAATAGTCAAAATACTCCTTTTCCGATCTTTTTAGAAGCTTTAATGATGATTATATCTTTTGAAATATTAAAAGAATCAGATATTAGAATGTCTTCAACTACTGGTAGTGCGATAAGTATCCTCGGAGGATTAATATTAGGAGATGCTTTAGTAAATGCGGGGATAATGTCTCCGATGATGATTATCATTATCGCTTTATCTGCGATTAGTAGTTTAGTCTTTAATGAAATAGAAATAGTTAACGCCATTAGAGCGTGGAGATTTATTTTAATTATCACTTCTAGTCTTTTAGGTATATATGGAATATATTTAGCTTTTATCGTAATGCTTTCTAAATTAACTGCTCTTTATAGTTTTAATAAACCATATCTTTACCCTTTTTCGCCTTTTAACTTAAGACAACAATTAGATGCTTTTATTAAAACTAATCCTAAAAAACCAATGCAAAGAAATCCCCTACTTACTAAAAATATTAATAGAGGTGGTTATGAATGAAAAAAATAATGATAATCTTTATGCTATGTCTTATGACGACATCTTGTCTTGGTTATAATGATCTAAATAATCTAATGATTATCAATAATTTTTATCTTTCTAAAAATAATAACTATACACTAATTTTAAACGAAATTACAGAACAAAAAGAACAACTAGATATCTCTAAAAAATATAAGAAGACTACTATATCTTGTAAAACTATTAAAACTTGTTTTAATAGTTTTAAAAACTTACCTAGAAAAGTATATTTATCACATTTAGATAATATCTTATTAGATAAAAATTTAACTGCAGATGATTTAGTAAAGTTAATAAAGATCTTAA
Organism: uncultured Bacilli bacterium; assembly: GCA_947627375.1. Classification (GTDB taxonomy): domain Bacteria; phylum Bacillota_I; class Bacilli_A; order RF39; family UBA660; genus CANRDQ01. The sequence continues at coordinate 4,355 of CANQVR010000033.1, read as the reverse complement.
ATAATTATAAAGAATTAAGAGAAGATTTCTATATCGTTTATTTAAATAATAAAAATTATAAAGATATTATAAATAATAAATCTCTACAAACATATTTAAAGAATAAATCTAAAACTATAACTTTTTATGATTTAAAGAAATCTTATATTACTAAAAGTAAAATAAAAATACCCATTATTAAGAAAACTATAAATGAAGTAAAAATAATAGATTATAAACTTATAGATTGGAGGGAATATGAAAAAAACTGATATATCTTTATTTGCTTTAATATTTTTTATTACTAGATCTATTTTTAATTTAGTAAAAACGCCTAATTTTATTTGGATGATAACACTATTTCTATTAGATATAATACTTCTTATCTTTATAAAAAAATTTAATCTTAAATCTAATCTCTTAATAAAATTAATATATTTATTTTTAGCTTTAAATATTATAAATAATATTACTACTTTTATAAATTTAAATTATTTTTCTAATATATCTAATTTTATTATTAAATTATCATTATTAATAACTTTATATTTAGTAGTAGAAAATGGTTTTCATTCTTTAAAATCTACAAGTGAAATTCTCTTTTTTATCTTTATTATTATTTTTGTAATAGTTATGAGTAGTTCTTGTTTTTATATAGACAAAGAAAATATTTTAACTTATATAACTTCTACTAAAGTAGATTTAAACTATACTAATTTTATTCCAGTTCTTATTGTCTTAGTATTTTCTAGTATTAAAGATAAAGATTTAAACTATCGTAAAATAATTATGTACTTCTTAATATCTTTTATTACTATCTTAATCGAAATGGTGGTGATAAATGGTGTTGTGGGAATGAAGATGGTAGATTATTATTTTTATCCTAGTACTATTCTTTTAAAACAACTTCCTTATTTTGTATTTAATAATAGATTAGATAATTTATTTTCAATTGTATTCTTATTTGAAAGTACTATTACTTTAACTTATTTATTATATGAAATAAAAAAAGAAAAGAAATTATATCTTTTCTTAAGTTTATTAATTTTATTAATATTTTAAGATTTCATACTAGAACAAGTATAACCTAAAGTCTCATAATAATTCTTTTGTAAAGATAAAGTTTGTACTCTTTGAGATAAGACTGTCGTAAGAAATGACATATCTATTTTCTTTAAATCTATAACAAATTTATAGACATTTTCAGATTCTTGTAAAGAAACACCTTCAATAGCTTTTAATTGTTCAATTTCCATAGCAACATTATCAACAACAGCAGTAGCTGTATTATCAGTAGGTGTTTCTGTTGGAGTATTATTTACTGTATTGTTATCAGTGGGAGTAGTGTTATTATTAGTTTCAGTATTATTATTTTGAGTCTCATTATTACTTTTAGCCATATTAGTATAAGTAATAGTAATTTTAGAAATATCATTATCTTTATATATAGTTCCTACTACAACACTATAATTATCAGTAGTTCTTTTTCGACATGATAAAGAAGTAATAGAATTATTAGTTATAGAAGTTGGATTAGGTGAACTTTCTTCTTTAGTTTCATCTTTAAATAAAGTTCTAAAAACAGGAGGTAAAATTATTAAAATAAGTAATATTATAATTACTAAATATATTAAAAGATTACTATCTTTTTTTTCATTATTTTTAGCCATTATAATTTTTCTCCTTCATCGTCATCTAAAACTTCTATATCATCATCATTAACAGCATCAAGTTCTTCTATCTCAGCACTTTTATCTTCTATATCAGCAATGTCATGTTCTTCTTCTGATGCAGGTAAAGGCATTACAATAGCATCTTGTTGTTCTTCTATTTGAGGGATATCTTCCTTACTTTCATCCTTAAAAATATCATCTGAAGGTGCTTCATGAGAATCATCTTCAATATTTTCAGCTTGAAAAGTATCATCTTGTGGAGTTTCTTCTTGTTCTTCTTGGGGAAGTTCCTCATTTTCTTCTTGCGGTATTTTTTCTTTTTGTTCATCTAATTCTTTATTATTAAAAAATAACTTAATCCAATGAATACCTGTATTTATTAAGAAAACAAGTGGAATAAGTGGTGATAAATATACTAAATAGATTAACTTAGTATTATCGACTTCTCTACCATCAATAGATTTATATAAAGAGATAACAAAACTTAAAGCTATTGCAAAAAGTGTCGCCGATAAAAGAAGACATATTAAATAACTCCAAAAATTAATAGTATAATTATATCTTTCAGTAGTATGATCTTTTTCTACTCTCGTATATATAAAAAGTCCAATAATAATTACAAGTAAAACTATAAACACTGGTATCAATATATAACTAAAGATTTGTTTTAAATAATCAAAGTTATAAGAAAGCTTCAACTCCATATTCTATCACCTATTATAAATAATAGCACAATAACAATTGTTTTTCAAGGACTAAAAAACTTTCACTTTACAAAAAAACAACTATTTAAAATAGTTATTTTTCTTCTAAATAAAACCCTATATTAATTAGCCCACAAATACCTACTATTATATAGACAAGTCTTGTAAGCATGCTTCCTTCACCAAATATAAGAGTAACAAGGTTTAAATCGAAAAGTCCGATAAGTCCCCAGTTAACAGCTCCTATAATTGTGAAAATTAAAGCTATTCTCAATACTGTTTTCATATATTATCTCTCTCCTATCCATTAAATAATATGACCAAAGATTTAAATTTTATGCATTTAAATCTTGATATTCTTTCGATAATGTATTAAATTTATTTTGAATTTTTTGATTATTTGCTTGAGTTAAGTTATACCAACCGTTTTCAAACATCACTTCATACACTTCTCGTTGCATATTAGCAATACTTGTAAAAGCATTACTGTATTGTTCGTAAAGTTCACCATTACTCGCCTCAGTCATTGCAGTGGCATAGTTTTTAACAAGTTCTTTTAAACAAGTTAATATTGATTCTAAATAATCTTTATCATTTAAAGCAATCCCTGTGGGAACTTCAGTTTTAGGATTAGAAATTTCATTCTCCATTTTGTCCTCCTTGTTCTTGTAAAATAGTTAAAACTAAATTTAAATTATCATCAAATAAATTATAAGCTTTTTCAACTGTATCTTTTAAATTATTATCACTAATATTTTCATGGGCTAAATTAGCTTTTTTTAAGGCAGCATAATTCCAAGTAAACATATCAGATAAATAATCTAAATCTTTTCCTGTTAAAATATTAGGAACTTTATTATATTTTTCTTTCATAAATTCTCCTTTCATAATTATTATGATAAGAAAAATTTATTTTAAACAAAAAAACACTTAAAAATTAAGGAAATAATTTTTAAGCGATTATGTTATTTAACTTTTATTTTTGGATGACTTTTATTTTTCTTAATCGTTGCTTCTTCGACTATTTCACTTGCAAAATAATTATTTAAAAAGTCATACATTAAAGTTTTACGAAAATCAGTTGGAGGAAAGTTTCCATCTATTTTAATACCTGCGGTAAGAATGTTTTTACTTACCATAACTTTTTCAGCAAAATCAAGATACCATTTTATAGGAGATACTTCTAACCATATATTTTCATCTTTTTGATATTCTTTTTGATTAGAAAGGGTAAAAGTACGTTTTTCATATTCTTTATTTTTTAAAAACTTTGGATAGGATGCTTTTATATATTTTTTATCTTGATATAAATACTCTTCATATCCTGCATAAATATCATATTGATCAAAGCCAGCAGTAAGACTTGAGCCAAATTTATCCGTATTATAACGCGCTCTTCTCTTACGTTCAGACTCTTTTATTTTTGTAAAGTAATTTTTAGAAACAACTGATGTAGTATATTTGATACCAGTTTTTTCTAGTAAACCTAAATTATAATATTTTTCTAACTTTTTTTCTATCTCAGGTGAGGTAACATATTGTGGATATTTTCCATATTCTACTTCTACTATGCCATCTTCTTTTTTTAGATTACTTATAAATTCAAGAGAACTTTGCGAAAAATGGATAATAGGACGAACTCCATAAAATCTATCTCGTGGACTTATTTCGTGATACTTACCATTTTCGGAAACACTTGCATAATCTCCAAAAATATTATTAGATGCACGATTTTTTAAAAAATAGTTTCCTGTTCTTTCGTTTAAAGAATCATTACTAAGATAATAACCTCCACCTCTTATTAAAGAATAATCAGTTAAAGCTGCTTTTAATCCTTTCTTATCAAATATTTTAAGTTTGCATTTTCCAAATACTTCATCTGTTTCAAGTAATGTAATCTCTTCTTTAATTTTTTTCATATTTTCCTTGTATAATTAATCTTATAGAAATGAGTTATATTTTTATAAGATTAATTAATTCCTTTCTATTAAATTTTTTG
>CANQVR010000032.1 GCA_947627375.1 uncultured Bacilli bacterium | reverse complement strand
TACAGTAGAGATGACAGCAGATGATGAATATTATGCAAGAGGATATAAAGATGTAACAATAAACTATTCTAAAACAAGTGGAGTATCAAGTTTAACAAAAGAAAGTGATACATGTAGAAGATTAGGAGATGCCCCTACATGTGAAGTAACACTACCAACAATAACAGGAAATAAAGGATATACACAGACATATTGGGGAGGAAATAATAATACAGAATATGCAAATAAAATACAAGATACAAAAGTAACAGTAACAGATAACACTACATATTATGCCTTTGCCAAAGATATAACTTTACCAATATGTAAGATAAGTGATACAACCCCAGAGAATCCACCAAAAGAGATAAAACCAACAGACACAGCAACCATATCAATAGATTGTACAGATAATAGTGGAAGTATAACAAAAGAGTTAACAGATAGTGATGTCACAGTAACAATAGGAGGAGCAGATGCATCTACAACAGTAACAAAAACTTTAGCGAGTCCAAGTACCTCCATAACAGATGGAAAGAGATATACATTTACATTGAAAGATTTTAAAGCCGAAGGAGTCCTAGCCATGAATGTAAATGCAGGGGCAGTAACAGATGCATCAAATAATAAAAATATATCAACCCCAATAACAACAGGAATAACAATAAAAGAACCTACTATAACAATAGAAAAATTAAAAGACAAAGCTAATCCAACAACATTAACATATAGTGCAGCAAATGATGCACAAAAGAAAGAGATGTTTGAAATAAGTCATCCCGATGGAAGTACAAGTTATAGATATATAGGAGATAGTCCAAATAATTATGTAACATTTAATGATGAGAAAGCAGGCTGGAGAATAATCGGAGTAACAAATGAAGAAAATGCATCAGGAACGAAAGAGTGGAGAATAAAACTAATCAGAACAGACAGTTTAGGAGATTATTCATGGGATAATACATGGACAAGTTCTAATACAAAAGTAAATGATTGGGAGAATGCAGCATTAAATAAATTATTAAATAGTGGAATTTACTGGACAAGAGGAAGTGGAACATGTCCATATGGAAGTTATAATGGAACAACATCATGTAGTTTTACAAGTAATGGACTAACATCAACAGCAAAAGACCAAATAGAGAATATGAAATGGTACTTAGGAGGAGTGTATGGTACTAATAGTACAGAGTACTTTTATACAAATGAAAGAGGAAGCACCCCAGGAGGAGCAAAGGGAGCGACATCAACGAATGGAAATGTAGGACTACCTTATGTAAGTGATTGGGGATACACATATGCAAAAGGAGTAGCAGATGGATGTTACAATACACCATCAAACAGTTGGAGCGATTGTGGTTCTACAAATGCCCAAAAAGGCTGGATGTTTAGCACATCATATAGTTTCTGGACAATTACTCCGGTTTCCGACAACTCGTACAACGTGTTCCTTGTCATCACCAGCGGCTATGTGTTCAACTACCGTGCGGACAATAACCGCGGAGTCCACCCCGTCGTATATCTGAAATCTAATATCCAGTTGAGTGGAGAAGGAACAGTTAACTCACCATATACGATAAAAACTAGTAGTACTGGGGAAGAACATGCTGCTCAGTAAATAGTTTAAAAAATTCAATAAAAAGACATAAATTTTAATCGAAATATTTATGTCTTTTTCTTTCACATAATTTCCCATAATATTCTTATATTTCGACGTTATTTTTATTGTATTCTTAAATTAAGAAAGGAGATGAGGCCTATACTAAAGAAATAATCATTATAAAATATCTTGAATTAAGGAGGTGTTTTATCGCAAGTTTTAATAAATAGTGCTATACTATTGGTAGGTGATTTATATGTACACAATTTGTTTAGTCGAAGATGAAGGAGATTTAGCTAGTCTTATTAAAACATATCTAAAAAAAGCAGGTTATAACGTCGTCTGCTTTGAAAAAGGAGAATGTGCGATAAATTATATTGGTAATAAAGTACATTTATGGATACTTGATATCATGTTAGCTGATGATGTTAATGGATATGATATTATCAAAGAAATTAGAAAAAATGATGAGAATATTCCAGTAATATTTACTTCAGCTAGAGATCAAGATTTAGATAGAATTCTAGGACTAGAACTTGGTAGTGATGATTATCTTACTAAACCATATTCTCCTAAAGAATTGGTACTTCGTGTTAATAATATTATAAAACGTGTCTATAATAAAGAAAAAATTGATATTATTAATTATGAAGACTATAAAATAAATATTTCTAAAAGAGTAGTTAATTATAAAAAGAAAGAATTAAACCTAACTACTTTAGAATTCGATTTACTCCTATTACTTTTAAATAATAAAAACAAAGGATTCTCTAGAGAAGAAATATTAAATAGAGTATGGGGTAATGATTATTTTGGAACTGATAGAGTAGTAGACGATTTAATTCGTAGACTAAGAAAAAAAATGCCCCATTTAAAACTTAGTACAATTTACGGATATGGATATAGACTATCATGAGTTATAAGAAAAATAGACTAAGTAGACAATTATTAGGTTTAATAGTCATCGTATTTGCAATAGTATTTATCTGTTTAGGATTAATACTACCACAAATGTTAATGCCAGTTGCTGAACAAAATATTTATAATCGCCTAAAAGAACCATTAGAATTAATAGAAAGAAATGATAATACTGATATTTTAAATAATAAAGTAGGTTATATTTATATAGTCGCTGATCAAATCGTTGCCAGTGAAAATATTCATTCGATTATTAAAGTTAAAAATATCAAGAATATTTTAAAGTATATAAAAAATCGTCAAGGTAAATTTGAATATGACAATCAAAACTATTATTATTATCGAATTACTCAAAATGGTATTACTAAAGTTGCTTTAGCAAATGATTCATATATTAATGAAACTAAAGAAGATATTCTAGCGGCAACATTACCAATTGTCTTATTTACTTTTGCACTTATTTCATTAATACTTGTTTTTTGGAGCACACTCATAGTTAAAAAAATTGAAAAATTAAAAAGTAAAGTTGATAACATAGATAATGAAGACTATAATCATAACATCGATTTTAAAATAGATGATGAAATTAGAGCGTTAGGTCTAGCCATAGAAGATATGAGAATATCTTTAAAAAGCCAAGGAGAATATCGTAATCAAATGTATCAAAACATTTCACATGATTTTAAAACTCCTCTTACTGTCATAAAATCTTATGTCGAAGCAGTTCAAGATGAGGTTGAGGATCCAAAACGAGCGCTTGACGTCATCGAAGAACAAACCGACAAATTAGAAAAAAAAGTACACTCACTTCTTTATTTAAATAAACTAGACTATCTTAAAGATCAAAAAGAAATCGATATTAAAGTAGTAGATATGAAACAAATCCTAGAAGATGAAGTAGAAAAGTTCAAGTTTCAAAGAAAAGATTTAAAATTTGTTTTAGAAACATCTAAAAAATCTATTTATTATGGAACTGTTGAACATTGGGAAACTATCTTTGATAATATACTTGGAAACTTCTTACGTTATGCTGATAAGACTATTAAGATTACCGCTAAAGGAAATAAGATTATTCTATATAACGATGGAGAACAAATTCCAACTGATCTTATCGATAGCTTATTTATTCCTTTTAGAAAAGGAATTAAAGGTCAATATGGCTTAGGTCTTTCAATCGTTAAAAAAACTGTTAATTTATTAGGTTATGATATAGTTGTAAAAAACGAAAAAAAGGGTGTATCATTTATTATTACAAAAGACTCAAAATAGAGTCTTTTTTCTTGTAAATATTTTAATTTCATGTATAATAGGAGGCAACGAAAGGAGATTATTATGAAAAATATAGATACAAAAATAAAGATGACAGCTTTAAAAGGTTATGTTAATTTTAAAAGTCATTCTAAAAAGTTAGTGACATTAGGTGAAAATGGTTATAAAAACGAAAATGAGAAAATGACTGAAGATGAACAAAAATTATTTAATACTTTTGAAAATACTGTTCAAAAATACGTATTTTTAAATGGTTTAAATGAGTATGATTTTACTAATTCAGATGATTTAAAAGAAGCGAGAATTTATCTAATTAAAAGTGCTATGTACGATTGTGATGATAATAATAAGATAAAAGAAAGAATTCTTTTAATAGATGAATTTTTAAGTAATAAAACAGGCGATACTTATGAAACATTATATAATAGTACGAAAAATAAAGCTGTTTTATTTGAACCTGAAAAGAAGAAAAATAAAGTTAAAACATTGAGTAAATAAAAGTTTATTTAACAAAAATTTCTAAAACAAATTTTCGAAAACTACTTTTAAAAGTAGTTTTTATATGGTATAATTTAAGCAGTCTGGAGGAAGCAGTAATGAAAGTAGGAGTATTAACACTTGGTTGTAAAGTTAACTTATATGAAAGTGAATACGTTATTCATTTATTGAAAGAAAAAGGTTATGAGATTAAAGATTTCTCTGATTTTTGTGATGTTTATATTATTAATACTTGTACTGTTACTAATACCAGTGATACTAAATCTCGAAAAATGATTCATCGTGCGATAAGACAAAATCCAAATGCATGTGTTGTAGCCATGGGATGTTTCATCGAAGCAAATAAAGACTATCGTGAAGATGGATTAGATATCGTCATTGGCACAAAAGATAAATCTAATATTGTAAATATCTTAGATGAATGGTTTAAAAAGAGAAAAGAAATAAGAAAACTTTATGGAAAAGATGATAAAAATGATTTTGAAGATATGTATATAGATAATTTTTCTAAACGAACACGTGCCTTTGTTAAAATCCAAGATGGATGTGAAAATTACTGTAGTTATTGTATAATTCCATATGTACGTGGTAAATGTCGTAGTAAAGATCCAAATAAAGTAATCAGTGAGATAACTTCTTTAGTTAATAATGGTTATCAAGAAATAGTCTTAACGGGAATTCATACTGGAAACTATGGAGTTGATTTAGATATAACTTTTGCAGAACTTCTACAGAAAATTGTCAAAATTCCTGGCTTAAAACGCCTTCGTATCTCTTCGATTGAACCGATAGAAATTACTGATGAAGTATTAGAAGTTCTTAAAAACACAAATATTATAGTAGATCACTTACATATTCCTTTACAAGCCGGAAGTGATGAAATACTAAAACTAATGAATAGAAAATATGACTTAACAGAATATAAAAATATTATTAAAAAAATTAGAAAAATAAGACCTAATATATCTATTTCTACTGATATAATTGTCGGTTTTCCAAATGAAAGTGAAAGTTTATTTGAAGAGACTATTAAAACTGTAAAAGAAATAGGATTCTCTAAAATACATGTCTTTCCATATTCTAAAAGAAAAAATACCGAAGCTGCGAATATGGAAAATCAAGTAAAAGAAGAAGAGAAAAAAAGACGTGCCCACAAACTAATAGAAGTATCTAAAGACTTAGAAAATAATTATATGAATAAATTTATTGGTACCGAAATGGAAGTATTAATCGAAAACTATAAAGAATCTTATAGTTATGGACATACCTCTAACTTTCTTCATGTCAAAATAAAAGGAGAGTTTAAATCTAATACTTTTATAACTGTAAAACTAAAAGAAATTAATTACCCTTATATAATAGGCGAGGTGATAGAATGACATACATAAAAGGAAGATATAAAAAAGCTATATTTCAAAGTGAAGATGGCTATATTATTGGTCTTTTTAAAGTAAAAGACACAGATGATGAAGAGTTAGAAAAATATATTAATAAAACTATGACTTTTACAGGTCATTTTCATGATTTAAATGAAATAGATGATTATAAATTTTATGGAGAAATATTTAATCATCCTAAATATGGGGAACAATTTCAAGTAGAAAAATACGAAAGAGTAAAACCTGAAGAAAAAGATGCTATACTAGAGTTTTTATGCAGTAATATTTTCAAAGGTATTGGAATAGGTAAGAAAAAAGCTCAAGCAATAGTCGATACTTTAGGTAAAGATACATTAAATATTATTTTAGAAAATCCTTCTAATTTAATATTAATACCTAACATAACCGAAAAAAATGCCAATATGTTACATGATAGATTAGTAGAATATGAATCTAGTTATAAAATAATTATCTCACTTTCTGACTTAGGTTTTTCAACTAACGAAGCAATGAAAATATATAACTGTTACAAAGAAAACACTTTACAAGTAATAGAAGATAATATTTATGATATAGTTTACTCTATTAATAGCATTACATTTAAAAGAGTAGATTATGTTTTTTTAAATATGCATGAAAAAAAAGACGATATGAAAAGAATAAAAGCTTCGATTATTTATGTTATTTCTAGTTTAATGGAAATGATAGGACATAGTTATTTTTATAAAGAAGAAATAGCTTATTATCTACCTAAAGTACTAGGGTTTCAAATAGAAGAGGAAGTTTTTAACAGTGTTTTAGAAGAGCTAATAATCGATTTAAAAATAATTAAAAAAGAAGATCGTATTTATCTTTTTGAATCATACGAAGCCGAAGAATTTATTGTTAAAAGATTAAATTTATTAAAACATCAAAAAGATACAGTTGAAGATAATATTGATAAATATTTAAAACAATTAGAAAAATATATGGAGATAGACTACAACAAAGATCAAGAAAACGCTATTAAAAATGCTTATCTAAAACAACTTTTAATTATAACTGGAGGTCCTGGAACAGGAAAAACTACAATATTAAAAGGAATAATTGAACTTTATAAAAAAATACTTAAAATAGATATTAATAAATTACATAAAAAAGTAGCATTACTCGCTCCAACAGGAAGAGCTGCGAAAAGGATGAGTGAAGTAACTAATTTTCCAGCATCGACTATTCATAGATTTTTAAAATGGAATAAAGAAACTGATAGATTTGGCATTGATGAATACAACAAAAGTGAAGCCGAGATTATAATAATAGATGAAGCTAGTATGATAGATATGTTTTTATTTTATAATCTTTTAAAGGGAATCCATACTAATACCAAAATAATAATAGTCGGAGACTACGAGCAGTTACCTAGTGTTGGACCAGGACAATTATTACAAGATTTTATAGAAAGTAAAGCTCTTCCAATAGTCCATTTAAATGAATTATATCGTCAAAAAGAAGATTCTAATATTCTAACACTTGCTTATGACGTTAGAAATAAAAAATTTGATCCTTCTATCTTTAATGTCGGTGATGATCTTACATTTATAAAATGTCCCGATAGTAAAGTTATAGAACAAATTTTATTAATTAGTGAAACATATCTTGATGAAAGTTATAAAGATTTCCAGGTTTTGTCTCCCATGTATAAAACAATAAATGGAATCGATAATTTGAATATGCATTTACAGGAATTATTTAATCCAAAAACTAGAACAAAAAAAGAACTAATTATAGGAGAGGTTAGATATCGTGAAAAAGATAAAGTAATTCAACTTACTAATATGCCTGATGATAATGTTTACAATGGAGATATAGGTATCATTACAAAAATAGAGACAGGTAAAGAAAAGAAAATATATATAGATTTCGATGGTAATAGAGTAAAATATACTCCTGCTAACTTTAAAAATTTTAAACACGCCTATGCTATAAGTATTCATAAAGCCCAAGGAAGTGAAACAGATATAATAATAATTCCACTTGTTAAAAGTTTTCATAAAATGCTTTATCGTAAACTTATATATACAGGTGTTACTCGTTGTAAGAAAAAACTATTCTTAATAGGAGATATAAAACAGTTAGAATACGCTATAAATAACGAAGCTAATTTACATAGAAGAACTACTATTAAAGAATTTTTAATTGATGGTATAAAATAAAAAATTTTTTCTCATAATATTTATGAGGTGAAAGAAAATTATGAAAAAAATGATGTCTATGGCTCTTATCACAGGGATAGGAGTAGCTGGTTATATGTATCTAAAAAAGAAAAATCCAAACATGATAAACGATATGAAACAAATGATTCAAAACATGACAAGTAATATGTCTTCTAAGTTAGATGATATCGATATGTAAAGACAATCTTTTGTCTTTTTCTTTTTATAAAAAATTCTTACTTTTATATTAATACCAGTATCAACATATAAAAATTTTTCTTCCTTTTTCACGTAAAACATGTTATAATAAACACCAATAAAAAAGAAAAGTGGTGATATTAATGAAAAAAGAAAAGAAGAAAAATAAAACTATTAAAAATATATTAGATCTATACAAGCATGATAAGCTTGCTCTTGAAGCAATGCAAATGGCAATGTCATTAAAACCGCAACCAGAAGATGATTTAGAAGAAATGAAAAAGAAAAAAGAACAAGAAGTAGAAATGATAGCAATAGCAAAAAAAGCACTAAAGCCAGAGGAATATAAGAAATTTAAAAAGAAGAAGAAAAAAGCAAAAACGAAAACAAAGAAAAAGACAAAAAAGAAAAACAAATAATAATTTTAAAAATTTAATTTATTAAGTTTTAAATTATCGAAGTAAGTCAATTCAAATCAAATGACTTACTTCTTTTAATATCTAATGAAAGCTTAATCATTTCCTTTGAAATAAAATATAGCTAATGACAATTTTATTTTTTTATGATAAACTTTATGTGGTGATGTATATGAAAAATAGAAGCGAATTGAGAGAAATAATAATGAAAATTTTATATCAAGTTTATATTCTAGAGAAAGCTTCTTTAGAAATTGATATAGATTCCTTAATAAAAGAACAAATAGATATAGAAAATGATTTTGTTAAAGAAATAGTCTATGGAGTTATAGACAAACAAAAAGAAATTGATTCTCTTGCAAATAAATATTTAGTTGGTTGGGAAATAGATAGATTAAATAAAGTAGATAAAGCTATTCTTTCTATCGGAATATATGAATTAATGTATACTAAAACTCCTAGTGTTATTGCTATCAATGAAGCAATTGAACTTTCTAAAAAATATAGTGATGATGCTGTAGTTAAAATGATTAATGCTGTAATGGATCAAATATATCATAGTGAGGAAAACAATGAATAATAAATATATTACTATTAGCCAATTAAATAGATATATAAAGTATAAATTAGATAACGACGAGAATTTAAATGAAGTTTTCTTAAAAGGTGAAATATCTAATTTTAAGGCACATTCTCGTGGTCATTATTATTTTACTTTAAAAGATGAAAATTCTCGTATATCAGCGATTATGTTTGCTTCTAATACTAAAAAATTAAAATTTATCCCAACTGAAGGAATGAAGGTTTTAGTAACAGGCAAAATTAATGTTTATGAAGTTGCTGGAAGCTATCAAATATATGTTAACGATATGTTAGAAGATGGAGTAGGTAATCTTTATATTGCCTATGAACAATTAAAAGAAAAATTAACTAAAGAAGGTTTATTTTCTAACGAGCATAAAAAACAAATTCCTAAAATTCCTACTAATATTGGAATTATAACCGCACCAACAGGAGCCGCAATAAGAGATATTTTATCAACTATTAAAAGACGTTTTCCTATCGCTAATACATATCTTTTCCCAGCACTTGTTCAAGGAGAAGAAGCAAAGTATTCTATTGTAGAACAAATTAATAGAGCAAAAGACTACGACTTAGATGTCTTAATAATTGGTCGTGGTGGCGGAAGTATTGAAGATTTATGGGCTTTTAATGAAGAGATTGTCGCTCGAGCTATTTATGACTGTCCCATACCTACTATAAGTGCAGTAGGACACGAAGTAGACTTTACTATCGCTGACTTTACGGCTGATCTTCGCGCCCCAACACCAACTGGAGCAGCTGAGATTGCTGTACCAAACGTAAGTGATATAAAAGTTTTACTTAATAATTTAAAACTTCGAAGCCGTAAAGTTATAAATCATACTATAGAATTAAAAAAACAACAACTAAAAGAAATACAAGATCGTTATATCATCAAAAATCCAACAAACTTATATTTTGCCAAAGAGCAGCAATTTGATATAATTTTAGAAAGACTAAAAACTAGTATTAAAGACATTATTATTGATAAGAAAAATATGCTTCAAGAAAAAACTTTATCTTATGTCTTTAAAGATCCAGTAAGAATAATAGATGATAAGAAAAACAAATATATAAATATTCTAGGTAAACTAGAAACATTAAGTCCATTAAAGACTTTAAAAAGAGGTTATACTATAACTAGAAAAGATGATAAAATTATAACTAGTTGTAAAAATCTAAAAAAAGAAGATAAGATTACCGTAGAACTTAGTGATGGTAAAATAAATGCTAAAGTAGTATAGGAGGAAGTAATTATGGAAAAAAAGCAAGAAACATTCGAAGAAAAACTTACTAAATTAGATGAAATAGTTAAAAAATTAGAAAGAGGAGATGTTCCATTAGATGATGCCGTTAAGGAATTTAACGAAGCTATGGAACTTGCTAAAGAATGTGATCAAAAATTAAAAAATGCTGAAGAATCTTTACATAAACTAATCAAAGAAGATGGTAGTATGGAAGATTTCAAAGAACCCGAAGAAAATTAAAAGAGCAGATAAGCTCTTTTTAATTTTCTCCTTCTTTTAACATCGTAGTTATAAATATTCCATAACCTTTAGTAACATCATTAACTATTACATGGGTAACGGCACCAACTATTTTATTATCCTGTACAATGGGAGAACCACTCATTCCTTGAACGATACCTCCAGCTTGATTAAGTAATCTTTTATCAGTTATTTCAAATAAAATATTTTTAGTATCACTATTATTATCAAGTTTTAAAATATTAATGGAAAATGATTCTACCTTATTATCTTTTAAAACAGTTTGAATATAAGCTTCACCAGTTTTAATTTCACTTGAAGTTGCTACTTTTAACTTATCTTTACTAGGTATTTGAGCACTAAAGTTACCAAATACACCACTTGTTGCGTTTTCTTTTATCGTACCAAAAACTTCACCCTTATTATATGTAGCATTTTTCTCTCCGGCTGAATTATCAGAGCTTTTATCAATATTTACAACATTTGCTTCAAATATTTTACCATCTTTAATTTCAAACTTAGAAGCTGTCGTTTTTTCCATTATTTCATGACCTAAAGCACCAAATATCTTACTTTCGGGATCAATATAAGTTAAAGTACCAATACCAGTAATAGAATCTTTTACATAAAGTCCTGTTTTATATACACCTTCAGGATCTTTTGTCAAACTAACTTCAAGTGCTATTTCCTTATCATCTCTTAAAACAGTAAATTTTATACTTCCATTTTCATTCTTGTTCACTGCTTCTACCATTTCATCAATGTTTGAAACAGAACTATCATTGATTTTTAAAATTTTATCTCCGACTTTAAAACCATAATCTTTACCAATATATGTATTATCTACTTTATAAAAACCAACGACTAATACACCAGCTGAATTAACTTCAATTCCGACTGTTTCACCTCCAGGAATTACATATTCTGAATACGCAAAAACATTAACAGGAATACAAATTAAAAGAAAAGAGAATAATAATAGTAGCTTGTTTTTTAAATTCATTTTTTTCAACTCCTTTTAAAAACTTAACTACATTATTATTATGGATATAAGCTTAAAATCTATATTATATAAAAATTTCCATTATTATTTTTTATTTATTTTATCTAAAATCTTTATAAAAAAAATTTTTTATTGTATAATAAATAACTTGAAAGGATGTGTAGAAATTATGCAAGTATGGGAAAAAGTAAAAGTGAATAAAATAGATAGACAAACAGCTTTACTTTCTAATGCCTTAACTAATTATATTTATAAAGAAGGTCCAATAGTTGAAATTTTTAATAAATATAATATAACACGTGAAGATAGAGATAAACTTGATTATTATACTGCCTCAAGAATCGCTGGACTTCTACTTTTATATTATGGCCAAGATGTTAAAAGAATAAACGATATTGCTAATAGATATAATTATATAGTAGATATAGATGATCCAATGGATATAAAACCAGAAATAGAAGGTTATATAACTAAAAAACGTGCAAATAAAAAAGACATCGATTAATGTCTAAATAATATAGATAATAACACTTAAAGCACCAATAATCATAACGAGTGCTAAAAATCCTGCAATAAATCTAACTACATTTTTATTCATACAAACACCTCAATAATAATTATATATAAACTTTTTAGAAAAGTAAAATATTTTAGGAATTTTTTTTAAAAAACTTAATATATTTTACTAGGTGATAAAAGTGGACAAGATACATCTAAAAAATAAAGCAAAACTCTTAAAAACACAAAAATTATTAATAAAAATATTAATTATGGTATTTATATTCTTTTTACTTGGAACTTTATATATAGCTATAATATCTAAAACTAATAAAGATACAATATTTTCTACTTTAAATAACTTTTTTACAGAGATAAAAAGTAATAACTTAAACTATACATCTTCTTTTTTTAATAGTCTTATGTCTTATAGTTTATCAGGACTTTTTATTTGGTTATTAGGTATATCTATAGTAGGTATTCCTCTAATTTTAATATTTTTAGCATTTAAAAGTTTTATTTTAGGTTTTTCTTTTTCTAGTTTAATATATTTTTATAAATTTAAAGGTTTACTGATTGCTATAATTTATATAATACCATTAATTATAAATATTATAATTTTAACATTACTATCATACTTTTCGATTAGATTTTCAAAAAGGTTAATAAAAGTATTATTCTATAAACAAGATTATTCTCTAAGATATAATACTAAAAGATATTTAAAGATTTTATTAATATCACAAATATCTTTAATATTATGTTCGATCATAGAGACATTTATCATACCTTATATTTTAAAATTAGTATTAGTATAATACTAATTTTTGAAAGACTAAAAAAGCTTTAAAATAAGCTAATTTTTTAGTATAATATGTAGTAGTAGGTGAAGCAAATGAAAAAAGTTATTATTGGAATGAGTGGTGGAGTAGATTCATCAGTTGCAGCCATACTTTTACAAAAAGAAGGATACGATGTCGAAGGACTTTTTATGAGAAATTGGGATTCTTTAATCAATAATGATTTTCTAGGTAATCCAAATTTAGATGAAAATATATGTCCTCAAGAACAAGATTATAACGATGCCTTAGATGTCTGCAATAGCTTAGGAATTAAATTACATAGAGTAGACTTTGTCAAAGAATATTGGGATAATGTTTTTACTTATTTTTTAGATGAATTAAAAAAAGGTCGAACACCAAATCCTGATATTATGTGCAATAAATATATTAAATTTGATTATTTTGTAAAATATGCCAAAAAACTTGGAGCAGACTATATTGCAACAGGACACTACGCCAAATTAGAAGATGACTATTTAAAGAAGGCTCATGACTTAAATAAAGATCAGACTTACTTTTTATCACAATTATCTAGAAAACAGCTAGAAAACGTTTTATTTCCTTTAGGAGATATCGATAAAAAAGAAGTAAGAGAAATTGCTACAAAATATAATTTAATAACTTCTAATAAAAAAGATTCTACTGGTATTTGTTTCATTGGTGAAAGAAATTTTAAAAATTTTTTAAAAAACTATTTACCATCTACTAAAGGAGATATTATAAATATAGATACTAACAAGAAGTTAGGAGAACATATTGGCTTAATGTATTATACAATAGGTCAGAGGAAGGGTCTTAATGTCGGTGGAACCAAAGATAAATTGTTCGTAGTAGGAAAAGATTTACATAAAAATATTTTATATGTTGCTGAAGGAGAAAATAATAAGTATTTATACTCTAATAATTGTATTGTCGAGGATGTTAATTTTAATTGTGATTTAAGACCAACTAAATTAAATGCTAAATTTAGATATCGTCAACAGGATATACCAGTAGAAGTAGAATACTTAGATAATGGTGATTTAAAAGTTTCTTATGATAACGTTAAAGCGGTAACTCCTGGACAAGCATGTGTCTTATATGATAATGATATATGTATTGGTGGAGGAATTATCAAAGAAGTAAGAAAAGATACTGAAAAACTTTGGTATTTACTATAAAGGGTAGGGGTAATCTCTATTCTTTTAAATTTGTCATCTATTTTACATAAATTTTACTTGACTTACTTGACAAAAACTTGGTATAATCAATTAGGAGGGTAGATAAATATGAATAAGTTAAATACAATCCTTATCGAACTAGGAGTGTCAAAAGTTCGTTTAGCAAAATATCTAGGAGTTTCAAGACAAATGCTATATAATTATTTAGCATTAGATAAATTAGAAGATTGGCCAAAAGAAAAAGCTGTTAAACTTTTAAGTTTATTAAATATCAAAGATGCTAAAGAACTAGATGATTTAAAAGTTGATGGAGATTATATTATTCGTGTAGAATCTAGATTAAATGAAGGTGTAAAAGAATCAGTCAATAAAGAAGTACTTGCAAACTTAAAAGGTTTTAATAAAAAAGAACAAGAACTTTTAACTGATATGATAAATGTTTTAAAAGAAAAGTTATTAGAAGATAAAACAAAAAACACATATAATACATACGTATATTTATATCATTATCTACAATCAATGGAAACTACTGATGAATTAAAATATATATTAGTATATATGTCTAAAACACTAGGATTTACTGATCCAATGGAATTTGTATTCAATCGTGAAAAACAATTCATTTTTGAAAGTATTATGTTCAGTGCTATGACTTTATATAATAATGGGGGAGCATCTAAGACTAAAATAAGTGAATCTCATAAGAGATTTGTCCAAGATATTGAACATAAAAATGAAGAGAAGTTAAGTAGAACTCAAGAATTAAATACTGCTAAAGTTCAAGCATTAAAAGAGTTAGGTTACACTGAAATAAGTGAGAACAATGCCAAAGAAGTACTAGAGAAGATAGCGGAGATTCAATCCCGTAAGGTATAAAAGTAGGAGGGGGTATATACCCCCTCTAATTTATTTGTGTAGAAGTTAACATAATATCAATTATAGGAAGTTGCTTATATATATAATTATATAACTATTAATAGATAGATAATACTAAATATAAAAGAAAAGTCCCCTTTCCGAAGACTATAAAAATAATAAAAATTCTCAAAATAAATAATTATTCAATTATTAATAAAACTTATAATTTCTTTTATCTATTAATTTTATTTATAAAAATAAAAATGCAATCTGAGAGAGTTTTAATTAAAAAGATAGATAATTATCCATCTAAATTAATTTAAATCAACTATATACACTACTCCTCCTCTATTTATAAAATTTAAAATAGGGGAGTTTAATTATAAAAAATGTATAAAAAAATTAAATTATTCCAAAATATATTTAGGAGGAATAATTATGACAAAGAAAAAACAAAGAATTAAATGTGATGTATCTTCATGTGTTCATCAAAACGATGAAGAAAAAGAATGTGAATTAGATGAAATTAAAGTTTCTAGTGGCAACGATGTAAATGATGATGAAGTTATAGAAAATGAGGAAACAATATGTGATAGTTTCGATTGTGATAAAGAAGTAGAAGCAGATATTGAAGACGATGACGAAGAAATAGACGATGACGAAGAAATAGACGATGACGAAGAAATAGACGATGATGAACTTGAAGAGGAAGAAGATCTAGAAGAAGACGAAGAAAAAGAAGAGGAATAAGATTATAATACCTTTAAAGTTCACACTAAATAAAAAGAACATAGAAATATGTTAAAATATATTTAGAAAGGACTTTG
>CANQVR010000031.1 GCA_947627375.1 uncultured Bacilli bacterium | reverse complement strand
ACAGGAGAAGAGAAGACATTTAAATTAAGAGTAGATGTATCAACAGAAGGAGAGATAATACCAAAAGATCAAAAAGCCCCAACATGTAGTATAGAGAATGTAAATAAAGAAAACCCAACAAGAGATGAAGATATAACAATGAATATAAAATGTACAGATGAAAGTGGAACAGTAACAAGTACCATGACAAAAGATAATGTCCATGTATTAGTAAATAATGAGGAAGTAGAACCTACAAAGAAAGAGTTAACAGAAGGAACAGCTGCCGCAGAAGTAACAGGAGATAATGGAATACAACATACTCTAACATTAAACGGATTTGATAATAATGGAAAAGTATCAATAAAAATAGATGAAGGAGTAGTAAAAGATAAGTATGGAAATACTAATGAAGAATTAACATTAGAAACTAATATAAATATAAAGAAGAGAGTAGTAGTAACATATGAAAAAGTAAGTGGAGTAGCAAGAATAGAGGGAGATAAGGCAAATGACTATTGTGATATAGAAGGATCATCATCTACATGTGAAGTAACATTACCAACAATAACAGGAAATAAAGGATATACTCAAACATATTGGGGAGCAAATAATAATACAGAATATGCAAATAGAATACAAGATACAGAGGTAACAGTAAGTGATAACACAACATATTATGCATTTGCAAAAGACATAGATATACCAGTATGTAAGATAAGTGATACAACACCAGAGAATCCACCAAAAGAGATAAAAACAACAGATACAGCAACAATATCAATAGATTGTACAGACACATCAGGTAGTTTATCAAAAGAATTAACAGAAAATGATGTGACAGTAACAATAGGAGAGGAAGATGCCACAAGTAATGTAACAAAGACATTATCAACAAGTACAACAATACCAGATGGAAAGAGATATACATTTACATTGAAAGATTTTAAAGCAGAAGGAGTTTTAGCAATGAATGTAAATGCAGGTGCAGTAACAGATGCATCAAATAATAAAAATATATCAACCCCAATAACAACAGGAATAACAATAAAAAGTCCAATCGGAACAGAGATATTAAAGGGCAAAGCCAATCCAAAGACATTAACATATAGTGCAGCAAATGATACGCAAAAGAAAGAGATGTTTGAGATAAGTCATCCAGATGGAAGTACAAGTTATAGATATATAGGAGAAGATCCAAATAATTATATAACATTTAATGGAGAAAATGCGAGATGGAGGATAATTGGAATATTAAATGATAAAATAAAAATTATAAGAATAGAATCAATAGGAGAATATTCTTGGGATACTACTGGAGATTATGGAAGCAATAACTGGAATACAGCTAAGATTAAAGATATGCTAAATAATGGACCATATTGGAAAAAAGAAAATGGAAGTTGTCCATATGGATCAAATAATGGAACAAAAACATGTGACTTTACAAGTAATGGATTAACATCAACGTCTCTAAATCAAATAGAAGCATCAACTTGGAACATTGGAGATGTAAGTGATAAAAATTTAACAGCTAATGATTGTTATAATAGTGAAAAAAATAATACGTGGACAGGAAATGTAGGACTTATAAACATTAGTGAAATAAAATATACCGATCCAGACGGCACACAATTAAGTCAAAGTTGGATTAATAAAATATTTTCACACTCAAATACTTGGGCAACATCTTATACTATTAATAAAATAAGTTCTTATAATAGTAGTGTTTGGTTATATGATAATGGAATTTTTTCTACTAATCAAGAAGCTTGTTCTCCTGTTAGTTATAATAATGATTATGATATTGTAGCAACTCCACTAGGTTTTGTTGAAAAACTAAGTTGGATAGGAGAAGGTTGTAATGCTGGATGTTCTAAACCTGGTAATATTATGCCAGTACTATATCTTAAATCATCTATAAAAATAAAAAATGGATTGGGTACAAAGGAAAATCCATACGTTGTTTAATATTCATTAATAGAAATACTGAGGTTAATTACTCAGTATTTTTTGGAAATATCTAGTTTTATTTTTAATTTTGTGATAAACTTTTAAGTAGAAGGTGATATAATGAAAGATACTATTTATAACTTATATATGAATATAAAAGGAACTGAAGTAAAAGTAGATGGTGATTTTAAGAGTTTAATGGATATAGATTATGCTACATCAAGAATAAAAAATAAAAAAGATTTACTTTCTAGAGTTAGTGAAAATAAAGAAAATATCAATATTTATATTAAAGATAGCAATAATAAGACATACGCTATAATTTATAATAATGAATTTTTAAGTAAATATATAACTGAACGTAAAAAATCTAAAAGACTTTCAGACAATGTATTAAATCAACTTCATCTTTTCATAGATAAAATAAAAGCTTTTTCAGTTAGTAAAGAAAAAAAATATCTTTTAGAGCCTTATAATGTTGAAGGTTTAAATAAATTTGAAATGAAATCTTTAAAAATTCCAACATCCGCTATAAATGCTTTAAAAAAATATTCTAAAAGAAAACAGGAGTTAATAGATCATCCACATAGTCTAGAACTTATTTCGGAATTTAATAACGATAATATAAATATAAAAACTAATAAAGCTCTTATTTCTGATTATAACAATTTACGTAGTTTAATTGTTTGGTTAAATAATTATAAAAAGATTGTCGATAAAAAAGAACAAATAAAAAAGACTACTGCTACTACCAATAATGGACAAGTAATGTTTCCTGAAGTAGAAAGATTAATAAAAGAGAGTAAAAGTAAAGGTAGAAGTAAATAATGAAAGATGTCGATGATTTCTTAGATTATTTAAAATATCAAAAGACATATTCTCTATATACTATAACTAGTTATGAAAACGATTTAAAACAATATTTAGAATATTTAAAAAGAGAGGATTTAAACTATAAAGATATTAAATATAGTGATATTAGATTTTTTCTTATGTATTTAAAAAAAGAAGCACAAGAGAAAAGTTCATCTATTTCACGTAAATTAAGTTCTATTAGAGGTTTTTATAATTTTCTTATAAATAAAGAAAAAATAGAAAGTAATCCCTTTGTTTTAGTTAATGGTCCTAAAAAAGAAAAAAAATTACCTCGTTATTTTGAATATAACGAATTAGAAGAATTATTTAAAGTTCCTGATACTAAAACACCACTTGGACAAAGAGATTTATTAATACTTGAACTTTTATATGCAACAGGGATAAGAGTAGGAGAACTTGTCTCTATTAAAGTAAGTGATATTAATAAATATGATAAGACTATTAAAATATTAGGTAAAGGAAATAAAGAGAGGAATGTTCGTTTTGGAGAATATGCTGCTGATATCCTTAATCTTTATTTAAAAGAGGGAAGAGAAAGTCTTAATAAAAAAAATTGTGAATATTTATTTTTAAATAATTTAGGAGGGAAACTTACTGAAAGAGGAGTAAGATATATCTTAAGTAATATTGTAAAAAGGACATCTCTTAATAAAAATATTTCTCCTCACATGATAAGACATTCTTTTGCAACACACTTACTCAATGAAGGATGTGACTTACTTTCAGTCCAACAATTACTTGGCCATGAGAGTATTTCAGCAACTCAAGTATACACTCATGTATCTACTGATAGGTTAAAAGAAGTCTATTATAATAGCTTCCCTAGAGCGAAAAGATCGCATATAGATATAAAATAATTAAAAGTAAAAAAGAGAATTTCACTATTTTACTTTTATTTTTTGAGCTTTTTTAGTATAATATTCTTAGTTTGGAGGAATGGTTTTATGGATTTAGAATTCAAAACTCAACAAGAACTATATAAAAGAGTAAAACCAGCCTTAGAAGCTAAAAGAATTGAGCTTGAACGCCTTGGTATTTCTAAGATTACAAGAGAAGACATTTGGTCTTATCTTAAAGAAGTAAAATGGCAAAATAGTGAAAATTTAATGTTATCTGATGTAGTAAGTGACATATTGCATTTAGATAATAAAAGAATAAGTTCTTATATGAGAAAGAAAAAAACAAGAAGAGGAAGAAGTGAGGAAAATGAAAAAAGAAGAGACAAAAAAGAAGAAAAATAAGAATAAGATAATTACAACTACCGTTTTAGTTCTTCTAGCGTGTGTTGTAGTTTGTTTATGTCTGATACCGATATTTAGTGATTTGAAATTTGGTTTAGACTTAAAAGGGGGATTTGAAGTTTTATATAAAGTAGAAAGTGTCGATGGTTCTAAGATGACACCTGAAAAGGTTACTGCAACATATAAAACTTTAAGTAAAAGAATTGATAGCTTAGGAGTTAGTGAACCTGAAATAGTTATCGAAGGAGATAAGATTCGTGTTAAACTTGCTGGAGTTACTGATGCGGATAGTGCTAGACGTCAACTTTCGACAGTAGCAACTCTTTCATTTAGAGATACTAATAATAAACTATTGATGGAGTCTAGTGTCTTAAATGCTGGGGGTGCTAAAGTATCACAAGATCAAAGTGGTAAACCTGCAGTAGCTCTTTCTGTAAAAGATAAAGATAAGTTCTATGCGGCAACTAATAAATTATCACAACAAAGTGACAACTTAATGGTAATTTGGTTAGACTTTGATGAAGAAAATGATAATTATAGTACTGAGTCTAGTAAGTGTGGAACAAGTGGATCCCATTGTTTATCTGCGGCCACTGTATCACAAGGTTTTGCTAGTGACGTTATCATTCAAGGTAACTTTACTGAAGATGAAGTTAAAAACTTAGTTGATTTAATAAATTCAGGAAGCTTACCATCTAAACTTACTGAAGTATCATCTAAAACAGTTGGGGCATCGTTCGGAGAAAAAACACTTGAAAAAACATTTGCTGCTGGCGTTGTTGGAATTGTTGCAATCTTTATATTATTAATAGTAATTTACCATTTTGCCGGAGTAATCTCAGCAGCTTCATTAATATTCTATACTGGCTTAGTATTCTTTACTAGTTGGGTTATCGGTAGTGTCTTGACGTTGCCGGGAATTGCTGCTTTAGTCTTAGGTGTAGGTATGGCAGTAGATGCTAATGTTATCTTATTTTCAAGAATTCAAGATGAATTATATAAAGGTCGAAGCTTACCACTAGCATTTAAAAATGGAAATAAATCTAGTTTTAGAACTATTCTAGATTCTAATATGACAACATTACTTGTAGCGATAATCATGTTCATCTTTGGTGAGAGTAGTGTTAAAGGTTTTGCTACTATGCTTATCATAACAGTAATAGTCACGATGCTTACGATGGTAGTGTTAACTAGATTCTTACTTAATCTATTTGTTAAGAATGGTTATTTTAATGATAAATTAAAACTATTTATTAATATAGATCCTAAGAAAGTTCCTAATGTTAGTCGTGGTGAAAAAGCTCATGAAGGTAGATTTTCTAAAGTAGACTTTGTTAAATTTGGACCAAAATTTACAATATTATCTATTATTATAATTATTATTGGAGGAATATTCTTCTTAACAAAAGGCTTCAATCTTGGTATAGATTATCAAGCTGGAAGTACTATTACTATTGTTACTAAAGATAAAGTTAGTAAAAAAGATATTAAAAAAGATCTAAAAGAATTAAAGTTAAAAGAACGTGATATTGAGATAAATAATAAAGAGACAACTATTAACGTTAGTAATGTCTTAGATCAAAATGATGTGAAAGATGCTACTAATCATTTTGAAGATAAATATGATGCTAAAGTAGATATAGGTGTTGTAAGTAATATCGTTAAAGAAGAACTTACTAAAAATGCTATACTTTCCGTATTAATATCAATGATTGGAATTATCATTTATATTTCAATACGTTTCAAATTTAGTTATGCCGTAGCTTCAGTTACAGCTTTAGTTCATGATGTGGTTGTCGTATTTTCACTTTTTGCTATCTTTAGACTTGAGATTTCAGTTATGTTTATTGCTGCGATTCTTGCAATCATCGGTTATTCGATTAACAACACCATTGTTACTTTCGATAGAATTAGAGAGAATTTAGGTAAAATAGATGATAAAAAACTTACTCGTGAAAAATTATACGAAGCTGCAAATCAAAGTATTAAAGATACATTCTTACGTTCAATATATACATCTATTACGACATTACTACCAATTATTGCGTTAATACTTTTTGCATCAAGTGGTATTTTAACTTTTAACCTTGCGATGTTATTCGGACTTATCGCTGGAACTTATTCCTCATTATTTATCGCAAGTTATATATTCTTACTTTTAGAAAGAAAAAATATTGGTAAAAAGAAAAAACCAAAAGTAATCTATACTGATGAAGTAGAAGAAAGACAAATAAAAGGTATTAATTGTTAAAAAAGAGGTGTCATAAATGACCAAAATTAAAGATCATATTACAATTGATTTAGTTTTAGAAAATATAGAGAAGTATATTAAAGATCAAAAAGAATTAGACTTAGTTAAAAAAGCTTATCTTTTTGCTTCAGAAAAACATCGAAATCAATTACGTAAAACAGGAGAGGAGTATATTACTCATCCTCTTAATGTTGCTTTGATTTTGACAAGTATTTATGCTGATGTTCCAACCTTACAGGCAGCACTTTTACATGATACAATCGAAGAAAGTGATACGACTTACGAAGAACTTGAAAAAAACTTTGGTAGTGAAGTTTCTAAGTTAGTTGTAGGAGTTACGAAACTTTCTAATATCAAGTTTTCAACTGAAAATGAATATTTAATAGATTATTATAAAAAAATAGTTGTGGGAATTAGTGAAGATGTCAGAGTCATTATTATTAAGCTTGCTGATAGTCTTCATAATATGCGAACACTTTGGGCTTTGCCAAAAGAAAGACAAAAAACAAAATCTCGTGAAGCGTTGGAAATACTCGCACCTATTGCTGATCATTTAGGAATTCATAAAATAAAAAGTGAATTAGAAGACTTGGCCCTTCGTTACCTAAAAGGGGATGTCTTCTACGATATCGCCGAAAAGCTTAATAAATCTAAATTAGAAAGAGAAAGAACAGTTAACGAAATGTTAAAAGAAGTTTCTAAACTTCTAAGTGATCATGAAATAAATCATGAAATAAAAGGTCGCGCTAAAAGCATTTATAGTATTTATAATAAACTTAATAAAGGAAAAAAATTTAGTGATATCTACGATTTACTGGCACTTAGAATAATCGTTAACACAGAACAAGAATGTTATTTAGCTTTAGGTCTTATTCATTCAAAATTTAGACCTCTTCCAGGACGTTTTAAAGATTATATTGCCATGCCTAAACCTAATATGTATCAGTCTCTTCACACGACAGTTTTTGGAATAGATGGTTACTTATTCGAAATTCAAATTAGAACACATGAAATGGATGAAGTTGCCGAAAATGGTATTGCTAGTCACTGGGCTTATAAAGAACAAAAAGATGCCTCAGTTGCTATGAAGTCGACAACTGAACAAAAATTACAATTCTTCAAAGCGATTATGGAACTTTCTAACGATAAGATGAGTAGTGAAGAATTTGTAAATAGTGTTAAAGATGAAGTCTTAAATAATAATATTTATGTCTTCACTCCAAAAGGAGATGTCTTCGAATTACCGATTGGTGCAACACCAATAGACTTCGCTTATAAAGTTCATTCCAAAGTAGGAGAGACTACTGTTGGAGCCATAGTTAATGATAATATTGTTCCTCTTAACTATGAATTAAAAAATAATGATATTGTTAAAATAAATACTAATAAAAGTTCAACTCCATCAAAAGAATGGCTTAACTTTGTTAAAACATCTCAAGCTCGAAATAGAATTAAAAGTTTCTTCACTAAAAGTGAAAGAGAAGTATATATTGAAAGAGGTAAATATATAACTGAGAAAACTCTTCGTAAAAAGAAGATTCCATATAATGAATTCTTTAATCAAGAGAATACTAAAATAATATTTAAAGAATTAAAAGTAGAAAAGATGGAAGACTTATTCTTACTTATCGGTAATGGGAAAACATCTATTAATACAATTATTCACATGATTTATAAACCTACTTCCCAAACACCAAAGAAAAAAGAACATATAAATATCGTTCGTAATGCAGATGTTATTGTCGCAGGAATCGATAAAGTTAAAGTTTCCCTTGCATCTTGTTGTAATCCCATCTTTGGGGATGATATTATCGGTTATATTACTAAAGGAAATGGTATAACTATTCATCGTAGTAATTGTCATAACTTACTAAATTTAGAAAATAGAACTATCGAAGTATCATGGAATAAAACTACTAATAAAAAATATGTATCTAATATAATTATATATTCTAATAGTCGTGATAATAATATGGTCGATTTAGTTCAAAAAATCAGTAAAGAAGATATTAATATCGAAAGTATTAATATGATCGATAAAAAAGAAGTAGTAGTCTATGATGTAACTATTTATGTCAAAGATATAAAAGAATTAAATAGATTATTAATAAGTTTAAATAAAATTCCATATATAGATAAAGTAGAAAGGTTAATAAGATGAAAGTCTTAGTTCAAAGAGTAGATAAAGCCAGTGTTAAAATAAATAAAACAACAAAAAGTATTAAAGAAGGCTTAGTACTTTTTGTTGGATTTACTACTGGAGATGATTTAGCTAAAATTAAATATCTTACTAAAAAAATCGTTAATTTAAGAATATTTCCTGATGATAATAATATTATGAATAAATCTCTTTTAGATACCAAAGGAAATATCTTATCTATTTCGCAATTTACTTTATATGCTGATACTAAAAAAGGATGTAGACCGAGTTATAAAGATGCTTTAGAAAAAGAAAAAGCGATTACACTTTATCATATATTTAATAAAGAATTAGAAAAATACTGTAAAGTAGAAACAGGAGAGTTTGGTGCTGATATGGAAGTATTAATTAATAATATCGGACCAACTACAATAATGTTAGAGAGGTAATGTTATGTTAAAAAATAAACTTAATTACAAATTAATTAATTTAACTGCTTTGATGTTGTTTTTATATATTGGATTTTCTAATATAGGTCTTTGGCTTAATGTTTTAAGTACAGTTGCTAAACTATTAATGCCCTTTTTAATAGCATTTGTTTTTGCCTATGCTTTATATCCAATTGTCAGAATTTTAGAGAAGAAAAATATCAAACATACTCTTGCTGTAACGATAGTTGTTATCTCAGTTGCTTTAGTACTTATTGCTTTAATTTCAGCGACACTTCCCGTTGTTTACGAGCAGCTTACATCACTTTCTAAAATCGCTTTAGATTTAATCTCTAATATTGGTGATAAATTTAATCTTAATGTCGCAGGAATGGAAATAAAAGTTGAAGACTTTATCGATACTAGTATAGAAAATATTGGTGGGATAATCTCTAATGGAGCCATAGATGTTATTGGACAATCTGTAGGATTTATTGGAACATTTATCGTAGGGTTTATCGCTTGGATTTATTTCCTTGCGGATATGCAAAAGATTAGAGCGTTCTGTAGTACTAATTTAAGAACTTTAAAAAATAGAAGTTATGAATATTTTAAATGTTTAGATAAAGAAATAGGAAACTATATAAGAGGACTTGGAATCTTTATGATTATTCAGTTATTTGAATATTCTTTAGTATTTTTCTTAGTAGGACATCCTAACTGGTTACTTCTTGGACTTCTCGCATCAGTTACGACAGTTATTCCTTATTTTGGAGGTCTAATTACTAATATTATTGCTGTAATTACTGGGTCAGTTATTTCAACTAAAGTCTTTATCGGAACGATTATCATCTGTCTTATCTTCCCACAATTAGATGGTTATTTTATCTCGCCAAAAGTCTATGGTAAAACTAATAATATTAATCCATTAATCACAATTATGGTCGTATCTATTGGTGGAACTCTTGCGGGAATTATCGGTATCATCGCCGCTCTTCCAGTATACTTACTAATAAGAACTACATATCACTTCTTTGCACCTGATATTAAAAAAGTATCACAAAAACTAAAGGAGGAATAAAGATGAAAAGTTCTTATGATAGAAAATTTTTAAAACAATTAAAAAATAATATTTTAAAGTATACAGAAGAATATCATAAGTCAAAAAAATACTATCATGTTAGTACTATCAATGAATTATGTTATATTTATAATTTTATGAGTAAAAAAAGAAAACAAATAAAATGTTTTCCTGATATTTATCAGAATCTAAAAGAGCAACAAAATCTAGATAGTTTTAAAAACGTCAATACAAAAGATCTAAAAGAATCATGTCTTCCTTTAGAAGAGTTTTATCATTCTGATTATTACTACGAAGAAATATTATCCGTCTTAAAGAATAAAGAAATAGTTTCATTAATAAATGAATTTTTAAAATATAGCCAAGTAGATGATCTAAATATTTTAAATAATTTTATCAAAGAAAAAAGAATTACTAAAGTTAAAGATCGAACTGATGAATTAAAAGATTATAATGGATTTTATATATTTAATGATTTTGAACCAAATAAAGGTTACATTTATTTAATTAATCCTGATAATACATACGAAACTGCAGCTACTGTTGCCCATGAACTTGGACATGATATGACTTGTAAAAAGCCACAAGAAATCGCTAGTAAATTTTATTTTTCATCTTTAAATGCTGAAGTCATGAGTCAATATTATGAATTAAAATTTTATAACTTTTTAATTAATGAAAACATTGCTAAAAAAGAAGGTCAAGCATTAAAATGTGAATTGATAGATTCCATTTATGATAGTATCGAAGATGCTAAAAGAGATCTAGATTACGATGGTGTTAGCTATGGTTACGGAGGACTTATATCTATTGCTATAAGTGATTTATCTAAAGAAGAAGTTAGATCCTTTAATCAGAATTTAATCTATAATCAAGATGTTAAACTACTTAATAAAGTAATTTCTAATAAAAAGCAAATCCAAAAGAATTTAACTAAAGAAATAAATATGATAATTAAATAAATATAAAGGAGGAATATAGATGGAAAACTCTTATGATCAAGAATTTTTAAAACAATTAAAAGATAATTTCTTAAAATATAAAGAAAAGTATTATAAAGCAAAAAATATTAATAATTATAGAACATTATTTTCACTACATTTACTTCTTGAATTTATAACTAACGAAGAACAAATAGAATTACCTGAATATACTTATGGACAAATATCTTTTCCAAATCAAGAAACATTTAAAAACGTCAATGAAAAAGATCTAGAAGAATCATGTCTTCCTTTAAAAGAATATTTTGATGCTGATTATGACTATGAAACAGAATTAAGTTCTCTAACAGATCAAGAAATAATCTCGTTAACAAATGAATTTTTAAAATATAGTCAAGTAGATGATCCAAATATCTTAAATAATTTTATCAAAGAAAAAAGAATTACTAAAATTAAAAGTCAAAACGATGAAATAGAAAACTATAATGGAATTTATATATATAATAATTTTGAACCAGATAAAAGTTATATTTATATAGATAGTCCTACGAATACTTATGAAGATGTATCGACTCTTGCTCATGAACTTGGACATGATATGCAATGTAAAAAGCCACGAGAAATAGCTAGTGACTTTAATTTAAAAACTTTATATGATGAAGTAATAAGTCAATATTATGAATTAAAATTTTATAACTTCTTAATCGATGAAAACATCGCTAAAAAAGAAGGGAAATCGTTAAAAAGTTGTTTTCTAGATTCTACTTATGAATTTTTAGAAGACATTAAAGAAACACAGGATGTAGAAAGTATGAGATATGGATATGGTGCGCTTATCGCGGTCTCTATAAATGACTTATCTAAAGAAGAGTTTAAATCCTTTAATCAGAATTTAATCTATAATCAAGATGTTAAATTACTTAATAAAGTAATCTCTAATAAAAAGAATTTACAAAAATGTTTAACCAAAGAAATAAATAAATTAATGAAGTAGGTGATAATATGATCCAAAAACCAAAAGGAACTGAAGATATAATATTAAAAAAAGCAAAACAAATAAAATATATTGAAAGATTAGTAGATGAAGTCATGGATAAGTATAATTATAATTATATAGAAACTCCTATCTTTGAATCTACTGAATTATTTCATAGAAGTGTAGGAGATACTTCTGATATAGTTACTAAAGAAACTTATGACTTTCTAGATAGAGGGAAAAGAAAACTTACTTTAAGACCAGAAGGTACAGCTGGAGTAGTTAGAAGTTATCTAGAAAATAAAATGTATTCTTTAAATAATCAACCTGTAAAACTATATTATAATGGTCCTATGTTTAGATATGAAAGACCACAAGCAGGAAGAACAAGACAATTTTCCCAATTTGGAGTAGAAGTATTTAATAGTGATGATCCTCTAATAGATGCAGAAGTTATCTCTATGAGTGTAAATATTTATAAAATGTTAGGATTATCTGATATTAAAGTAAATATAAATACTTTAGGAGATAAAGAATCTCGTGATAATTATCGCAAAAAATTAATAGAATATTTTACTCCTAAGATAGATAATTTATGTAGTGATTGCAAAGAAAGATTAAAGAAAAATCCTCTAAGAATATTAGATTGTAAAAAAGATGCTGAAAATGAAATAATAAAGAATGCTCCTAGTATCTTAGATAGTTTAAATAAAGAAAGTAAAGAAAGATTTAATAAAGTATGTGAATACTTAGATATTTTAGAAGTACCTTATGTTATAAATACTAAAGTAGTAAGAGGACTAGATTATTATAATCATACAGTTTTTGAAGTAGAAGATAAATCTATTACAGGTGGTGGTAATGTAATAGGTGCAGGAGGAAGATATAACTCCTTAGTAGAAGAATTAGGAGGAGAAAATGTTCCTGCCTTTGGTTATGCTGCTGGTATTAGTAGAATACTTCTAGCATTAGAAAAAGAAGAAGTAGAACTAGATTTAAAAGATGATATAGATTTATTTATTCTTTATGTTAATGAAGAAGAAAAGAAATACGCTTTATATTTAACTAATGAATTAAGAATGAATGGTTTTACTGTTGAAACAGAATATTTATCACGTTCTCTAAAAGCTCAATTTAAACAAGCAGATAGATTAAATAGTAAATTTATAACTGTTTTAAATAGTGAAGATTTAGATAATAATGAAATTAAAATAAAAAATAATAAAACTAAAGAAGAAGAAATAATAAATATAGATGCTTTAATTTATTATTTAGAAGAAAATTTAGATTTATACGAAGAAAAAGAAG
Organism: uncultured Bacilli bacterium; assembly: GCA_947627375.1. Taxonomy (GTDB): domain Bacteria; phylum Bacillota_I; class Bacilli_A; order RF39; family UBA660; genus CANRDQ01. The sequence goes on along the minus strand of CANQVR010000031.1, from coordinate 3,095 downwards.
CTGAATATGATAACGAATAAAAAATAGTTATTAAACCTTCAAAAGTTTAATAACTATTTTTATTTACATATTATTTTTCATCTTCATTAATCTAGATTTAGTACGAGCGGCTTTATTTTTATGAATAAGTCCACTACTGCAAGCTTTATCAACTCTTTGTAAAGCAATATTTAAATTTGCTGCAGCAACTTCTTTATTACCTTCTTTCACACTCTTTTCATACTTTTTAACAGCGGTTCTCATACTAGAAGTAATTAAAGTATTAACTTTTTCTTTTCTAGCATTACTACGCATACGTTTTTTCGCACTTTTAATATTTGGCATTTTTTCACCTCACTTTTTGTAAACATATTAATTTTAACAAAAAATAAAAGAAAATGCAAATAAATTAACAAAAACGTGGAAAAATATTTCTAGGTGATTATATGCATGAAATAGATTTAAAAAATAAAAACTTAAGAACTGATCTAATAGTAGAGATGATAGATCTATCTAAAAAGATAGATGGTATTAAACATGAAAGTAAAAAAATAGATAATATTATAGTAGAAGAAACTACTATTTCTAAAGAAGCTTCTAATGTTATTGGAAAGAAAAATGGTAATTATAAGACTATCTCTTTTAAAGATATAACTGATAAAGATAATTATCAAAAAGTAAAAGATATTTTTGTTAAGACATTAAAGAAAATGTTAAAAGAAGAAAATATTAAAGAAAGTGATACATGTCTTATAGTAGGACTAGGTAATAAAGCATCAACTCCTGATGCTTTGGGACCTAAAACTTTAGATAATATATTAGTTACTAAACATTTATTTACTTTAGGAGAAATAGAAGAAGGATATCGTAATGTTTCTATCTTTTTACCAGGAGTTACAGGCAATACAGGAATAGAGACAAGAGATTTAATAAAAGGAGTTACAGATGTTATTAAACCTGATTTTTTAATAGTAGTAGATGCCCTAGCGGCTACTACTATCGATAGATTAAATAAGACTATTCAAATGAGTAATGCCGGTATATCTCCTGGAAGTGGCATTGGAAACAATAGAAAAAGTCTAGATCGAGAATTATTAGGAATACCAGTTATCGCTATAGGTGTACCAACTATTGTAGATGCAGTCACTATTGCTAGTGATACTATTTTTTATATGTATAAACACTTTAGTTATAAATTAAATAATCTAGATAATAAAAAACTAAAACTAGTACCAGATCTCTTACAAGATTATAAAGATTTCAACAAAGACTTAAGCTTAGAAGACAAAGCTAAAGTCTTTGGAATGATAGGGAGTCTATCAGAAGATGAAACTAAAGAGTTAATTTATGAAGTATTATCACCTATAAATTATAATTTAATGGTAACTCCAAAAGAAATAGACTTTATATTAGATAAATTAACTTCCCTAATTGGAAATGGAATCAATGAATCTCTTCATAAAAATTTTAATACTATTTCCTAGTTCGACAAAATAAAACTCTTATATATACTATCATAGACTAAGAAAGTAAGTGATAGTATGAAAAAGATTAAACTAAAACACAAGAAAAAAATACGAAAATATATCTTCGTATTCTTTCTTGTGTTTTTTATTTATACTTTTTTTCTTACTTTTACTTATCTTGAGAAAAGTAATATCAAAATAGATAATGAAACTATGGCCAGTATATTATTAAAAGAAAGTAATAAATCATTAAAAGTAAAAAAGAAAAGTATAACTGAAAGTGCTTTTAAAATTTTAAGTGATCCTCTAACTTTAATTAATAATAATTATAAAGGTTTAGTAAAACCTAAAATAAAAAAAGAAGTAAATAATGAAAAAGATACTTCTAAAGAAGCAACTATTTATATTTATAATTCTCATCAAAGTGAGAATTATAAACCTAGTAATTTTGCTGAGTATAGTGTTTCTCCAACTGTGATGGTTGCAAGTTATATTTTAAAGGAAAAACTAAAAGAAGAAAACTTATCTAGTTTAGTAGAAGAAAGAAGTATTAGTGAATATTTAAAACAAAATAATAAGAAATATGTTTATAGTTATGAAGCAAGTAGAAGTTTTTTAGAAAGTTCTAAGATAGATAACCCCTCTTTAGAATATTTTATAGATGTCCATAGAGACTCTTTACCAAGAGATAAAACAACTAAAGAGTTAAATGGTAAAAAATATGCGAGTATATTATTTTTAATTGGTCTTGAAAATCCAAATTATCAAGCTAATTTGGATTTTACGACCAGAATTAATAATAAAATAGAAAGTTTATATCCAGGTATATCTAAAGGTATTTATAAAAAAGAAGGAGAAAATGTAAATGGAGTTTATAATCAAGATTTTTCTCCTACTACTATTTTAGTAGAGTTTGGAGGTCAAGATAATACTGTAGATGAAGTATTTAACTCAGTAAGTGCTTTTACTAAAGCATTTACTGAAGTTATAAAGGAGAGTGTAAGTTAATGAAATATAAGAATGTTGTTAGGATAATATGTTTAACTTTAATAATAACTTTTTTAATTATATATCTAGCGCAAGCAACAGGTTATTATGAAGTAAAAAATTCTAATAAAACTAAACTTACTAATGAAGCAATAAAGAGATATGAAAAGGATATAAAGGAGGGCAAGAATGTAGATGTAAATGATTATGTAGAAGAAGAGAAAGTATATAGTAATAATATTACTAAGTTAACTAGTAATGTTAGTCGTGGAATAGAAAAATCTTTAAATTATATAATGAATTATATGTTTAAGGAAATGAGTAAAGCTGTTAAGGAAAGTAATAGTAATAAATAATGGCAATAATTACCATTGTAAATATACACGTATATGCGTGAAGAAGATAGATTTTTGTGTTATGATATGTTTAAAGGTAAAGAAAAAAATACAAGATAAAGGTAGTGGTGATAAAAATGAAAGAGGAAAATAAAAATAAAAAGATAATAAGTATAGTCTTAACAATGTCATTAATATTAGTAATAATAGGAGTAACATATGCAGCATTTATCTATTCAAAAGAAGGAACCAAAGAAAATAAAGTAACAACAGGAAAGATAAACTTTGTCTATAATGAAACAACAAATGGAATAGAAATATCAAATGC
>CANQVR010000030.1 GCA_947627375.1 uncultured Bacilli bacterium | reverse complement strand
TCCTTTCTTGGTTATATATTTCTATATTACCATAGAAAGGATTTATCTTTACACAAATTTATTTACATACTCAAAAAAAAAGAAACTAATTATTTATTTTTTTATCAAAATATTCATTTAGCTCTTCTTTTACAACGAAAAGTTGATCATTAATCTTTTCTAAATTTTTATTGTATTCATGATAAATTGGAATTTCATTCAATTTTTTTTCGATATTTTGTAACTTTTTTTTAAGCTCTGGATCTTTTTCATTTCTGATATATTCTTTTTGAGTATCTTTTAATTCTTGAACTAATTTATTTACTGCAACACTTTTTTCCATTTGTTTTTTTAATTCTAGAACTTTTTTATATTCATAAGTACTTTGTAAATATTCTTTTAATTTTATAACACTCTCTTCTAAACCACTATTCATAAATTTCTCCATCTAAGCTCCAAGTTTTAGCTTCTAATACTTTTACTTTTACAATACTTCCAATTTTTATATTTTGACCTGTAAAATTAATTAATTTATTACCTTCAGTATATCCAAAATAATGATCTTTCTTTTTTAAAGATACTCCTTCAACGAGAACTTTTTCTACTTTGCCAATTAAAGCCTCATTATTTTTTAGAAAATAATGATTGACAAGTTTATTTAATCTTTGAAGTCTTTCTTCTTTTTCTTTAAGTGGTGTTTCATCTTTTAATTTAGAAGCAGCAGTACCTTCTCTATTAGAATAAATAAAAGTAAAGGCATTATCGAACTGACACTTTCTAACTAAATCTAGAGTCTCCAAGAAATCTTGTTCTTCTTCTTTAGGAAAACCGACAATTATATCAGTAGAAATAGTTATATTTTTAATTTGTTTTTTTAATTTTCTAAATAATTTTAAATATTCATTTTTAGTATAACGACGTCCCATAAGTTTTAAAATTCTATCACTACCTGATTGAACTGGTAAGTGAACACTAGGCATAATGTTTTCATATTTGGAAATTACATTTATCATTTCATCAGTAAAATCCCAAGGATGACTGGTCACAAATCTAATTCTTGCTATATTTGTTTTAGCAACATCTTCTAAGAGACTTGCAAAACTATAATCATCATATAAATCTTTACCATAAGCATTAACATTTTGCCCTAGAAGTGTTACTTCTTTAAAACCATCTTGAACAAGTTTTTCTATTTCTTTTAAAATATATTCTTTTTTTCTACTTCTTTGTCTTCCTCTTGTGAAAGGTACGATACAGTATGTACAAAATTTATCACAACCATAAATTATATTAACATAAGCCTTATAGGAAGTATCTCTTTTGATAGGCATATCTTCAACTAGAGCTATTTCTTCTGAATAGACTTCTATTTCTTGCGTATTATCAGTTAGAGATTTATCTAAAAGCTTTGGTAAGTGATCTATATTATGAGTACCAAAAACAAAATTAATATATTTATATTTAGAAAGAATTTGATCGACTACGACTTTTTCTTGAGCCATACAGCCACATAAACCGATTATTAAATTTTTCTTTTTAGCTTTTAAATTTTTAAGTCTTCCAAGCATTCCAAAAGCTTTATTGTGGGCATTTTCTCTAATAGAACACGTATTTAGTAAAACTAAATCACTATCTTTATAATCTGAAGTTTCACTAAAACCTAATTTAAGAAGTAAAGCGCGGATGTTTTCACTATCATGTTCGTTCATTTGACAACCATAAGTCTTTAAGAAAAATTTCTTACCTTTATATTTATTAATTAAAGATTTATCAATATTAAAGGATATTACTTCATTATTTTTATCTTTTCTGTTTTTAGCTTTTGTATAATCAGGTAATTTCATAATCCCACTCCCATTTCCACGTATATTTTACCTTAAAAATTAAGATTTTACAAGAAAAAAAGTCACCTAGATGACTTTCGTTTATTTATTTAATTCTTTTAATGTTTCAATAACTTTACGCATTTCTAAATCGTATTTAATCATATCGACTCCACCAAATTGTTTTAATAATTCATCTTTAGTCATTTGGTATTTTTCTGCGAGAGTCTCAGCTTCTTTTTCTGCTTCTTCGATCGTTACTTCAATTTTTTCTAGATTTTTAATTTCTTCAAGCATTAAACGATATAAAACATTAGAGTAAGCTTCTTTTTCTAATTGACTTTTTAAAGCATCTTCATCGCTTGCTGTAAGTTGATAGTAAACATCAAGTGAAATACCTTGCATTCTAAGAGAATCTTCAAATCTTTTCATAAGACCTTCAACTTCAGAATTGATCATTTCTTCTGGGATATCTACTTCTACTTGTTCTCCTACTTTTTCAAGTAATTTATCAACATAAGCATTTTCTGCTTCTAATTCTTTTTGTTTTTTGATACTTGCTTCTATTTCTTTTTCTAATGTTTCTTTAGAATTTACATTTTCCATTCCTAAATCTTCAAAGAAGTCGCTATCAAGTTTTCTTTCTTGTTTAGTTTTTACTTCTTCTACTTTAACAGTAAAGATTGCTTCTTTTCCTTTTAAATCTTCAACAGCATAATCTTCTGGGAAAGTAACTTTAATATCTTTTTCTTCTCCTTGAGACATACCGATAACTTGTTCTTCAAAACCAGGTATAAATGTATGACTTCCAATTTCAAGGGAATAGTTTTCTCCTTTTCCACCATCGAAAGCTACACCATCTACTTTTCCTTCAAAGTCTATAACAGCAATATCTCCCTCTTCTACTTTACCATCTTTAACAGTAACTTCAGCATAATGCTCTAGCAAATGTTTTATTTCATGTTCAATTTCTTCTTTTGTTACTTCAACTTTTGTTTGTTCTACTTTAAGTCCTTTATATTTTTTGATTTTAAGTTCAGGTTTAGTAACTATTTTAAAGATAAATTCAACACCCTCTTCATCAAGTGATTTTAAATCAACATCAGGTTGAACAACTGGTTCTAATTTAGATTCTTCTAATGCTTTTAAATATGCTTCTTGTAAAACATAGTCAGCAGCTGGTATAAATAATGCTTCTTTCCCAAAATGTTTTTCAAAGATATCTCTTGGTACTTTTCCCTTTCTGAAACCATCTACCTTAGCTTCTTTTCTTTTTTCATTAAAAGCCTTATCTAAAGCCTTTTTCCAAGTTTCTCCTTCGATTTTTATTACGATTTCATGTTTATTTTTTGACATATTATCCCTCCAACAACGTATATTATAACTTAAAATGCTATTTTAAACAACACCTTTAGTTAAGTTTTTCTAAACTTTACTTAACTTAAACTCCATATAAACATCAGTTTTATAAAAATATAGTTTCTTAGTACTTATCTTAATTGTTTTTATTTTGTATTTTTCCTTGTTATTAATAGTAAAGTTTTCTAAATTATATTGATTATTCATATAGTCTCCAATACTTTTATGATCAATAGTTAAATCTTTATTATAAAAATAATTATAAGTTAGTCTTATTAAGTCTTTGTTATATATCTTTTTCTTTAGAAGTTTTCCCGTAAATATTTCATCCATAACTTCTATGTTAAAATCATTTATATTTTGATAATTACTATTATATTTATGATTATAATAATCTAAATAATAAGTAGCTAGATTTTTATAATTTTTCTTTTTTAGAAGTTTATTTAATTTAGAGATATCTATTTTATGATTATTATATAAGCTTTTAAGAGCGTCGTTAGCAGTTAAGTTATATTTATAACTAGCAAGTATGTCTCTTTGATCAAAGCCTTTTAAGTTATAGACAAAATCAAAGTTTTCATCTATACCATATCTTTTTAAGTCATCAGTTTGAATTATATAAGAATTATTTAGATAAGTATATTTATTTTGAGAATTATTCTTTATAGTAATCTTAAGATCGACATTATAACTATGTTTAAAATTATATTCTTTTAAAGTTCTAAAAACTTTAGGGGCGATTATTATTTCTTGTTCATTATAATTAGATGGAATAGTGATAGTAGTGTTTATCTCTTTTAAAGTCTTGTTTTTAAACTTTGGCGTGATTTGCTCGAGAATATGATCACTTGTATTGTTAATGGGATGAGTTTGTGACATAGGAATTTTAGCTGCTACTTGGGTCATATTAAAATAAAAGATACTTATAATAATAAATATTTTTAGAAAAGTTTTCATGAATATTTCTCCTCAAGTATTAATATATTCTATGAATAGTAATTTTTTTGTCAAAAAAAATGAACTCGTTAAAGTTCATTTAGAATCCTTTTCTTAAAACTGTAAAGGTAGTGTTTTTGGCAATACCAAAATTGCGGGCAGATGCTTGAGAATCAAATAGTAAATCAAATAAGAATATACCATTGAAACCGATATCTCCTCCTCTATCTAAAACTATGACGTTTTGGGTTGGAAGTCGATTTGATTCTACTTTCAGAATTGTACCAAATGGTATTTGTCTATCTCCGGCAACTATTCTGACTCTTCCATACTCTGAATCATTATAATATATATTATTTCTGACATCTATTCCTCTATAAGCAACTAAGCCTGAACAACCATAACAATCAGGACCATAACCACTCATCGTACCAGTATAAACTTCAAGCCCTGTAAGATTAGATTCTTGAATGGTCGGTTTCTCAGTAGGAATATTGGTAATATCAATACCCTCATGTTTGTTTTCAATTGGAATAGCTGGAGCGATAAATTCTACCTTTTTCTCAGACTCTTCTTTTTTTACGACTTCTTCTTGTGGTTCTTCTATTTTAACTGGCTCTTTTGAAGTATGTGACTCAACGTAGACACTGTTAAGTTTTTTTACCTCTTTTTTCGCCGCAGTCATTTCGACATCAGGATGAGCTGTTATAATATTTAATGGTATTATCGCTAGTAAGCTGATATTAATAAAATAAACTAAATATTTCATAACAAAAACTCCTTTACATACATTAATGTTAACACATGTAAAAGGAGTTTACAATCGTATAGTTAAGTGTAAGTGTAAAGTTCTGTTAATTTCTTTTAATTCTTTCACACTTAAAGCCTGATCTTTTCATGGTAGATTCAATTTTATCTATATTCTCATTTAATTTATAATCAGGATAAGTAGCTCCCGCTTCAGTGAAAGCAGCACTTACTTTACGAATATTTATTTTTTCATAATCAATTATTTCAACTAAAGTTTGCGTTTTGTTTTTAAGTCCACAAGAAATATCTATTCCTTTTAACGCTTTACTTTCTTCATATAAAACGTTACATTCAGTATCTGCATTTTGTAAATCTTGATTGTCGTTAGAATTAGCTTTAGTAGTATGAGTTCTTTTATATTTTTTTAGTTTCTTATCTTTGAATGTGAATTGATCACTTATCTTAGTATTAAGACCTCCATTACTAGTTCTTTCTATTTTGCAATCTAATACTCCTGTCGTAACTTCTTCTTGCTTTTCTTTTTCAGCATTTAAATATTCTGTTATCTCAGGTAAAAAGTAGATGAATACTGCAACTAATATAAAGAATAATCCAACAAAGAAAAATTGAACTTTCTTTTTAAAAGGGAGTTTTTCTTTGGTAATTTCTACGCCAGTAGTCTTTTCAACATTAGTAGTTGTCGTCTTATTATTCATTGCTTCATGAGCTTTGATAAAGTTATCAGTAACTTCTTGGGATGTTTGTTTAACTGCCTCTTCTTTAGGTGCCTGTAATACTTCCGTGTTCAATCCTTCTTTATTTACTTGGGAAGTTGGATTGACATTGGTGTTTTGTTTTTTCTCTTGTTGAGGAGTTGAAACATTAGTATTGACAGTGGGTCCAATAGGATTGTTTTGTGGTGTTAACTGTCCTTGTGGAACCGTATTATTAGGTGCCACATTTTGAGATTGATTAGGCACAGTATTAGTATTTTCTTTATTGTCTTGTCCGTTCACACTTATCATCTCCCTTTTTATGATTTAATTATATTATAAAGTAGTGTTTTTTTCAATTAATTTCTTAATTTATCAATCTGTTTTTGAAAGTCATCTTCTTTTAAGATAAAACTACCACTTACTAATATTGAAGCAGCACTGCATAATTTTTTTGTTTCTTCGTTTATACCACCATCAACACTTATTAAAGCTTTACTTTTATACTCTTGAATAAGGGTCTTTAATTCTTTTATTTTATCTTCGATACCGCTTATAAATTCTTGGCCTCCTTGACCTGGTTCAACCGACATGACGATTACTAGATCTAAAAGTGGAAGAAATGGTACCAAATCTTTGACTGGGGTCGTAGGTTTGATGGCTAGACCACATTTAAGTCCAAATGATTTAATATAGTTAAGTAAGTCTTCTATATCTTCATCTAATTCTAAATGAACTGTTATATATTCAACATTAAGTGTGGCATACTGTTCGATGTATTTATATGGATTTTTAACCATCAAGTGAACATCTAAACGTTTATCAGTATATTTATAAATATTTTTCATTTCACTGAATGGTAGACTTTTGTTTTTGACAAATTTAGAATCCATTACATCTACATGAATATAATCAGTATCAGTTTTATTTAATTTCATTAAGTCTTTAGGAATATTTTTACTACTTAAAAATGATGTTGAAATTAACATAGTTTACCTCCTGTTTGTATTGATTAATTTTTGATAATGTCGATAACGGCTTTGTAAAATATTTCCCTGCTCTACTGCTTGTTTTACATTACATTGTTTTTCATTAAGATGCATACAATCTTTAAATGGACATTGATAATTTTTAAATTCTATAAAAGAATCTCTAAGTTCTAAAGCAGGAAAGTTTTTGAAATCTAAAGCAGAAAATCCTGGAGTATCAAGTACTTTACCACTGCCTATTGTAAATAGTTCAACAACACGAGTCGTATGACGTCCTCTTCCTAAGGCTTTGGACACTTCTCCTGTTTTTAAGTTCCAATTAGGATTTAATTTATTTAAAAGTGTCGATTTCCCTGCTCCTGTTTGTCCAGTAAAGACTGTTGTTTTATGCTCAAGTAATTTTTTTATATCTTTTATTTTAGTATTTGAAATAACCATATAACCTAGATTTTGGTAATATTTTATCTTTTTAAAGATCTCTTCTTTTTCTTCTTTAGTTAATAAATCTTCTTTAGTAAGACAAATTATGATTTTAGTATGATGTAACTCCATCCAAGAAATTAATTTATCTAATAAATCTAAAGAGAGGTTTGGTTCTTTTAAACTAGTTACTAAGATAGCTTGATCAATATTAGCAACTAAAGGCCGATTAAAGAAGTTCTTTCTTTTTAGAACTTCTTCAATAACAAGATTATCTTTATCAAATGTGACATAATCCCCTACAAGAGGAGTTATATTTTTATTTCTAATCTTTCCTCTACAGGTACAGTTATATTTTTTATGATTACATTCGACAACATGAATATTACGAATTATTTTTACTATTTGTCCCTTCATTTAATCTCCATTTCTACATTATTCAGTTTCACAGTCTGGATCACCAACAACGCTTTTATCGCATACACCATTTTTGACTGGTTCTTTTTGTTCAGCTGGTGTTGTTGGTTTGGTAGTTTCTTTTGGTGTCTCCTGAGTTTGAGTTGGTCTTTTGGCAACAGTTACTTGAAGTTTAGAACCTTTTGTAAGTGGACTGCCGGCTGCACGGCTTTGACCGATAATAGTTCCTTCCGGATAAGCAGTTGTTTCTTGTTCAACTACATTTAATTGTAAATCATATTTATTACAAAAAGCTTCAACATCATCTAAACTCCAACCATTGGCTTGCATATTAGGGAATACTTCTTCAGTGTTTGGAATGTATAAAGTAATTGAATCTCCCTTTTTAACTTTAGAGCCTTTAGCAAGAGATTGTCCAATAATTTCGTCTTCTTCATGATCTTTATTATCTCCTGGATCTTTTTTAGCAATCGTAACTTCTAAGCCATGAACTTCTTCTAGTAATGTTTGAACTTCATGATAGTTTTTACCAACATAATTTTCAATCGTATAAGTTTTTTCACCTGTCGATTTATAAAGTGTTATTTTAGTACCTTTTTTAACTTCTCTGCCGGCTGCAGGATTGGTCTTGACAATTCTATTCTTCTTAACTTTTTTACTTGAGATTTTCTTTATTGTCGTATTTACTTTTAAGCCTGCTTTTTCGAGTTTGTTTTGAGCCGCTGAAACTTTAAGTCCTTTAACATTAGGTACTTTTACATCTTTACCATTTGTCATAGCTGGTAAAACAAAGAAGGTAAATAATAAGCCGATAATGATCACTCCAAAAACTGACCCTAGAATAATCATAGCTTTTTGTTTTTTATCTAAGTCTTTCCATTTTTTACGTTTTTTCTTTGGTGCTTCTTTGGTTTTATCATCTGCTTCTACTTCGCTTAGTTTCTTTATTGGTTTAGTATTACCATCTATATCATTTTCAGGATATTTATAAACATATGGTTCTTCATTCATACGATCATCATCTAAAGCCGTAAGTAAATCTTCATGCATGCTTCTCGCATCTTCATATCTATTTTTAGGATTTTTTGCCGTTGATTTTAAAATGATATTTTCGATACTTTGAGGAATTGAAGAATCTTCTTCCATTAAATTAGGAAGAGGTTCTTTCATATGTTTTAAAGCAATTTCTACAGCGCTATCCCCTTTAAATGGTAAGCTACCACTTAATAATTCATAAAAGATAATTCCCATGGAATAAATATCACTTTTGATAGTTGAGCCTTTACCATTAGCTTGTTCTGGCGGCAAGTAGTGAACTGAACCCATTACGGAATTTGTTTGGGTAAGTTGCGTTGAATTTAAAGCCATTGCAATACCAAAATCAGTTATTTTTACTTGACCATCATCTTCAATCATAATATTTTGTGGTTTTAAATCACGATGAATTATATATGAATCATGGGCATGTGCCATACCATCAGTAAGTTGTAACATGATATCAATTGCTTCTGATAAAGTAAGACTACCACGTTTTTTTAGAAGTTGTTTTAAAGTTTTTCCTTCCACATATTCCATGACGATATAGTAAAGTCCATTATCTTCTCCTACATCGTACATCTCAACAATATTTGGATGGGAAAGAGATGAGGCAGAAAGAGCTTCTCTTTGGAAACGTCTGACGAATTTTTCATCGTTAGATAAGTCCCCTCTTAATACTTTAATAGCAACTTTTCTATCTAGAATGGTATCATGCGCTAGATAGACATTAGCCATACCGCCTTCACCAATACTTCTAATTATTTGATATCGTTCATTAATAAATTGTCCTCTTGTAACCATACTACTCGTCACCTACCTTATCACGAATTAAATAAGCAACCGAAATATTATCTGTTCCACCCCTGTTATTAGCTTTTCTAATTAAGCGAATAACTTTATCTTCTATGTCAACATCACTGAGTAAGACTTTTTCTATTTGATCACGTTCTAACATATTAGTAAGTCCATCACTGCAAAGCATGATCTCCGATACTCCCATATCACAATCAAAGATATCTATATCAATCGGATCGTTAGCACCAAGTGCTTTCATAAGTACGTTTTTCTTAGGATGAACACTCGCTTCTTCTTTGGTTAACTCTCCTGCACTCAATAATAAATTAACTAATGTATGATCGTATGTTACTTTATGAAGTTTTTCATCTTTCATGACAAATCCACTAGAATCACCGATATTTCCAAAAAGGATATATTCACTTGTAACAATTGCCGTCACAAGTGTCGTTCCCATACCTTTACTTTCAGGATGATCTTTTTCATGTCTAAATATTAAAGTATTTATTTCCTTAGCACAGTCTCTTAACCAATTAACGGCATCGACTTTACGCATATTAAAAAATGTTTCATTAAAATGTTTACCTAAATAACTAATAGCGATTGAGGAGGCAACTTCTCCTGCACAATGTCCTCCCATACCATCGGCAATAGCCATTAAATAATCACCACTATTATTTTTAACGATTATGACACTATCTTCATTATGATCTCTTACTTTTCCAGCATCGGTTAGATAAAAAGATTTCATATTTCCTCCTTTTTGCTTCTAAGTTGTCCACATGCAGCACTAATATTACTACCGAACTCTCTTCTGATGGTTACTTGTATATGATTTTTCTTTAGTATATCATAAAATTTCATAATTTGCACTGGTTTACTGCGATTAAATTTAAGTTTTTCATTATAATTATATGGAATAAGGTTTACATAAGCATTCATACCTTTAATTAGTTTTACTAAATCTTTCGCATCACTTTCTTGATCGTTTATTTTATCTAGTAAAATGTATTCGAAAGTAAGTCTTCTATTTGTCTTTTTAGTATATTCCTTTAAAACTGGAATTAAATCTTTTAAGGGATATACTTTATTTATTTTCATAAGACTACTTCTTAGTTTTTCACGTGGAGCATGCAGTGAAATAGCAAGGTTTACTTGAAGAGGAAAATCACTAAATTCTTTTATTTTAGGAATTATTCCACAAGTTGATACTGTCATATGACGACTACCGATTGCTAGGGCCTTAGGATCATTCATAATCTGCAGAAATTTAATCACGTTATCATAATTATCAAATGGTTCCCCTATACCCATAATAACAATATGAGTTATTTTTTCTTCTAAGTCTTCTTCGACCATTAAGACTTGTCTTACCATTTCAGAGACAGTTAAATCTCTTACTTTTTTTCTTCTTCCACTCTCACAAAAAGCACAACCCATATTACAACCTACTTGAGTTGAAATACAAATACTATTACCATAATCATGGCGCATTAAAACACTTTCAACTGCTTCATTATCATCTAATAAAAATAAATATTTATTAACATCTTTTTCACTTTCTTTTTTTAGAAGCTTTAAAGGTTTTATTTCAAAATCTTGTTTTAAAACACTAATAAAATCTTTCTTAATATCAGTAACACTATCAAAAGACTTTACCTTTTTTTGATAAAGCCAAGAAAAAAGTTGATCAGCATGAAACTTTTTTTCACCATTTTTTAAAAAATACTCTTCTAACTCTTTTTTAGTTAAATTATAAATACTTTGCATAAATTCACTTCCGAAAATATTATATAATAGAAACTGTTTCTAGTCTATATTTTCTGGTTCTTCTATTTCTTTTATATTACCAAAATCACTATAATCCATAGCTAAAGAAGCATTATTTATATTAGGATCGAGAAATTTAGCATAACTGTTGATACTATATTTAATATTTTCTACATAATAGTCATCATCCATTGTTATAGTTATTTCATTAGGAATATCAGCTATATCTATTATGTTGTTATTAGTTATTTTCTCTAATGTCGTCGTAGATATTTGATAGTTATAACTTTTTCGTTCATCTTGATATTCGGTTTTAGAGATAAACGTTGCACTATCTAATATTTCTCTTATTTTATCTACTTGTAATAAATTATAATAAAGGTATGGATTAGCTTCTTTTTTCCAAATATTATTTTCTTCTTTCATAAAAAGATTTTTAAAAGCATAATAGTTTGTTATAGTGTTATCTTGAGTTTTAGTGAAACGTTCACGGACGCCATTTTTATCTCCTTCAAAACTAATAGCTATTCCATTTATATTATAATCATATTTAAAGTGATAGTTAGCATCTTCTATTTTACCGAGATTGTAATAATTTTTAGGTTTTGATTTAGTTGTCGAAGGTGGTGTTTTAGGATCTAATCTAAAAATAATGGCAAGGAATAGAAAGAAAATAAAATAAAAAGCAAAAAAAGCGATAGGTTTTGCCTTCTCGTGTTTTAATAATTTTTTTATTTTTCCCCAATCTACTCTTTTCATTAATACATCACCTACATAAATTTCTTACCTAATAGTTTTTCTTTATCAATTCCATTTAAATAATCTTTTACTCTAACTTTGTTTTTACCTGCGATTTTTATTTCAGTTAGGATAATTTCTCCATCTTTGACTGAGACACCAATTCCATCTTTATAGATGGCAGTAATCTCTCCGTTTTGTTTAGTTGTATAAACTCTATCTGACATTTTAGAATTATATACTTTAATAATTTGACCATCTAGAGTTGTAAATGATCCAGGATATGGATTAAGACCTCTTATTTTGTTATAAACTTCTCTAGTGGTTTTGTTAAAATCAAGTTTTTCATCTTCACGGGTAATATTATAAGCAAAAGTTGCTTCATCTTCGTTTTGTTTTATTCTAGATACCTCACCTTTAATAATTTTAGGAAGAGTATTAAGAAGTAGAATTTTACCTAGAATACTAAGACGATCATGAAGTGTTTCTAAAGTATCATTATCTTCGATAATAGTTTCTTTTTTACTGATAATATCCCCTGCGTCCATCTTTTCAGCCATATACATGATAGTTACGCCAGTTTTACTGTCGCCATTTATGATCGCTCTATGAATGGGACTTCCACCACGATATTTTGGAAGCAGTGAAGCATGAACATTAATACAACCATACTTTGGATAATCAAGTAACTCTTTAGGAATAATTTGTCCATAAGCACAAGTTATAATAATATCAGGTTTTAAGTCGATTATTTCTTGATATTCTTCTCTAATATTTTTAGGTTGTAAAACAGTAATATTATTATCTACTGCGACAACTTTAATAGGCGGATACTTTATTTCTTGATGTCTTCCTACTTTTTTATCAGGTTGCGTTACAACTCCTACGACATGATAATTTTCTATTAAACTTTTTAATATCGGTACAGCAAAATCAGGTGTACCCATAAAGACTATCTTTATTTTTTCCATTTTCTTCTCCTAACTATAATATGTAAGTAAAATTATAAGGGTTGCGCCAAGTGTTATCATTAAAATTCCAAGAAGCCCTAGAATAGTTGATTTACCATAACTATTCAAAGCTTTATGAAGATAATTTGGATATATCTCTTCTTTGAAATCATCCATATAATCCTCATTAAGGATGATTTGTTTTTCACTTTGGAAAACAAAAGCTTCTAGTTCATTATAAATCTCTTCATAACTAGGAAGTTCTCTAATAAACATTTCATTCTTAGTTATAGGAGTATATCTAATTTCAAATTCATTTTTATCTTCCATTAACTCTTGAATAGTTTTAGCAACATCTTGTTTTTCTGCTTTTAAAAGTATTTGTCGAAAATCTTTAAGATAGTTTCTACCAAGGGCACTTCTTTTAATAAAAGCAATAGCAGGATGTGATGCAGTAATATCTAGTCTATTCCACTCTGTCACTAGAAGATTCATAATAATTGTCATATCTTTTAAAGAATAATTACCATTTTTACAAAACTTGATAATATTATTACGACAAGCTTCATAATCTTTACGATAAATAGCTCCTTTATCGTATTTATCATCATTCATATATTCTTTATTAGTACATAAGTCAGAAATATAACTAGGACTTGCTAGAGCCTTTAAATATGCAAGTCCAGGAGATGATGTGATTTCTATATGAACATCATCTTCATAATTTATTCTAATTAAATTAAGATAACCATGATCATTAAAAATATGACTTACTTGACGTAATTTAGTATAGGGAATTTCTAAATTACGTGGATCTATACCATCTAGTAAAAATTTATCTTTTAGTTTACTATTAAAACTATAAAACATATATCCATTAACAATATATTTATCATAAATATAGGAAATTATTTGTTTTTTACTCTCATAATCATCTATATCTTCGATATTTAAAATTCTACTTACTATTTGACAAAGTAATTTACTCTCGCCATACATTAAGTCTTCTTTTGTATCGAGTCTTTTTAACATTCTTCTTAATTGTCCGATAAACTCTTCTACATATTTATCATCATCTACGATAATAGAAAACTTAATTATCGAATCCATAGCAATTATCACACTATAGAGATTATAAATAAATAAAGATGAATTAGGTGAAAATTCTTGATCTTTAGAATTAAATCTAGTATCAGTTAATGCTTTATGTAGTAATTCTTTAACATCAGTTCTTGCTAGTATCTTATCTAACATGTTTCCACCTCCCTATCTTTTTTAATTATAACAATTTTATGGTCATTAGTCAAAATGAATAGGATTAAAATCTAAGTCGATAGTAATATTTTTATTACTTTTATAATAATCTATGATTTTATTAAGTAATTCTTTTAAGTTTTCTTCTTTTTTATATTTTAAAACTATCGAATATCTATATTTTAAATTCTTTTTAAAAATATTACATGGTGTTGGTCCGAGTACGATAGTAGCAGAAAGTCTGTTTTTTAGAGTGTTTTTAATCTTAGTTGCTTCTTTTAAAAGATAATTATTATCTTTACTACTTACTCTAAGATAAAGAAGATAGTAATATGGTGGATATTTTAAGGTTCTTCTAATAGACATTTCTTTATTATAAAAACCTAGATAGTCATGCGTGCTGGCATATTTTATCGCATAGTGATCTTTATTATATGTTTGGATTATTACTTCTCCTGTTTCTTTACTTCTCCCACTTCTCCCTGAAGTTTGAGAAAGAAGGGAAAAGGTGTTTTCACTACTTCGAAAATCAGGAATATTTAGACTAGTATCAGCATTGATAATTCCCACTAAAGTCACTTTATCAAAGTCTAAGCCTTTAGCAACAATTTGAGTACCTAGTAAAACATCATATTCATGTTTTCTAAAGGATTCGATAATTTTTTTATGCATACCTTTACGACTAGTTGTATCAAAATCCATTCTAAGGATTTTAAGATCCGGTATTAAGTCAAGTAATTCTTCTTCGACTTTTTCGGTTCCTACTCCCAAATCATTTAAAGCTTTTTCGCCACAATTTGGACACGTAGTCAAATATTTTTCAGCATAACCACAATAATGACATCTTAAATTATTACTTGATTTATGATATGTCAAAGTGATATCACAGTTAGGACATTTAACTGTATAACCACAATTCTTACAAGTTAAAAATGAGGCATAGCCTCTTCTATTAAGAAGAAGTATTATTTGTTCATGTTTTTGTTTTTTCTCTTTTATTTTTTGAAGTAACAAGCGTGAGAAATGTCCCTTTATGTATTTTACTTCTTTATTCATATCGACTATTTCGATAT
The DNA here is from genome assembly GCA_947627375.1 of uncultured Bacilli bacterium. Classification (GTDB taxonomy): domain Bacteria; phylum Bacillota_I; class Bacilli_A; order RF39; family UBA660; genus CANRDQ01. The sequence continues at coordinate 1,421 of CANQVR010000030.1, read as the reverse complement.
GAGGAAGATTTTTTCCATTAATACGATGAGGAAGACAAAGTAAGTTATAAACATTCTTTTGAGCACGTGCAAAAGATTCTAGTGAAGGAGTTGCACTTCCTAAGACGATTTTAGCGTTATTAAAATCGGCACGATGAGTGGCAACTGTTAGGGTATCATATCTTGGATTCATCGCATCTTGTTTATAAGAATCACTGTGCTCTTCATCGATTATGATAATACCTAAGTTTTTAAGTGGAGCGAAAACAGCGCTACGGGCACCGATTACAATACTGACTTCTCCTCTATAGATCCGACGATATTCATCGTACTTTTCACCATCAGAAAGGGCCGAATGAAGGGCAGCAATGGATGATGAGAAACGTTCTTCAAAACGTCTAATCATTTGTGGTGTCAAGGAAATTTCCGGTACTAACATAATAGCGGTTTTCCCCTGTTTTAAATAATAATCTATTAACTCCATATATACTTCAGTCTTACCACTACCAGTAACACCATATATTAAATGAGTTTGAGCTTTACTTTCTAAAATATTAGTTACTACTTGTCTTTGTTCAGATGTAAGTTTATGAATTGTTCTATTGTTAGCAGTATGTTTTAGACGATAATGTTCTTTTTTAAAAGGGATAAGTATTTCTTTTTTTAAAAGAGTATTAAGACTACTAGAAGAAATATTTAAGGCAGCACTTCTTTTAATTTCTCCTTCTTTTTTGATTTTATCAATAATTTGTTGTTGAGTTTTATTAAGTTTAGTAAACTCTTTATCACTAAGTTTATAGAAGGTATCATATTTTTTAGAAACATTAGAGTTAATAGATGCTTTTAAAGCTTTAGGTAACATAACTTGATAACAACTAATTAAAGTAGATAGTGTATCTTCTTTCATAAGACGACCTAGTAAAATCTGCTCTTGATTTAGGAATATATCTTGATCTACTATTTTTTCTATTTCTTTTAGGTTATCAACTTCACTTTTATCTTTCAACTCTAAAACAAATCCTTCTAAATGAAGACGTGAGAAAGGTACAACTACTCTCATACCTATTTTAATTTTTGATATTAAATATGCAGGAACATTATAGTCAAAGACTCTATCTATATTCCTGTTTGAAAGTTCAATTAAAACTCCAGCAACCATAATATCCCCTCCCATTTATATTATACTAAAAAACTTATCTTTTTTATCGATAAGTTTTATTTTATATACAATTATTTCCAAATATTGGTAATTTAGTCCGTAAAATTCGGTCTAAGAAAGACCAACGTCTTGGTCTTCCTTAGACTCACAGCACAACAAGTGCTGTGTATTACCACTGAATCATTATCCTCTTCGAATCTTTATCCTATTATCGCTGACCTACGGACAGTTTTTTCGTTGATTTTATTAGAATGTACTCCTGTAAATTTTTGTACATCCTTTT
>CANQVR010000029.1 GCA_947627375.1 uncultured Bacilli bacterium | reverse complement strand
AAGTATATCAAAAAGAATGTACATTTTTATACATTTTTATATTGTATTTTTTGTACATTCTTATATTATCATTAACATTTTCTAATATTAGGGATAGAAATTTTAAGAAAATTTTGAAATTTAATTGAAAAATCTTTCTGATTATTATATACTTTAAACATGAACAACAACTCCTTTATTATTGTTTTAAATTGTTTTAAACTAATTTTATAATACAAAGAGTTGTTGTTCTTTTCAATATAAAAATAAATACAGTTTACAACAAAAGAGAAAGGGTGTAAAAATGGATTTTAAGCCACTTTTTTATTTTGGAATATAATTTATCAAGAAACGTCATTTTCAAAAACTGTCCGTAGGTAAGAAAAAAGTATCAATTTTGTATTTTCAGAGGTATTTTACTAGGAATTATAACAAATTCGCCTAAGGGGAATTTGTTGAATTCCTTTTCTTTTTGTCTTGAATTTTAATTTTTCCTCGTTTGCACTAAATTTCCTTTTGTGTTAAAACTGTTGACGAAAGGAGGGATGGGTAATGATTTTTATTGTGTAAACTTTACACTAAAAATTTGACTTGTCTAAAAAAAGAGACTACACTAAATATAGATAGTAAATAAAATAGTAAGGAGATAAAGATATGACAAAAGAAGAATTATTAAAACTTAAACAACATATTGAAAATTTAAGTGAAGAAGAAAAAAAACAAAGAGATATTTATCTAAGACGTATCGCAGAAGGTAAAATAGCTGGTCCACAAGTAGGTTATCCCAGTATAGATAAACCTTGGTTAAAATATTATAGAGAGAATCCAATAAAAGAGATTGATCCTCATCAAACAATTTATCAATTAGTTTTTGATCAAGAAAATATGAATGATGATGCCCTTAGTTATCTTGGAGTTACTTGGAGTTATAAAAAGTTAAAAAGACAAACTGATAAATGTGCAGATTCATTTTCTAAATTAGGTATTAAAGAAAAAGATACTGTCTTAATAGGAGTTTCTAATACTCCAGAAGCAGTAGTTGCTTTACTGGCTTTAAATAAAATTGGAGCAGTTTCTAAATGGTTTGATTTACGTGCGAGTAGTAATGATATTATAAAATATGCAAACTCTAGTAATTGTAAATGTATGGTTGCTTTTGATATGATTTTACCTAAAGTAGAAAAAGCAATCGATAAGACAAAATTAGAAAATGTCTTAGTGATGAGTCCAGCAAGTACATTACCAGTTATTAAAAGAAAACTTTATGATTTAAAAAATAAAAAAGAAGGAACTTATCAAAAAATGCCTGATGATAAGAGATTTATGAAATTTTCTGATTTTGTAAAACATGGAGATGAAAATGCTAAAGTAGAAGAAGTAGAATTTGATAAAAATAGACCTTCTATCATGATTCAATCAAGTGGAACGACAGGAAAACCGAAAACTATTGTTCACTCTGATTACTCAGTTACTCATTATGCTAATGTTCTTCCTTATTCTGATGTTCCAGTAGGAAAAGGAAAAACAGCTCTTGATGCTTTACCACCTTGGATTGCTTATGGTCTATGCTGTACGATAATTTATCCATTATCAGTTGGTACCAAAATCGAGTTATGTCCTGATTTTGATCCTGATGCTTTATATAGATATGCTGATAAATTTTCAATTGCCTTTGTCGCACCATTCCATGTTAGATACTTTAGAGAAAACTTTGATAAATTACCATCTAAAAAACTAAGATTATTCCGCGATCAAGCTGAATGTATTACTTCCGGTGGTGATAAAATGGGGATTGAAGAAAATAGAGATTGTGAAGAAAAATTTGGTAAATCTCTTATTAATGGATATGGAAATAACGAAGGACTTGGAGCAATTACTATCAATCCATTCTTATATAATAAATATGGTACGGTAGGTATTCCTAAATATCAAGAGACGATTATTAGTTATGATAATGAAAATAAATGTGAACTTCCATATGATGAGAATGGAGAAATTTGTGTTTTAACAGATTCTAAATTCTTAGAATATGAAGGTGATGAAAAATCAACAAAAGAAGCTAAAAAAGTTCATGAAGATGGTAAAGTATGGCTTCATACAGGTGATATTGGTCATATCGATAGAGATGGTTATCTTACTTTAGGAGGCCGCGCGCGAAGAGTTATCGTAAGACTTGGGTTTAAAATATCTGCCTATACTATCGAAGATGAAATTCTAGCTAATCCATTAGTCAAAGAGTGTGTTGCTATATCAGTACCTGATGATGCTGAAGAACACGTACCAATGGCTTATGTTTTACTAAAAGATGAAGTAAAAGAAGAAAAAGAAACAGCTGAAGAATTAATTAAAGATAAATGTTATGAAGATTTAAAAGAATATGAAGTTCCTAAATATATAAAAGTAGTAGATGAACTTCCATATACTCAAAATGGTAAATATGATTTTGTTTCATTAGAAGAAAAAGGTGCAGAATATGTTAAATCTTTACAAAATAACAAAAAAACACTAAAGAAGAGTTAAAAGTCTTCTTTTTTTTGAAAATTTATTTTATAATATTATTAGAGAGTAGGTGGTATCAGTATGTTATTTGAAGGAGTAAACAGGACGATGATCTTTTCAGTAGTATCATTTGTCTATATGATTTTTTTTGGTGTTATGTTTATGAACAAAAAGAAAGTAAAGTCTTTAGAACTTACGATTTTTAAATGGATTCTAGTAACTAATATTTTAACTCTAACAACAGAATGTTTAATAGTAGTTTTTATGGTTGCTCATAATCCTATTGTATATTTTATCTTAAAATTATTTAATGTTTTGATCTTTACTTATCTATGTTTAATGGGACTTTATAGTTATATTGTGACGAGAAATAAAACTGAATTAAGTTTCAAAAGTAAGTTTCTTACATTTTATTTTATCTTTTATCTTTTAGTAATTACTATCCTTATGATTTTACCAGTTTATTTAAATGACGTTACAAATCAACAATATTCTTATGGCCCTAGTGTTAACTTTTGTTATGCAGCAGCTTCCTTAGTAATTACGGGAATTGTTATCTTATTATGTTCTAATTTTAAAAATATTAAAAGAAAAAAAATAACCCCTATATTTTTACTTGTGGTTTTATTAAGTGTTAATGTTCCAATGCAACTTTTATATCCATATAATTTATTTGTTAACTTTTTCTTAAGTTTAGTAACATTCACTATGTATTTTACAATTGAAAATCCAGATTTAAAAATGATTACTAATCTTCATATCGCAAGAGATCAAGCTGAAAAAGCAAACCGCGCTAAAAGTGATTTCTTATCTAGTATGTCTCATGAAATTAGGACACCTCTTAATGCTATCGTAGGCCTTTCAAGTGATATGGCTACTTACAAGGATGAAGTTCCGCAAGAGGTTTTAGAAGATATCGAAGATATTCAAAATGCTTCAGCAACTCTTTTAGAGATAGTAGGTAATATTTTAGATATTAACAAAATAGAAAGTGATAAAATGGAAATGGTCGAAGAAAAATATAATTTCCAAAATGAAATTATCAATCTTGCTAAAATCGCAGCTACTAGAATTGAAGCGAAAAATATTGATTTTAATATGCATTTTGCTGAAGACATCCCATACGAGTTACTTGGTGATCGAGTTCATATAAAAACGATTGTCAATAACTTACTTACTAATGCTTTTAAATATACTAAAGAAGGAAAAGTAGAACTTAATGTTAGATGTATTAATAAAGATGGCATATCTCTTTTAATGATAAGTGTCCAAGATACAGGAAGAGGTATCAAAGCCGAAAATATTAAGCGACTTTTTGATAAATTCGAACGTCTTGATAACGGACGTAATACAACAACTGAAGGAACGGGACTTGGTCTTGCTATTACAAAGAAATTAGTCGATATGATGGGTGGTAAGATCAATGTTCAAAGTCAATATGGTAAGGGTTCAATTTTCGTTGTGCAAATACCACAAAAAATTAGTAGAATGTCCGCTCCACTAGAAGAAGCTAATAATCAAGTAGAAACGATTCATGAAGAAGTACCACAAAACAATAATAAACAAAAGAAAATTTTAATTGTCGATGATAACGAACTTAACATTAAAGTAGCCAAGAAAGTCTTAAAAGATATGAACGTCGTAATAGATGAGGCATATGATGGCTCTGAATGTCTTAAAAAAATTGATGAAGGATGCGAATATGATTTAATTCTTATGGATATCATGATGCCAGTGATGAGTGGTGAAAGTGCCTTAAAAGAATTAAAACAAAATCCTAACTTCAATACGCCAGTTGTTGCTTTAACTGCTGATGCTGTTTCAGGTTCCCGTGAAAAATACATCGAAAAAGGATTCGTCGGTTATCTTGCCAAACCATTTAAGAAAAGTGAAATAGAAGATATAATTAATAATATAAAATAGGAGGTCAATATGTTACTTATTGGAAGTCATGTTTCATTTGATAAAAATACCCAAATATATGGAAGTCTCATGGAAGCTTTATCTTATAATGAAACTACATTTATGTTTTATACTGGGGCTCCACAAAATACTAGAAGATCACAAATCGATAAAGAACAAGTAGAGAAAACCAAAGTAAAAATGAAAGAATTAAATCTTCCTTTTGATAAGATAATAGTACATGCCCCATATATAATAAACCTTGCAAATCGTCAAAATGAAGATAAATATCAGTTTGCGATAAACTTTTTAAAACAAGAGCTAAAAAGATGTGAAGAATTAGAAATGCAATACTTAGTCTTACATCCTGGAAGTCATGTCGGTTGTGGAATTGATGAAGGTATTATAAATATTGCCAGTGCTTTAAACGAAGTTTTAGAAAAAAGCAAAGTTACCATATTACTAGAGACCATGGCAGGTAAAGGTACTGAAGTAGGTTCTAATTTTCAAGAACTTGCTAAAATTATCAGTCTTTTAAAAGATAAAAGTCATATTGGAGTATGTATGGATACTTGTCACATGCATGATGCTGGTTACAATTTAGAAGATTTTGATAAACTACTAGAGGAATTTGATAAAATAGTAGGTATAAAATACTTACATTGTATTCATATTAATGATAGTAAAAACAAACTAGGTGCACATAAAGATCGTCATGAAAACATAGGCTTTGGTAATATTGGTTTTCCTACTTTAGAAAAAATAATTTATAATGAGAAATTAACTGATATTCCTAAAATCTTAGAAACACCTTACATAGATAGAAAATATCCACCATACAAACAAGAAATAGAAATGATTAAAAATAAAAAATTTGATAAAGATTTAAAGACAAAAATATTAAGTGAAGTATAATTAAAAATACTTCCTTTTTTCTTCATTTAATAAAATAAGAAGTCTATTATATAAATTAGAACTTATCTTTGGTTTTAAATTTTTCTCTATAAAATTATAATCTTCTTTTAATATTTTCATATAATATTTCTTAATAAATTCATAAACTATTTGCATTTCCTCGTTTGTTGCGTTAATATTTTTAATAGATGCATATTTTTTAACGTCTTCAATACTCATTTTTTCAACATAATTTCTAATTAGATTTTCATACATTTTTATACCCTCCAAGAAATTATATGAAATAACTTTTAAGTTATGTGATAAACTATTATTAGAAAGAAGGATTACCATGAAAAAAAACAAACCACTAAATAAGAAAACAAAAAAACCTAAAATAAAAAAGAATCATAAAGATTATCGTATGCCATTTTTTATTGGTATCAGTGTCTGTTTTTTTCTAGTAATATGTTTTAAACTTTATTATACAATGTTAATTGAAGAAAAAGTGTATGCCGAAGAATTAAAAGAACTTACTTATTCTAAAGTAGAAGGAACTAGTTCTCCACGTGGAAGAATATTTGATCGTAATCATAAAATTTTAGTCGATAATAAAGCTGTTAAGACGATTACTTTTCAAAAGAGTAAATCCATAACACCCAAAGAAGAAGTAGATCTAGCGTACAATGTCAGTGCTCACTTAGAACTAGATTTTTCCAAACTTAGTTTAAGAAATAAAAAAGAATTTTGGCTTGTTAAATATCCAGAGAAAGCTAGACAATTAATTACTAAAAAAGAATATAAAAAACAAGAAGAAAGAAAACTTAGTAATACTGATATTGAAAATTTAAAAATAAGTCGTATTACTATGGAAGAATTAAATAAATTTACTGATGTCGATAATAAAGCTGCTTACTTATATTATTTAATGAATAAAGGTTATACATATGATGAAAAAGTTATTAAAGATGAAAATGTAACTGAAGAAGAGTATGCCTATATTGCTGAACATAATAAAGAATTAAAAGGATTTAATACAAAACTTGATTGGGAAAGAGTCTATCCATATCAAGATACTTTTAGAACTATTTTAGGAAATGTTTCATCTCCAACTGCCGGACTTCCTTTAGAAGAAAAAGAAAAATACTTAGCTAAAGGCTATGCTTTAAATGATAGAGTAGGTATCAGTTATTTAGAAGAAGAATATGAAGATGTATTGAAAGGGAAAAAACCAGAATATAAAGTTTTAAATAGTCATGAACTAGAACTAGTAAAAGAGGGAAGTAGAGGTAAAGATATCGTTTTATCTATCGATATCGAATTACAAAAAGAATTAGAAAGAATCCTTGCAGAACAAGTTTTAAAGACAAAGTCTGAAGCTAATACTGAGTATTATAATCATAGTTTCTCAGTAATCCAAGATCCAAAAACAGGAGAGATTCTTGCGATGGCAGGAAAACAAGCTGTAAGAAATGGTGGAGGTTATGAAATAAAAGATTTTACCCCATCTATTCTAACGTCACCTTTAACTCCTGGATCAGTTGTAAAAGGTGCTTCTATGCTTGTTGGTTATAATACTGGAAACGTTCATATTGGAGAGTATATGATCGATGAATGTGTCAAAATTGCTGGTACTCCTGAAAAATGTTCATCACGTACTTTAGGAAGAATAAATGATATTGATGCTCTCGCCCAAAGTAGTAACGTTTATCAATTTAAAATTGCTATGCGTGTTGCTGGGATAAAATATTATTATGGAACACCACTTCCACTTAATCAAAAAGCTTTTGATACTTATCGTAACATGTATCATTCTTTCGGACTTGGTGTTAAAACTGGTATTGATCTTCCCGTTGAAAGTTTAGGTTACTCATCCAAAGATACTCAAGCCGGAAACTTACTTGACTTTGTTATGGGTCAATATGAAACATATACGACTATGCAACTTTCTCAATATGCAACAACTGTTGCTAATGGTGGTAATAGATTACAACCCCATATTTTAAAAGAAATTCATAAATCGACCAATACTGATGAATTAGGAGAATTAGAATCTTCATTTCAACCTCATGTTTTAAATACTGTCGATACTAAACCTGAATATATGGCGCGTATCAAAGAAGGATTTTATGCCGTTGTAAACTCAGCTAAAGGTTATGGTAAAGGTTATATAAATCCAGCTTTTCAAGGAGCTGGCAAAACAGGAACTTCACAAAGTTTCATCGATACGAATGAAGATGGAGTTATAGATACCGAAACAATATCGACTGCTTTTGTCGGTTATGTTCCATCAAATGATCCAAAAATTTCAATTGTTGTCACATCTCCTGATTCATCACGACCATATGGAAAAAGTGATTTTGCTTCTTTAGTTACTATGAGAATTACTAAAGAAATAACTGATAAATATTTTTCAATGTATCCATTATAATAAAATAAATGATACAAATAAGTAATAAAAAAGCTACTTTTTAAGTATAGATATAACTAAAATAGTTATATCTATATATTTTTCTAAAAAATACTTTGATATTTAATACTTTTTTTGATATAATATTGTAAGACGTAAGGAGGGATACCATGGCAAAAGTCGGAAATAGACAAAGAAAAACATTTAAATGTAGTGAATGTGGTGAAGAAAATTATCGTAATGAAAAAAACATCAAGAATACTACAAGTAGAATAGAATTAAAAAAGTATTGTCCTAGATGTAAAAAACATACAATACATAAAGAAAAGAAATAATTTATAGTTAGGGGAGTTAAATATGATTAGTACAAATGATTTTAAAAACGGAATGACTATCGAAGTAGATAATAATATTTATACAATTTTAGAATTTCAACATGTTAAACCTGGTAAAGGTCCTGCTTTTGTTAGAACTAAACTTAAAAATTTAAGAACTGGTTCGACAATCGATAAGACTTTTAATGCTGGAGTTAAAGTAGGAACTGCTCATATAGATAAGAAGAATATGCAATTTTTATACTCTATGAGTGATACATATTACTTTATGGATATGACAACTTTTGAACAAGTTGAACTAAAAAAAGACATGATTGAAGATAGTATTAAATATTTAAAAGAAAATCTAGAAGTAGAAGTAATATTCTTTGAAGGAGAACTTTTAGGTCTTAATCTTCCAGATAAAGTAACTATGAAAATAACTGCTTCTGAAGAGGCAGTAAAAGGAAATACGACAAGTGGTGCTATGAAAGATGCCACTGTCGAAACTGGATACACTCTAAAAGTACCTTTATTCGTAGGAGAAGGAGAAGAAATAGTTATTTCTACCAAAGATGGTAAATATGTTTCTAGAGCGTAATTTACTTACACTCTTTTTTGCTTTTAGAAATAAATAAGGGAAGTGCTAAGATGAATACTGATATGATTTATGGAATAATTATTATCGTTGCAGTTGTAGCAATTATAATAATAAATATATCTAATCGAAAACAAACACCAAAAGAAGAAAAACAAAAACCAAAAAAGAAAGAATTAGAAATTAATAATGTTACTTTATCTTCTAATTATAATACTACTCAAACAGTAAATAATAAAAGAATTCCGCGCATAAAGGATGAAGATCAAAAAAATCATACTATAGAAAGCCCATATAAAATTAAAAAGATCCATGTCCCAGTCGAAAAAGAACAAGAAGAAACAGAAGAAGAAATTATCTAAATAAAGAAGTAACATGGATCAAATGAATACAATTAAAAATGTTGAGTTCAGATTGAACGCAACATTTTTTTAACCTTGAATTACTTTTGAATCTTTGGAAACAATTGTTTTCGCAATTGCATCTACAGTATATTCATATTTATAGTTTTTATATCTAAAGTAGAAAGTATAAAGTAATCTCTCATAACCTTCATCTACTTTAGTACTAGTAAATTCAACATCTTTCTCTTTAAGTTTAATATCATCTAAAACAAGTTTTTTAGCTTCTTTTTTAGATATATGTTTAGAATTTACTAATTCGACACTACCTATAAAACTATCGAGATTATTTTTTATTACTTTACCATTTACAGCATCTATTACATATTCAAATTCAATATAATTATAAGATAATAAAACTGTATATTTTGGTTTATCTGGATTTTTATCTAATTCTATTTTTTTAAACTTAATTCTATTTTTTTTCTTTAATTTATATTTAGATTCCTTATAGACAATTTCTTTAACTTTATCTTTTGATATATATTTAGAATTTATATTAAATAAATATATCAAAATACAAATAATAATTACTAATAAAATAAAAATAATACTTATCCACTTAATATTCTTTTTTATAAACTCCATATCTAATCTCCTCTATCATCATTTTATCATATAGAATATAAAAAAACAATATAGCAAAAAAGTGATTTTACTATTTTATAAAAAAAATATATATGTTATAATTAATACGATAGAATAGGTGGTATGTTTATGAAAAAGGAAAAGGGATTTACTTTAATCGAAGTATTAGTAGCAATAGTTATTCTAGGAATAATTTCTTCTATTGCTTTAGTTACTGTACAATCAGTATTAAGAAATGGGAGAAACAAGTATTATAAAAGTTTAAGAGAAATGATTATTGCTGCCGCTAAAGATTATTATTCCGAGCATAAAAATGAATTACCAGTAGAAATAGATGATAGTAGTTTTGTTACTGTTAAAAAGTTAGAAGATGAAGATTATTTAGATAAAGTAAAAGACGCTAATGGTAGATCTTGTAATACTGGAGATGCGAGAGATAATAATGGTGTAACAGTTGTGAAGATAAGTGCTAAAGAATATGACTATATATTAGATTTGTCTTGTCCTGCTGATCCAAAAATGCCAAAAGCTGATCAAGAAGAAGGAAATCCTCAAAGTACTGCCGCTATAACCTTTAAAGATTTTAGTGAAACTAAAAGAACAGTTAAAATGTGTGTTAATGGAAGAAATGATTATAATTATGAGTTGCAAAAGGGTGATGAAAATCAAGCTAATTATAAACGTGTAAGAGTTAAAAAAGGTAATTTAAAAGACTCTCTTAATTGTATTACTATTTCTTTAAATGAGGGTAGTGGTTGCTATAAAGTTATCGGTAGAAGTGGAGATAATGTTGAAACAACAAGTGCTAATTACTGCTTTAAAACCCCTACGCCAAGTTGTGAAGGTTTAACTTATAAAGTTAATCGTGTTGCCAAAGAATGGTTTAAAGATAATTTAGAAGTAAAAGTTACTTTAAAAGATGAAGTTCAAAAAGCTAAAAATTCCAATTATGAAAATAAATACTTTATAGATAAATATGAAGTTTGTTATGGTACTTGTAAGAGTGGAGATTCTAAAACAGCAAAAGCTGTTGGTAGTAGTACCCAAACATTTAACTTTGCCAATAGAACTGAAAAATCTAAACTTGTTATTAAAATTTATAATGATGCAGGAGATCCACCTAAAGAATGTTCTTTAGGAGAATATTATTCTGATAATACCAAACCAAGTTGTACTAATATCAGAGAAAATCGTAGCTGGACCAATAGTAGTAGTGCTTCTGTTTCAGTGGATTGTAATGATAATGATAATAATGGTGTGAATCAATCGGGTTGTGATCAAGTAACTCATACTGACAGTACAGAAGGTAAGAATACTACTTTTACCATTAAAGATAAAGTAGGTAATACTAATAGCTGTACTGTTTCCAAAATGATAGATAGAACAAGACCTTATTGTACTGGTGTTTCAAGTTATAGTTCTTGGAGTCCTTATAATGTTGCTCGCGCAACTTGTCAAGATAATCTATCTAATTGTACGCAAACATCATTTAGTGATTCTAGTGAAGGACGAAGTTCTACTTTCTATATTTCAGATTATGCTGGAAACACTAATAATTGTACTGCCGATAAAAAAAGAGATCAAACACCACCTCAATGTGTAGGTTATTCTTCTAGGACTAAACAAATAAATAGAACTATATATAAAGGAAAAGACGAAGAAGGAAATTCAATATACGAAGAGGTATTTGATCATTGGGAAACATCAGCTTCGGTATCATGTAATGATAATAATGGTAGATCATCATCTGATGTTTCAGGATGTAGAAGAAGTTCAGATAGTAGTACCGTCCGAGGAACGAGTGAACCACGAATTAGAATATATGATAATGCTAATAATTATACGGATTGTCCGTCTTCTCCAAAATCTTCAAATATATCTCCAGCAGCTTGTCCAACAATCACTTATAAAAGTGGTAGTAGTTCATGGACAAAAAATAACGTAACTTTAAAAATTACAACTAATAATAGTAATACTCAAATAAGTAACTGGCCTTCTGAAGGAACGAGCCCTGGTCGAGGTAAAAATTTATCATCTACTTTCTCACGAGAAGGAAAAATCGTCAATAGAACATATAAAGCATGTGTAGGCAGTAACTGTGTTTCTTGTGTTGTTCCTAATGTAAAAATAGATAGAACTCCACCTAGTGGCTCTTCAAATTATCAACACAGTATTCGTAATAATTCTACTCCACTTTGTAATGTTCCTGGAACCGCAACAATTCCTTCAGCTTCAGCTATAAGGCCATATGTTAGTGTAGCTCCTGGCTCTACTACAGTAAGACCTAGTAGTTTAAGCGCTAGTATTAGGAATGTAGTGCTTACTGATAATTTAAGTGGAATAGCACAATATAAATATTATTTTGCTGCAGTAATCCATTGGTTTGGAAATGGTGTTAATGGTCATTTCTTCCCAGCTGCAGATTATAGATCATATTGTGATAATAAAAGTTGTGCAGATTTTACTGTAAGCAGTAATCCAACTTATCTCAATGCACAAAATACTACCATCAGTGTGGGTTATAATTCTTTCGCAGGTTCTACACCTGTACCGGCTGCTGCAACAGGTTGGTGTTGGGATTATGCCGTATCAGTAAAAGTACGTGATGCTGCTGGAAATGAAGGTTCCTTACCTAGTTATGGAACCGGTTCGACAGCTTCCACATTTAATGCTAGTAGAATGTATTAATTAAAAGGTAATCAATTTCGATTATCTTTTTGTTATAATTTGAAAAGATCTTCATATATTGTATTAGGACAAGAGGAGGTCTCGTATGATAAAAAAACAAAATTTATGGTTTTTGACGTTGTTTAGTTTAATATTAGTACTTAGTGTATATTACATTACTATGCCAAATGATTTACTACTTAATACTGTGGAAAACAAAACTAGTAGTAAAAAAGATACTAAAAAGAAAGAAACTAAAGAAACAGTAGCCCAAACTGATTCTCTTACAGCAATGAGAGTAAGTCTAGAAGAAGAAAGAGAAAAAACTATGGCTGATTTACAAAAACAACTTACCAGTGAAGAAATAACAACTGAAGAAAAAAATAATGCTTATGAACAACTTAAATATTTAAACGAACTAGAAGGAAAAGAAGAAAGTTTAGAGAAAAAAATTAAAAAGAATTTAAAAATTGATAGTTTTGTAAAAATTGATAATACTGATGTAACAGTTGTGGCAGTGAGTAAAAAACATGATAATAAACTCGCAAATAATATCATGCGAGCAATACAAGAAGAATATAAAGAAAAAATGTATATTACTGTTAAATTTCAATAGATGCCTACAACAAATATGACTTTCTTCATACAATACTTTAGAAAGTAACAAAAAGGAGAGTATTGTATGGCAAAAGGAATACTTACTAAAAGAGAAAGGCAAGTTTTTGAACTTCTTGTAGAAAACAAGACAACTAAAGAGATTGCTGCTTATCTACAAATAAGTGAGAAAACAGTTAGAAATCATATCTCCAACGCAATGCAAAAACTCGGTGTAAAGGGTCGTGCAAGTGCTGTTGTAGAACTTTTAAAACTAAAAGAAATTAGCCTATAAAATCGTACTTTTTCAGTACGATTTTTCATATATTTTAATAGGTGATTTTATGTTACGAAGAAAAGCTTTAAGGAAAATATTTATAACTACACTTACGGCTTTTATAATTTTAGTTATTTCCGTTTTTCCAGTAAAGTTTAATGAAAAAACTCTAAATACAAGTCTAGAAGTAGAATATTTAACAGGTCTAGGAACTAATACCATATATTTACTTAATAAAGATAATTTACTTGTTAAAACGAAAATATTTCTAGATAGTAAAGATAAAATAGAACAAGTTAGAACTATTTTAGATAATTTAAAAATAAAAGATAGTTCAAACTTCCTCGGAGGATTATATGCTACTATACCAAGTAATGTCGTCGTAAATAATATTACTTATAATGATAATATTATTACTGTAGATTTTTCAGAAGAGTTTAATTCTATCTCTAAGAATAAAGAAAAAGCTATTATCTCATCTATTGTCTATAGTATTATGGATTTAAAAGAAATAAATGGAGTAAAAATATTAGTCGAAGGAAACCCTTTAGAAAGTTATCCTAAAAGTAAAGAAGCTCTACCTGAAATTTTAACTAAAGATATAGGTATCAATGAAAAAAGTAATATCACAAGTCGTAATAATATTACTAAAGTAGTAGTATATTATTTAGAAGATATAGATAATAATAGATATTATGTACCCGTTACTAAGTATTTAAATGATGATAGGGAAAAGATAAATATTATTATAGATGAACTTACTACTAGTTATATATATGAAACTAATTTAATGAGTTTTCTAAATAGTAATTTAAAATTAGAAAATAAAGAAGAAAAAGAAAATGTAATGTTTTTAAATTTTAATAATTTATTACTTGATCATGATGATAAAGTCCTAGAAGAAGTAAAATACGCTCTTGCGTATTCAGTATTTGAAAATTATGATGTTAATAGTGTCGTTTTTATGGTTGATAATAATGTTGTCGATCAAGTTAATGTAAATGATGAGAATTAAATTTCTATTTTGGTAAATACTAGTTATTAGGTGATGAATCTTGAGAATATTAATAACTGGTGCCGCTAGTGGAATAATGTTTAATCTAGCCCAAAAATTAGAAAATAAAGGACATCTTGTCTATCTTACAACTCATACTAAAAGTGAATGTGATAAGTTAAAACAAGAAATAAAAAAAGAAAAATTAAAGATGTTATGTTTTAAAATGGATATAACAAAAGCTAAAGATAGAGAGTTAATTAACAAATTAGAATTTGATGTTTTTATTTCAAATGCTGCTGTTGGTTATAGTGGTTCACTTTTAGAAATGGATATCGATGTATTGAGAAAAAACTATGAAATAAATGTTTTTTCTTCTTTTGAGCTTATTAAAGAAGTTTATCATAAATGGAATAAAACTAATCATCCTGGTAAAATATTTGTTACTGGTTCTCAATTTAGTATGCTACCATTTCCTTTTTTAGGATGTTATACCTCAACTAAAGCATCTCTTTCAATACTTGTAAATACGATAAGAAGAGAATTACAATATTTAAATAGTAATATTACCATTACTTTGATTACACCTTTTGCTTATCATACTGGTTTTAATCAAGTAATGATAGAAAATAAAGAAAAATATCTTTATAAAGATGGAATATTTTATCAAAATATAGATAGTATTAATAAAATTCAAAAGAATATTTTTACTTTAATAGAAAGTAATAATATTGATAAACTTACCAATAAAATTTTAAAGGAAATAGAGAGTAATAATCCTAAAAATAAAATAGTTTGTCCTATCTTTAGTAATATATTTTTAAAAATTTATTCATTTTTTGTTTTATAAATATTGCTATTTTAAAAAATATAGTGTTATAATATAAATGATTATTTTTTGGGGGAATTTGTTATGAAACAAGAAAAAATACAATTAGGATTAGTATATGAAAAGATAATATTATCACCTGAAAGATGTCTATACATTCTTAGTAGTGTAGAGACTGGTAGGTATGATAAAAAGAAGAATAAATTCATATGTGACACGATAGACGGAGAATATTATTATCTAGATGGTAATAATAATTATATGTGTTGTACAAGATCTGATATTAATAAAATTGTTATGAACCTTGTAGATTGTAAAATACAAGATCAAAATGATTTTTTTGAACAAATAAGTATTAGAGAGGAATTGTTTTTTAACAACGAACATGTTATTTATATTGCTGATATTGATGAAGAAATAGGAGATGCTACATTTGTTAAGTTTGATACTGATAATGTAAGAAAAGTATTAAGAGCAGAAGAATTACAAAAAATAGATAATAAATTAGATTTTGATTTTTCAACTGATAATGATTATCAGAAAGAAAAAAATACAAGTTTAGTTCCAGTTGAACAAAATGATTTACTATCTTTATTAGAATTAGATTTACCTGATGAAACTAAGACAAAAGATTATTATGAACTTTTAAAATATAAAAAGAAAGCAGAATATAAATATCATAATTGTATTTGTCTTACTGCATATATTAAATCATTATTAGGTGAATTAGAACTTCCTAAAGGTTTTAGAAGTCCAAGTATAGATATATTTAAAGAGGGTATTAGAACAGGTAAGATTAAAGAAGAAGATTATCTTAAATATTTAGATGTTACTAAAAATAATATTGATTTACTTGGAGAATATATGAATTATATTGATAATGCTACTCTTTATGGTATAGATACAGACAAGATCAGACAACAAAAACAAGAAGAATATAATTTTATTTTTAATGAATTATATAATATTAAATATGCAGATTCAATTGCAGATAAAATCAAAGAGACAGTTATTTCTCAAGATGAAGCAATAGAAGGACTTATTTCCAAAGCTAATGCTTTAGCACTTCAAGATTATCGTAAAAAACATAATCCTAATTTCAAAGAGAAGAAAACTGGTATTTTATTAACTGGTTCATCAGGAGTAGGTAAGACTTTACTTATAAGTACGTTAGGGGAGAATTTAAATAGAGATTTATGTATCATTGATTCACCTAGTCTTACTATGGCTGGATATAAAGGCGTAAATATTGATGAATGTGTTCAAGATTGTTTTGAAAAATTAAATTATGACAAAGATCGTCTAGAGCACGCTATTATATATTTTGATGAGATAGATAAAAAATGTTTACAAAATGGAGGAGATATCTCTACATTTACACAAGGAGTTTTAAACAACCTTTTAAAATTCCTTGAAGGAACAACTTTTAAAGTAGTAGATAACAAAAGAAAAACTTATGATATCAAAACTGATGATATGTTTATTATTGCTGGTGGAACTTTCTCATTTATATATGATACTAAACAAAAAAATCCAATGGGATTTGTAGAACACCAACAAGAAGAAGAGAAACTTCCAACTACTGAAGATTTCTTAGAAACAAATGCGATACCAAAAGAATTTTTAGGTAGACTTTGTAATATTATTCATTTAAAAAATTTAACTAAGGAAGATACTAAAAAGATATTGTTAGAATCTGATGTTAGTCCTTTAATTTCTCAAAAAGAAAACTTTGATCTTTTAGGTATAAAACTTAATTATACTGATGAATATCTTGATGCTGTAAGTGAAAAGAGCGTTCAAAGTGGTCTTGGTGCTAGAGGTTTAAAAGGTATTGTAGAAAGATCAACAGCAAAAGCATTTTATGATGTAGGTACGATGTATGGGGAAGTCGAGGAAGTAACTTTAACTGAAGAAACTATCGAAGATCCAGCAAAATATGAAGTTATAAAAACTAAGCCAGCAAAAACTTTAGTAAAAAAAGGTTGAATTAAAAAATAACTTCCACTAAATCGTAGTTATTAAATTTAAGAAGAAAGTTCTACAAATAAAGGAA
>CANQVR010000028.1 GCA_947627375.1 uncultured Bacilli bacterium | reverse complement strand
GATATTTTTATCATGGAAAAATTTCCTCGTTTTTCTTTTCTATTTTACCTTTAGTTAATTTATAACTTTCAAACACTCAAATTTCATCATCTGTTGGGCGTACTTTTTATTTACCAAACCCTTATGTAGCAAGGCTTTACGAAAAACTGTCCGTAGGTAAGCTTTTCTTCTGTTATATCTTCATCTATTATTATATAATTTACTTTGTTTTTATTTAATATCTCTTTTACTTTATCTATTGAATTTAGAGGAAATCCACTTCTTCCATTTGTTATTTTATAATCAGTAAAATTTGTTATTATATATGCATCTTTTCCATATACATTATAAAATATCCCTTGTCTTTTTATTTCTACATATTCTTTCATTTTAATACCTCATTATTTTATTGTATATGGTGAGTTAACCGTTCCTTCTCCACTCAACTGGATATTAGATTGCAGATATACGACGGGGCGGACCCCATAGTCGATGTTGTACGCGGAGTCGCTGCCCACAGCGCCGCCGGAGAAGACATAGAACACGCGGTCCGAGTTGTCGGAACGCGGAGTAATTGTCCAAAAATTATATGACGTGCTAAACATCCAACCTTTCCCTGCATTTGCTGATCCACATTTTCCATTATCACGTGGCGTATTATAGCATCCATCCGCTACTCCTTTTGCATATGTGTAGCCCCAATCACTTGGATATGGTAGACCTACATTCCCATTCCATGTTGTTGCTCCCTTGGCTCCTCCTGGTGTACTTCCCCTTTCATTTGTATAAAAGTATTCTGTACTATTAGTACTAGTACTATTCACTCCTCCTAAGTACCATTTCATATTCTCTATTTGGCCTTTTGCTGTTGATGTTAGTCCATTACTTGTAAAATTACATGATTTTGTTGCGTTACTTGAACCATATGGACATGTTCCACTCCCTCTTGTCCAATATATTCCACTATTTAATAATTTATTTAATGCTGCATTCTCCCAATCATTTACATTTTGATTAGAACTTGTCCATGTATTATCCCAGGAATAATTTGTATTATTTAATCTATCTGCTCTGATTAGTTTGATTCTCCACTCTTTTGTTCCTGATGCGTTTGCTTCATTTGTTACTCCGATTATTCTCCAACCTGCTTTTTCATCATTAAATGTTACATAGTTATTTGGGCTATCTCCTATGTATCTATAACTTGTACTTCCGTCTGGATGACTTATCTCAAACATCTCTTTCTTTTGATCTGCACTTGCTGCACTATATGTTAATGTCGTTGGATTGGCTTTGTCTTTTAATGTCTCTGCTGTTATAGCTGGATCTTTTATTGTTATGCCTGTTGTTATTGGGGTTGATATATTTTGGTTGCCTGTTGCATCTGTCACTGCCCCTACATTTACATTCATTGCTAAGACTCCTTGGGCTTTAAAATCTTTTAATGTAAATGTATATCTCTTCCCATCTGGTATTGTTGTACTTGGACTCGCTAAAGTTTTTGTTACTGTTGTAGATGCATCTGCTCCTCCTATTGTTACTGTGACTTCTTCATTAGTTAATTCCTTTGATAAACTTCCACTTGTGTCTGTACAATCTATTGAGATTGTGGCTGTATCTGTTGGAGCTATCTCTTTTGGTGGGTTCTCTGGTGTTGTATCACTTATTTTACATATTGGTGCTGTTATGTCTTTTGCAAAGGCATAATATGTAGTATTATCTGTTACTGTTACTTTTGTATCTTGTATTCTATTTGCATATTCTGTATTATTATTTCCTCCCCAATATGTCTGTGTGTATCCTTTATTTCCTGTTATCTTTGGTAGCGTTATTTCACAACTATTTTTTCCTAAACCTTTCTTACATGTAGCACTCTCTTTTTCTATCTCTTGTACTCCTGATCCTTTTATAAATGTTACTTTTACTTCTTTACTTTCTACTATTACCTCTCTTGTTGTTGATGCTATATTCCCTTCTTGATCTTCTACTATATATTTTATTGTATAACTTCCTTCTACTTTTGTATTTACTGTCCCTATTGTTACTATCCTATTTGTTATATTCCCTTCCTCTTCATCTTCTGCTGTTGCTCCTGCATCTACATATTCACTTCCTAATTCTACTGTCTCTATATTATTTCCATTTAATTTTATTGTTGGATTGTTTTTATCTTTCTTATAGACATTTACTGTCCTTACTACTTTCCCTTCATTTCCTTCTTTATCTTGTATCTTATATGTTATATAGTATACTCCTGTATTATTTGTATTTACCTTATCTACTGTTTTTGTCTCACTTCCATTATAATACTCTATTGTACTTGTTACTTCTGTTTTATCTATTGTGTCTTTATCATCTTTTACTTCTTCTATTCCTGGATCGTTATATTCTACTGTCTCTTCTATATACTCTTCATATTCTCCTTTTAATATTATTATTGGTCTTGTTGTATTTGGTATCTTTTCTGTTGTCATATTTCCTTGTACTGCTTCTATTACTATCCTTCCTGAATATGTTTTCCCTTGCCCTTCATTTCCTACATTCTCATCTACCCATAACTTTATACTATAACTTTTCTTTGGGTTATCTATTAAGTTTGATGCTGCTAGTGTCTCTTCTTCTAATAATATTTGTCCTGCCTTTAATGTTGACAGTAACTTTGGTTCACTCCATTCTTCTTCTGTTTCTTTTTTGATACTATATTTTATTTGATTTGGATTTAATCTTTCTTTTACTTCTACACTTTCATCTGTTTCTAGTTTTATATTATATGATGCTTCTGTTGTCCCTAGATTTGAAATACTAAAATCATATTCTTTTGTTTTCATTCCTTCTGCATCTGTTTTTGGTTCTGCATTATTTAATTCTATTGTCTCTCCATCTTCTAAATCTACATTAAATGTCCCTGCCACAACTTTATGTTTCTTTCCTTCTTCTGTTACATGTAAAAATCCATAACTACTTACTATTATTGTTACTACTAACAATATTCCTATCCCTATAATAAAATATTTCTCTTTATTTTTCTTCATTACTATCACCTTTTTTCTTTTTGCAACATATTTCGACATTATTCGTCATATTGTTTTGATATATTCTAACTAGTGCTATAAGCACTACACTATTTTAATTAAGTATAGCACAACTTTTTTTATAAATCCAGTGCTATATGCCCATAACAAAAATTTCCAAATTAAGAGAAAATTGTATCAAGGAGCTGGTACTTATGGCACTAAAACATAATAATATGTATTATTATGATATAATTAGAAAAAATATCAGAAAATACAGAAAAGAAAAAGGATATACACAACAATCCTTATCAGAAAAAGCAGATATGTCTATAGATTATCTTGCCGAAATAGAAAGTAATAAAAGAAGAAAAACCTTTAGTATTGAAATGTTAGGTAGAATAGCAGATGCTTTAGAAGTAGATATTAAAAAATTTTTCGATGATAAATAAAAATATTTCCAACAAAAAAAGACATCACAAAATGTCTTTTTTATTTTTAACAATATTTACTATCTAAAATTACAACAAGATCCACATTGCATATTACTTACTACATTTTCTTCGCAGCAAGAATATTCTGGTCTATAAGTATGTTTATAAATATGATGATTAATTACACGAGTACGCATAGGACATACATGTGGAACTTCATGCATGATTGTTTTATGAACTTCACGTTCTTGCATAGGCTCCACTATAGGACGATTCATACATCCTCCTTGCATTGGCATAGTTGGTGTACTATTAACATTCATATTTACTTCTTGTTCAACAGTGTTGTTATTTCCATAAATATTACTATTCATATCATTATCAATAGTATTAGCCATAAAGTTATTTGGCATTTGATCAAACATATTTTTTCCTCCTATCTAGAGTATTTTATTCAAAAGATAGGTATTGTGCATACATGTTTTGCCTACTATTTACGATTTATACTAGCTTTAACAAATGAATCAAAAAGTGGATGAGGTCTTGTAGGTCTACTTTTAAACTCTGGATGGAATTGACTTGCGATAAAAAATGGATGTTTTGGTATCTCTACCATCTCTACTAAATTAGTATCAGGATTTATTCCAGAAATCAACATTCCATTTTCTTCTAATACACTTTGATACTTATTATTAAACTCATATCTATGACGATGTCTTTCATAAATTAAATCTTCTCCATATATTTTATGTGCCAGTGTATTCTTTTTTAAATTACAAGCATAATTACCAAGTCTAAGTGTTCCTCCTTTATTAACAACATTCTTCTGATCAGTCATTAAATCTATAATCGGATTTAAACACATTTCATCAAATTCAGTCGATGATACTCCTTCTAATTTACAAACATTTCTTGCAAATTCAATTACTGCAACTTGAAGTCCAAGACATATTCCTAAAAAAGGAACTTTTTCTTCTCTAGCATATTTTGCAGCTTTGATTTTACCTTCTATTCCACGATTTCCAAAACCACCAGGTACTAAAATACCATCTACATCCCCAAGTTCTTCTTTAATATTTTCACATTTTTCTAACTTTTCAGAATCGACCCATTTAATATTTACTTTAGATTTATATTTATATCCAGCATGTTTAAGAGCTTCCATAACTGAAAGATAAGCATCATGAAGTCCAACATATTTACCAACTAAAGCTATATTAACTTCTTTTTCTAATGATTCAACATCTTTGATTAATTTTTTCCAATTACTTAAATCAATCTTTTTCTTAGGAAGATTTAAATGTTTCAAAACTATACTATCTACATCTTGTTCATAAAATTTTATAGGTATTTGATATATATTTTTAACATCGATTGCATCTATAACACTAGTTTTTGGTATATCACAAAATAAACTTATTTTTTCTTTCATAGCGTCTTCTAACACTATAGGAGAACGGCATACTAACATATCAGGTCTAATACCAAGTCTTCTTAATTCCATTACAGAGTGTTGAGTAGGTTTTGTTTTTAATTCATCAGATCCATATATATAAGGAATTAAAGTAGTATGAACAAAATAAGTATTTTCATCAGCTTGTTCTGATTGTATTTGTCTCAATGCTTCTAAAAACGCAATAGATTCAATATCTCCAATAGTACCACCAATTTCAGTAATTACAACATCAGCTCCACTACTATTTCCTGCTTCATATACTTTACTTTTTATTTCATTAGTAATATGTGGAACAATCTGAACAGTTCCTCCTAAATAATCTCCTCTTCTTTCTTTTTCAATTACTGAAGAGTAAATTTTACCTGTTGTAATATTTGAAGTATAGTTAAGTTCTTCATCAATAAATCTTTCATAATGTCCCAAATCAAGATCAGTCTCACTACCATCAGCAGTTACAAAAACTTCTCCATGTTGAAAAGGTGACATAGTTCCAGGATCTACATTAACATAAGGATCAAATTTTTGCATAAAAACTTTAAATCCTCGAGATTTCAAAAGTAAAGCTATACTTGATGCAGTAATACCTTTTCCAAGTCCTGAAACAACTCCACCTGTTACAAAAACATACTTTGTCATAAAAACCTCCTAAAAATAAAAAACCACTAAAGAGAGTTATCCCTTTGTGGTTGCTCTATTCCATTATAGCACAAATATAATATAAATCTATACTTTTTTAAATTCTTTTTCTTTTAATTTCATCATTCCAATTAAAAATGTTGCTGGAAAAGTTATATCCTTTTCTAAATATTGGAACACTTCTTCTATCGGTACAGTAACTACATCGATGAATTCATCTTCATCTAAGTCTTGTTCTTTTGTAATTTTACAATTACGCGCTAGAAAATAATAATGTTTTCCCGAACTACTCGCAGAATTAATATAAACACTACCTAAAGATTCTAAGCTTTCTGCTTTTACTCCAGTTTCTTCTAAAAGTTCACGTTTAGCAGCACTTTCCATATCAGTTTCATCTTTATCAACAAGTCCTCCAGGAAAAGAAACTTCGACTGTTCTTTCCGTAAATACTCTAGGTTGAATAACAAGTATTAATTCATTTTTATCAGTAATCGGAATAATTATCGATGCATCTCCATCACCATTATTTTTTATTATTTTATTTCTATTAATAACTTTTCCATTTCTTAATGTACAACGATAATTATCTCCACGAATAAAACCATCATTTTCTATCTTTTCTTTTTTTATACACCCATATTTTTCAACAGCTTTATTAAGTGCATCTTCTAACTTAGACATATACTCCTCCTAAAATGGTAATTTCATATTTCCATTACT
The DNA here is from genome assembly GCA_947627375.1 of uncultured Bacilli bacterium. Classification (GTDB taxonomy): domain Bacteria; phylum Bacillota_I; class Bacilli_A; order RF39; family UBA660; genus CANRDQ01. The sequence goes on along the minus strand of CANQVR010000028.1, from coordinate 11,059 downwards.
AAATTGTTTCATCATTTTTTTCATTTGATCAAATTGTGTTAAAAGTTTATTAACTTCTTGTACAGAAGTACCACTACCACGAGCAATTCTCGTTTTACGACTAGATTTAATTATTGCTGGATTACGTCTTTCTTCAATAGTCATAGATAATACTATCGCTTCAATTCTCGCAATTTGTTTTGGATCTACTTTAACATTATTAAGTCCCATCTTTTTAGCACCAGGGATTAATTTAAGTAAATTTTCAAGAGGTCCAAGTTTTTTCATTTGTTTCATAGTAGATAAAAAGTCTTCTAAATCAAACTTACCTTGTTGCATTTTTTTAGCAGTTTTCTCAGCTTCTTTTTCATCGATTGCATCATATGCCTTTTCTACTAAAGAGACAACATCTCCCATACCTAAAATTCTTCCTGCCATTCTTTCTGGATCGAACATATCAAGACCATCCATTTTTTCACTTACACCAATAAATTTTATAGGTACATTAGTAAGATGTCGAACTGAAAGAGCAACTCCACCTCTAGTATCACCATCTAATTTTGTAAGAATAACTCCTGTTAAATCTAAGTTGTTATTAAATCCTTCGATAACATTAATTGCATCTTGTCCCATCATCGCATCAATTACAAGTAGTACTTCTTCAGGATTAATTTTACTTTTTATATTTTCTAACTCATGCATTAATTCTTCATCGATATGAAGACGTCCTGCTGTATCTATTAATACATAATCAAAACCATTTTCTTTCGCATACTTAATAGCGTTTTGACTAATCTCAACAGGATCTTTTTTACCTTCACTATAAACTTCTATATTTAACTCACGCCCAATAGTTTTTAATTGTTCAATCGCAGCTGGTCTATAAACATCACAAGCAACAAGAAGTGGTTTTTTACTGTGTTTCTTACGAAGAAATAAAGAAAGTTTTCCAATAGTTGTAGTTTTACCTGAACCTTGAAGTCCCACAAGCATAAGCACTGCTGGATTACCATTCAAATTAAGCGGTTTACTCTCACCACCAAGCAATTCTACAAGTTCATCTTTTACTATTTTAACAAACAAATCTCCAGGATTAATACTACTCTTAACTTCTTCACCCAAAGATTTTTCTTTTACTTTACTAGTAAATTCTTTCACAACTTTATAATTAACATCAGCTTCAAGTAAAGCAAGACGTATCTCTCTCATAGCTTGATCAATATTTTCTTCAGTGATTTTTCCATAACCTTTTATTTTGTGAATTGCACTTTGTAAACGATCTCCTAAACTTTCAAACATGATATCACCTCTTTTAAGATTATACTTTAATATCGAAAATAAGTAAATATATAAGAAAAAAAATAACCATTGGTTATTTTAACATTTTTCTATATAGTTCTATTGTAAATTCTTTTTCATCAAATTTCCAACTTCTTTTTCAAGACGTTCATTGGCACTTTTTAAATCACCTTGAACTTTAAAAGGTTTTCCAAATCTCATAACTAAATTATGACTTCTAAACTTATAATCACCCGTAACACCAAATGGTACAAGATAAGCATCCGTCTTTTTAGCCATAGAAACAGCTCCATATTTAAATGGTAACAAAAACTTATCCGTTTTATTACGTGTTCCTTCCGGAAAAAGACCTAAAGCAAAGCCATTTTCCAATACTTCAAGTGCTTTCTTAGTTGCTTCTTTATCTTTAATAGAACGATCAACAGGAATACAACCAACCATCTTAAAAAACCAAGCAAACTTCCCATCAAAATACTCTTTTTTAGCCATATAATGAATTGGTCTTTTCGTAGAAATAATTGCGCTACATTGATCCATTATATGCTTATGATTACCAACAATTAAAATTGGTCCATCAATAGGAATATTTTCTTTACCAATAATTTTAGGATTATAATAAAATCTATAAATAGATCCGAGAATCGGTTTTAAAAATCTATAAGCATACATCTTATCCTTCTTCATTATCAGGCACTCCTTTAGCTTCTTCTTGTAATTTTTTAATATCAACTTTTCCAATCAAAGTTTTAGGTAAAGACTTTCTAAATTCAAATTTATATGGAATTGAATATGCAGCAAGGTTTTTCTGGCAATGTTCTTTAATACTTTTTCTAACTGAAAAAGCTTTATATCCTTTTTTCAAAACAATATATGCTTTTGGAACTTCTACTTTATATTTATGAGGCATTCCTACAACACTACATTTTAAAACTGCTGGATGTTGTTCAATAATTTCTTCAACATGAGTTGGATATATATTATAACCAGATGAAATAATCATTCGTTTAAGTCTTTGGCGATAGAAAATAACTCCATCTTTATCCATATAACCAATATCTCCTGTATGAAGCCATAAATATCCATCTTTATGAATTTGTAACATCTCGTTAGTTTCTTTTTCATTATTTAAATAACCTATCATGACGGTAGGACCACTAACACAAATTTCTCCATCTTCTAATTGTTTAACTTCTTCTTGTGTACCTGGTGCGACCATTTTAAAATAATTTCCCGGAAAAGGAATACCAATACTTCCATCTTTATTAGCATCTCCAAAAGCAAGTGCAGTTGCCGCAAGAGACTCAGTCATACCAAACCCTTGAGAAATTTTAACAGGTGATGAATGTTCTTTTAAATATTTATTTATATCTGTGTTTAATTTAGCAGATAAAGTATCTCCTCCACTTATTACAACTTTAAGTCTAGATAAATCTAAATTTTTATTATCAGTATTGATTAAAGCTTCAAATAGTGTAGGTACTCCAAGGATTGCTTGAGGATCATTTTTCTCTATTAATTTATCAAATTTTTTCGCATCAAACTGAGGAACTAAAACCACTTCCATCCCAAGATAAAATGGGGCATGAATTGAAACTCCCAGTCCAAAACCATGAAATATAGGCATAATTGCAAGTAATCTATCAGCTGGTTTTATAGTTTTAAATACTATTTTTGCTTGAATCGCTAAAGCATTAAAATTACCATTTGATAAAACTATTCCTTTAGGTACACCAGTTGTACCTCCACTATGTAAAATAACTGCTGGACTATTTTTATTAGATTCAACAAAATAATCCCCTTCGTATGTTAAAGCTTTTTTAATAAAATCTTTCCAATACAAATAAGATTCACTCTTCTTTGGTTTTTTTATCTTTATACCCTGAGTAACTTCATAACCAACTCCCATTAAAAAAGGCATAGAATCTTTAGCTGATACTACAATTGTTTTATAAACATTTGTATCTTGAATAATATTTTTTACTTTTTCATAACAAAGATCTATCATTACAAGCATGACACTATTAGTAGAAAGCAAATATTCCTTTATTTCTTCTTCACCTGATAAAGGATGTATCATATTAGCAAGCGCTCCTATTTTATTTATCGCATAAAAAGAAATAACACCCTCAGGAGTATTAGGCATACAAACAGTTACCACATCACCTTTTCTAATTCCTTGACTACGAAAAGCACGTGCCGCTAGATCTATTTGTTCTAAAAATTCTTCATATGTTAAAGTCTTTCCAAAATAATTTATCGCAGTTAAATCTTTATATTTTAAAGCACTATTTTTAAGCATTTGATAAATCGAAATATCAGGAACTTCAAATTCCATTTCTTTCTTTTTATAAAATTTCTTCCAAGGAGCTTTTATCTTTTTTCTAATTACTTCTATTACATTCATCTTTATCTCTCCTTTTTTAATTTATTACTGATTTCCTCCATTAATTTTTTATTTTCACTATCTAAATCATCTAATACTTTCCTAGGTTTTAAAAATTCTAAAGTGATACTTTTTCTAAATAATTTATATTTTCCTGTAATAACAAAAGGAATTAAAATACTATCTGTATCACTACTCATCTTAACAGCTCCAATTTTAAATGGCATAATGACATCATTAGTTCTATTTATTGTCCCTTCTGGGAAGATACCAATAACTCCTTTTTCCCGCAAACAACCCTCCGCTAAAACAAGTGCCTTAGAATCATGTATCTTCCTATTGACAGGAATAACTCCCATAAGATGCATAATAGGTTTGGTAATTCCTTTAAAAAGAGAATCCTTTGCTAAAAAATGAATTTGTCTTTTAACTGCTGAAATAAGTAAAAAACAATCTAAGTTATTGGTATGATTACCAGCTAAAACAAAGGCATCTTCTCTCATTATATATTCTTTTCCAATAATAGTTGGTCTATACAAAACTCTAAATATAAAACTTAATATTGATCTTGAAAATTTATAAAAATTAGTATCCATATCATTCTCCTATAATAATATAATACCTCTTACTTATGATTTTGTAAACTAATTATAAATTGAAAACTAACAACAAGCATGTTATAATAAGTTAGAAAAAGGAGGTATTATGAAAAAAATAATAAAATTAACTTTTATTTTAACTGCAATACTATTTATAACTGGATGTGAATCAAAAGATTTAACTACTTATATCAAAGAAGAACAGATCGATAAGAAAACTAAAATGGGTTATATCGAAATGGATAAGCAAAAATTTAAAGAACTAGCAACACAAAAAGAATTTAACAAATTAATGGAATATGTCAAAGAAAAAAAATATGACTATTTTATGGTAGTATTTGAAAATAAAAAAGGACTATATTGTATAAGTCCAAACTGTCTTTATGAAAAAGTAGATAAAAATAGTGAAGGAATTTATGTAAGTGGCAATAAATTCTATGGTAAAATCGAACCAAATGATGATGACATCTATAAATATGAAAAGTACTAAAACTAGTTAATACTAATTTTAGTACTTTTTTATTTAGCTTCTTCTTGAGCTCTAGTCTCACGAATAACTGTAACTTTAATAGTTCCAGGATATTTCATATTAGCTTCGATTTTTTCTTTAACATCTCTAGCAATTTTATGAGCACCTAAATCATCTACTTCATCAGGTTTTACTATAACTCTAATTTCACGTCCTGCTTGAACAGCAAATGTTTTCTCAACACCATCTATATCACTAGCAACCTCTTCAAGTTGGCGAAGACGTTGAATATAGTTTTCTAAAGAATCATTTCTTGCTCCTGGACGAGAAGCTGAAATAGCATCAGCAATAGCTACAATACTTGCGATAACACTAGTAGCTTTAACATCTCCATGATGAGAAGCAATAGCATTAACAACTACATCGTTTTCATGATATTTACGAGCTAAATCAACTCCAATATCAACATGACTACCCTCTATTTCATGGTCTATAGCTTTTCCCACATCATGTAGAAGTCCAGCTCTTTTAGCAAGTTGTACATCTTCTCCAATTTCTGCTGCAAGAAGTCCTGAAAGTTCAGCAACTTCAATAGAATGTCTCAATGCATTTTGACCATAACTAGTTCTAAAATGAAGTTTACCAATTATTTCAACTAAAGCAGGATCAACTTTCGTAATACCTATTTCAAATAAAGCATCATTACCATACTCTATAATTTTTTGTTTCATTTCTTTACAAGTTTTATCATATAACTCTTCTATTCTCGTTGGATGAATTCTTCCATCTTTAATTAATGTCTCAAGTGTAACTCTAGCAATCTCACGACGTAAAGGATCAAAACTTGATAAAACTACTGCTTCAGGTGTATCATCGATAATTAAATCAACTCCTGTTATAGCTTCAATAGTTCGAATATTTCTACCTTCACGACCAATAATACGACCTTTCATTTCATCATTAGGAAGATCTACAACAGTCACAGTTTGTTCTCCTGCAATATCAGCAGCATATTTTTGCATAGATGAAACAATCAATTCTTTAGCAGTTTTATCTGCAACAAGTTTTGCTTCATTTTCTTGTTCACGAATATAAGTAGAAATTTCCTTACTCATATCCTCTTTTACTCTTTCCATTATCAATTCTTTAGCTTTATCTTTACTAAAGTTAGCTATTTTTTGTAATAATTCTAATTGTTCCTTTTTTATTTCTTCCACTTCACTATTTTTATTTTGGATTTCATTAAGACGATCAGCTAATTTTTCTTCTCTTTCATCAAGAGAACTTTCACGTTTTTGATAAAGCTCATCTCTTTTATCCATATTATTCTCACGTTGTATTAATCTTTCTTCAGAATTTTTAAGTTCTTCTTTTTTCTCTTTAATCTCTTTATCAGCAGCCATTTTTAATTTATGTATTTCTTCTTTCTGCTCTAAAATAGAATCTCTTTTAATTTTGTCTGCTTCTTTTTTTGCTTGATTAATAATGTTATCACTTTTATTTTGAGCATTTTTTTCTTTTAAACGACTAAAAACAAAAGCAATAACTAGCCCAATTCCTAATCCAATAATAAGTAGTAAAATGGAGAACACCATATTATCCATATTTTCCTCCATTTCTAGATATATATTAAATTTATTATTAATTTAATTATAATCCATTTTTATTGTAGTTTGTATTTACGTTTATGTCAAGTAAAATATGAGATATAAAACAACAAATTATTTATCTTTTCCTATTTAAATATTATTATCCAACAAACGCAAAGTATAAAATATGTATTAAAAAAACAAAAAAGGGAGCTTATGTAAAGATAGTAAAAAAATGTCTATTTTAAATTTTGGATTTACAAAAAAGTCAAAATAATTTGACATGATTTTTTCAATATTATTATACAAATGATTTTACATAGTATAAAAAAGAAGATAATTTCTTCTTTTTTTATAACAATAATTCATCAAAATTTCTTTTACAAAATTCTACATTTTTATTTTAGACTTTTTCTTGCTGTGCTTAGCAGATTCAAAAACACTGTTTAACTGTATCTTCTCTAAATAGTTTACATAATTAGGATTATTCAAATTATCGATTAATTCACATAATTGATCGTTTGAATTATCACCTTTATAAATATCAAACGCTAAAACATGTCCTAAAAAATGTTTATAATTTACATCCCATTCAGAAATTTGTAATAAGTTAGAATCAAAATGTTTTATTCCTTTATACTTTAAATTATCTAATTTAGCGTCATCTATTGTTCCATACTCATTTAATATTTGATGATAATTACTTTCCAATATAGCAATTCCTAAAGCATTAAAATATCTTTGTTTTCTTTTAGAATTAATCTCTTCTAACACATCATAAGAAAAACCATTTTTTTCTAAATAATCAGTAAATTTTAATTCAGCCAAAATAGCAGGGACTTCAATAAAAGCAGAATTATCGTCTAATAAAGTAAAACCATCATGATTTATAATAGAAAGTCTATGCACATATTCATGTGCAAGTTTAGAAGCATCTTCAATAGTATTACTTTTTTCAATATTTATAAAATAATAAGCTTTCATTATTTTATTACAAGTAAAATTAGTTTCTTTAATATTTTTGTTATAATTGATTCTTTTATTTTTAACATCATTCCAAAACATTTTTTCATATTTAGGATTTAACTCTTTTAAAAAACCAGCAACTAAGAAAAAAATATTCATTTCTCCAATATACTTTTCGTTAGTAAAATTAGATTCAACATCATTTTCTTCTAAATAAAAATTTAAACACGATTCAGACAAATCATATATTTCTTGTTGATACTTTTTATAAAAAGAATCTGCATTATCAAATTTTTGCTTCAGCTTTGCAGACACATGTTTTAAAAATTCTTCTCTTCTTTCTTTTAGCATAACCATTCCCCCTTTAATTGCTCCTAATTATACCACAAAATACTAAAAAACACAAGTATTACCTTGTGTTATTCACTTGCTTTTTCTTTATTATCTATAGAAATACCATAATAATCTCTAATCTTTGTTTCTATTTCGTTTTTAAGATCTTCGTTTTCTCTTAATATAAGTTTAACATTTTCTTTACCTTGACCAAGTTTTTCTCCTTGATAAGAAAACCAAGAACCCATTTTTTCAACTATACCAGCTTCAACTCCTAAATCAATAAGTTCTCCTTCACGAGAAATTCCTTCTCCATACATTATATCAACTTCTGCAGTTTTAAATGGTGGAGCAACCTTATTTTTAACAACTTTAATAGTTGTCTTATTTCCAACAACACCATCTCCCATTTTAAGTTGTTCTTTACGACGTATATCAAGTCTTATTGTCGAATAAAATTTAAGTGCACGTCCACCTGGAGTTGTTTCAGGATTCCCAAACATTACACCTACTTTTTCTCTTAATTGATTAATAAAAATAGCTGTAGTCTTAGTTTTATTAATAGTACCAGATAACTTTCTTAAAGCTTGAGACATAAGTCTTGCTTGCAGACCAACATGTGAGTCTCCCATTTCACCATCAATTTCAGCTTGTGGTACTAAAGCTGCAACAGAATCGATTACAATAATATTTACAGCTTCACTTCTTACTAAAGCTTCACATATTTCTAAAGCTTGCTCTCCTGTATCAGGTTGAGAAAGTAATAATTCATCTATATTAACTCCTAATTTCTCTGCATAAACAGGATCTAGAGCATGTTCTGCATCAATAAACGCTGCTCTTCCTCCAGCTTTTTGTTGTTCTGCAATAGCTTGAAGAGCAAATGTCGTTTTACCACTAGATTCAGGACCATATATTTCAACTATTCTTCCTTTTGGATATCCTCCTACTCCTAATGCAATATCCAAAGATAAACATCCACTAGAGCAAACATCCACTTTTATATGTTTTTGATCTCCAAGTTTCATTATTGCTCCCTTACCAAATTGTTTTTCTATATCTCCTAACACTTGGTCCAATGTTTTATCACTTTTTGTTTTGCTAATTGTTTTTGCCATAATCAAATTTCCTCCTATTATTTTTGCTTACATATTCATTGTACAATACTTTTTTTCAAAATGCAAGCATTTTTTAGAACAATTGTTTTATGACATTTTTTTATGTCAAAAAAATAAATTCCCTCATATTTTTGGGAGAATTTATAAAATTCACTAAAAAATTTTAGTTCTTTGGAAAAATTAATTCTTTATTAAGTACAAAGTATTGTACTGCAGAAATCAAAGATAACACTCCTGCAATATAAAGTAAGAACGTTGCCACTTGCATATTCCAAATAGCGAATGGAAAATTACTAATAAAAGCAAGTGTAAGTCCTGTCATCAATGTAGCAGTCTTCCATTTTCCTGATTTGATAGCTGCAACAACTTTTCCTTTAGCAGCAGCTTCCATCTTTATAGCATCGACAATTATATCTCTCATAATTACTACAACTGCAACTACAGTAGGAACAATTCCTTGAGCTGCTAAAACTACTAATACTGAATTTACTAACATTTTATCAGCAATAGCATCTAACATTTTTCCAAGATCAGTAACCATATTATGTTTTCTTGCATAATTACCATCAATAAAATCAGTAATAGATGCAATAACAAATATAATTCCAGCAATTAAGTATTGGACACTAATAAGTACTCCCCAACACTTAATATAAGGAAATGTAATTCCTATACTATGAAATGGAAATAATAACAAAATAACTATAACAATACTAAGAATAATTCTAAGTACAGTCATCTTTGTAGGAAAATTCATACTATAACCTCCTCATATCTACCAATAGATTGTAACTCACTATCTCTAACTGGAGCTTTATCAACATTTTTTATAATTATAAACACTATTAAAGCGACAAATATAATTACAATCAATGCCACAATCAAAGGTAAAAAATTGAATTTTTCTTTGTATACTTTTGTATATGGTGATTTTACTTTTTTCTCTTGTTTTTCTTCTTGTTTTTTTCTAGCTGCCTTTATATCATCTAAGGAAATTTTAGAAGTTTTTTCAAAAAGAAAATCATTAAACTCATCTACTATTTCATCAGCTTCAAGTCCTAAATATTTTGCATAACTTCTAATATATGCCTTTAATTTATAAACATCTTCAAAAGCACGTTCATTACCGCTTTCGATATTTTCAAGTTGAGAAATAGATAATTCTAAGTCTTCAGCTGCTTCTTCTAAACTAACACCGTTTTTTACTCTTGTTGTTTTAAAATATTCACCTAATTCTTTCAAAATAGACACCTCACCAAAAATAATATTTCATAAGCCATATTCTGTACCTATTTCTAGGCGACAAACATTTATCTATCGAATAATCGATCCTTAACTCAGTTCATTTCCTTCGTTAAAGCTCCCCTACCATAATTTGGGTTTCTCACTCGTTGGGTTTACCTCGTTTCACTCTTTAGTTTCCTAAAGCTTCGTCACTGTGGCACTTTATGGGTATTACCATATTATAAAACTTAGGCTCTACCACGCCGTTAGATTTCTCTACCTTAGGTTATTTTTTCCCTAAGAACGAACACTACAATCATCTCAGACTGTGTGAGTATGGACTTTCCTCAATACTAATTAAAGTACAGCGTTTGTCAAAATATTATTAATCTCTTTCATCATGTCCATAGACCATTTTTTCAAGTCTTGCAAGTCTTCTCATAATATCAACATTTGTAACCTCAGGTGTATCTGAAGTTTTCTTTGCAATTTCTACATTAGTTTTCATATTACGAAGTTCTTGTTTCAACTTCATGATTTCTCCAAGTAAATCTGCCTTTTCTTGTTCTAGAGAATTTATGATATTAAAAAATTGCTCATAATCCCCTATAATCACATCTAAAAATTGATCTACTTCTTTTAAGCGATAACCACGGGTATCAATCTTAAATTCTTTTTCTAAGATTTCCTGCGGTGTTAGAGTTACCTTATTCTGATACATCTTTATCACCAATCCCTTTACATTATTATTATCTCTTAAAATAAGAACTTTGTCAATTTTTAATATAAATATTTTTCATACTTATTTTAATACTCCTTGTATTATCATACATCTTATTCATAATCCTAATAATTTCAAGTTCTAACATTCAACTCATTCCTTCCTATTTTTCTTATTATATAACAATAAAAAATATAAATCTTCAAATTCGACAAAATAAGATAATTTTTTAATTAGATAAAGCTTTTTATTTTTTTGAAATTTATTCTAATTTTATAGAAAAAAATAAAAATATATAGTATAATCTCAAATTTAACACTTTTATAAAGACAAAAACTCTCTAACCCTTTGTATATAAGAGTTTGAGAGTTTTTTGAGT
>CANQVR010000027.1 GCA_947627375.1 uncultured Bacilli bacterium | reverse complement strand
CGTATATGGTGAGTTAACCGTTCCTTCTCCACTCAACTGGATATTAGATTGCAGATATACGACGGGGCGGACCCCAAGGCCGGTGCCGCTCGCGTAGTAGCTGCTCACGCCGGAGTCGACACGGAACACGATGCTCGAGGAGTCGGAACGCGGAGTAATTGTCCAGGAACTATATGATGTACTAAACATCCATCCTTTCCCTGCATTTGTTGAACCACATTTACCACTATCACTTGGTGTATTGTAACATCCATCTGCTACTCCTTTTGCATATGTATATCCCCAATCACTTGGATATGGTAATCCTACATTCCCATTCGTTGTGGTTGCTCGACTAGCTGTACAGTTCCCTGTTGTTGTACATGTCTCGCTTCCTCGCTCTGATGTATAAAATCCATCTGTACTTCTAGTTTTATCCCATTTTGCTCCTCCTAAATACCATCTCATATTCTCTATTTGATTATGTGATGTATTCGTTAATCCATTACTTGTAAAACTACATGATGTTGTTTTCGGCGTTGCACTTGTACTTCCTTGGCTATTCATTCCATATGGACATGTTCCACTTCCTCTTGTCCAATATATTCCACTATTTAATAATTTATTTAACTCTGATGGCCTTTCCCATTTATTACTTCCATAATTTCCATTGTTATTACCACTTGTTCCATCTCCATTTGTTGTTGCATTTGAATTATCCCATGAATAAATTGCATCATTTAATCTATCTGCCCTTATTAGTTTGATTCTCCACTCTTTCGTTCCTGAGGCATTCTCTTCATTCGTTACTCCGATTATTCTCCAGCCTGCTTTTTCATCATTAAATGTTACATAGTTATTTGGGCTTTCTCCTAAGTATCTATATGATGTTGTTCCATCGGGATGTTCTATCTTAAACATTCTACTTTTTTCCTCTGAATTTAAATCATTATAATTTATATCAGAGCAACTATTACTAGGCAATCCATTTATCATAACTTTTGTATTTTGACATTTTATTGTTATTCCTGTTGTTATTGGAGTTGATATATTTTTATTATTTGATGCATCTGTTACCGCTCCTGCATTTACATTCATTGCTAAGACTCCTTGGGTTTTAAAATCTTTTAATGTAAATGTATATCTCTTTCCATCTGTTATTGTTGTGCTTGAACTCGCTAAAGTTTTTGTTACTTTGCCTGCTGCATCTGCTCCTCCTATTGTTACTGTGACTTCTTCATTAGTTAATTCTTTTGATAAACTTCCACTATTATCTGTACAGTCTATTGATATTGTTGCTGTATCTGTTGGTTTTATCTCTTTTGGTGGTTCTGCTGGTGTTGTATCACTTATTTTACATATTGGTGCTGTTATGTCTTTTGCAAATGCATAATATGTTGTATCTTCACTTACTTCTACTGTCTCTGTTGTTATTCTATTTCCATATTCTGTATTTTCATTTGCTCCCCAATATGTTTGATCATATCCTTTGTTTCCTGTTATCTTTGGTAGCGTTATTTCACAACTATTTTTTCCTAAACCTTTCTTACATGTAGCACTCTCTTTTTCTATCTCTTGTACTCCTGATCCTTTTATAAATGTTACTTTTACTTCTTTACTTTCTACTATTACCTCTCTTGTTGTTGATGCTATATTCCCTTCTTGATCTTCTACTATATATTTTATTGTATAACTTCCTTCTACTTTTGTATTTACTGTCCCTATTGTTACTATCCTATTTGTTATATTCCCTTCCTCTTCATCTTCTGCTGTTGCTCCTGCATCTACATATTCACTTCCTAATTCTACTGTCTCTATATTATTTCCATTTAATTTTATTGTTGGATTGTTTTTATCTTTCTTATAGACATTTACTGTCCTTACTACTTTCCCTTCATTTCCTTCTTTATCTTGTATCTTATATGTTATATAGTATACTCCTGTATTATTTGTATTTACCTTATCTACTGTTTTTGTCTCACTTCCATTATAATACTCTATTGTACTTGTTACTTCTGTTTTATCTATTGTGTCTTTATCATCTTTTACTTCTTCTATTCCTGGATCGTTATATTCTACTGTCTCTTCTATATACTCTTCATATTCTCCTTTTAATATTATTATTGGTCTTGTTGTATTTGGTATCTTTTCTGTTGTCATATTTCCTTGTACTGCTTCTATTACTATCCTTCCTGAATATGTTTTCCCTTGCCCTTCATTTCCTACATTCTCATCTACCCATAACTTTATACTATAACTTTTCTTTGGGTTATCTATTAAGTTTGATGCTGCTAGTGTCTCTTCTTCTAATAATATTTGTCCTGCCTTTAATGTTGACAGTAACTTTGGTTCACTCCATTCTTCTTCTGTTTCTTTTTTGATACTATATTTTATTTGATTTGGATTTAATCTTTCTTTTACTTCTACACTTTCATCTGTTTCTAGTTTTATATTATATGATGCTTCTGTTGTCCCTAGATTTGAAATACTAAAATCATATTCTTTTGTTTTCATTCCTTCTGCATCTGTTTTTGGTTCTGCATTATTTAATTCTATTGTCTCTCCATCTTCTAAATCTACATTAAATGTCCCTGCCACAACTTTATGTTTCTTTCCTTCTTCTGTTACATGTAAAAATCCATAACTACTTACTATTATTGTTATTACCAACAATATTCCTATCCCTATAATAAAATATTTCTCTTTATTTTTCTTCATATTTATTACCCTCTTATTATATAGTCTCTCTTTTTATTATACAACAAAGACTACTTGTCCGAGAGTGGAAAAATATACCAAATTCCGACAAAATTTTTAGCAAAAAAAATAAATAGATTTTCTATTTATTTTTAAAGATATAATATTAAAAACATTATTATAGCAAGAAGTAAAATTAAAAGTACTAATACTTTATCTTTTAATATTACTTCTGTTGGATCTCCATCACTATTACCTTCTATATTCATACTATATTTCATACAAATTAAGATAACAAAGGGAATAGTCCAAATAAGTAAATTATTACTGTGTTTTATCATTTTTGCATCAGTTGCCCATAACGAATAAAATATTATTGCCATAGCTAAACACATATACATATTTTTATCTAAGAAATCTATATTATAGTATTTTAATACTTTTCTAGCTAATTTTCCATTTTTACTAATCTCATTTCTTCTTTTACCTAAAGCTAGATAGAAAGATACCGCTAGTATGGTTAAATATAACCAGTTTGAAACATCTATATTTAAAAGTGTTGCCCCAAACATAACTCTAATGAGAAATCCTGCAACAATAATGGCTATATCGATTAAAGGTATATTCTTAAGTCCAAAACTATATCCTATATTTATAATAAAATATAATATTAGTAACAAAATAGAATTTATATTCATATGTGCTAATATTGTTATTAATGTAGTTAACATTAATAACAATAATACTAGTATTATTGCATTTTTTACAGTGACTTTTCCTGAGGCGATAGGTCTTTTACATTTTGTTTTGTGTTTTTTATCTTTGTCCTTATCTCTGATATCATTTATTATATAAATTGTACTCGCAACAAAGCAAAAAGAAATAAAGCCAATTAATGTCTTTAAGAAGTTATTTCCATCTAAAAGTAATCCACTAAAAATAAGTGGTAAAAAGATTAATAAATTTTTTATATAATGTTTTGGTCTCATTAATTTAAGATAGTTCATATTATACCTCCATATCATTTTTGTTCTTTTATAATATAAATCGGTCTTTTTTTAGTTTCAAGATATGTTTTAGATAAATAAAGTCCTCCTATACCTGTACAAAATAATTGTATTCCACTTAAGAAAAACATAATACATACCATAGAAGGCCAACCACTTGTTGGATCATTCCATATAAGAGTTTTAATAATTATAAAAATTATTGCAATAAATGATACTAAACAAAATATTACACCAATTATAGTAGCAATAGTCAGTGGTGCAGTAGTAAAAGCAATAATACCATCCATAGCATACAAAAATAGTCCCCAAAAGTTCCATTTGGTTTTTCCATGTACCCTTTTTATATTTTCATATTCCAACCACTTAGTCTTAAAACCAACAAAATTAAATAATCCTTTAGAATATCTATTATATTCTTTCATAGATAAAACTGCATTGACCATTTGTCTAGACATAAGTCTAAAATCTCGTGCTCCATCTACCATTTCAACTTTACTTATTTTATTGATTAATTTATAAAATATTTTAGCAAAGAAACTTCTAATAAAAGGTTCTCCCTTTCTTGTTACTCTTCTAACACCAACTGAATCATACTCTTTATCTTTAACATATTCATACATTTCAATAATCATCATAGGTGGATCTTGTAAATCAACATCCATGACAGTAACATAATCTCCAGTAGAATATTCTAATCCAGCATACATAGCTGCTTCTTTGCCAAAGTTTCTAGAAAAAGATATATATTTTACTTTTTTACTTTTTTTAGAAATTTTCTTTATTTCTTCTAAAGTATTATCTATACTACCATCATCTATAAAAATAATTTCTAAAGTTACTTTTTGTTTTTTTAATTTTTTTTCTACTTTTTCCATCTCTTGATAGAAAAATTTTATTGATTCCTCTTCATTAAAACAAGGTACTACTATAGATATTTTAGGCATATTTACTTCCTCCTAAAGATTTTAATTTAGTATTATAACCACCATTGTAATAAATAATACCATTTGAAATAAAATTTTGGATTATAAAGCAAGGTATTACGTAATAAATGGTCTTGTAGTGAAATTAGAAATTGGACTGTGAGTCCTAAAATAATACATACTATTATTACACTTAGAATTGTTCTTTTGATATGTTTATCTAATTTACTATTAATTAGACCCATTATAACAAATATAGTTGGCAAGAACAAAGTCCATGAAAAATCTAATATATATCTAGGTAATATTCCTGCAGCTTCTATATCAAAAATTAAAATTATAAAACCACTAATGACACTTATTAAAGAAAAATTATAAAGTATTTTAGGAATATATTTTTTAAATTTAAAAAATAATAATCCTAAACATAATACTATATTTGTCGCTATTAAACCTCCATAATTTGGTTCAATTATAGTCATTCCCATATAATTATTAATATTTGAAGTATACATAACAAATGGAAAAACAGCTTGAATATATGGTGGTTGAAATAATAATTTAAATACTCCAAAGCCTATTCTAGCAAAATTAAATCCTCTTTTGGTCATATCATTAGTTGTTAAATTATAATTTGCCCCAAAATCAAGTATAGAACCGAATCTACAATAGTTATATAACATTATTATAATAGCAATAATTACATATGGTAATAGAAAAGCTATAGTGTCTTTAATTGATTTTTTAGAAAATAGTTTTCTTTCTTTAAATATTGTCTTCCAAAAAATTGGTATTACTAAAAACGATCCTAGCAAAAGTTGTGGTCTACATCCAGCAACTAAAGCCATACATAAAGAACCTAAAAATAATCTCCAGGTACTTAGTTTATCTTCTTTAATCGAGGAGATAAATAAATATAATCCCCAATAAGTAAACATTAAAGCAAAAGCAATGGGAATAGTATAAATAGATGGAAACTCTACTATTTCTAATAAAGTAGAAGATAAAAATACAAATAATATTATAAATAATAATAAAGGAATATTTTTAAAATATCTTTTAGTTATTTCTTTTAAGAATAATAACATTCCTATTACTATTATAATAGTAATTATATACGTCAGTATATAATTAGGTAAATCTTTACCTGTCATAAGATAATATGGTAGATAACACAGTACTACAGGAACAGCTCCAAAATAAACATAATATTTACCTTTATAATATGCATGATCCCAAAGTCCACCTGTTAATAATGATTTTTCTCTTGCATAAAAATCATATGGGTTTTTCATATCTTTTAATTCTTTTGTAGGAGTAACATCTAAAAATAAATGTCCTCTAGAAAATGATTTTGCTAGTTCATTATATTGAGTGTGATTAACCTCTAAAGGTGGATGTTTTAAGTGCGTATTAACATTTTTAACTGTATATAGAAAGAATAAAGAAATTCCTAAGGTAGTTAAAATAATTATAAAAATTTGCTTTTTATTTTTAAAATTTATTTTATATTTATAAAATTCTGATTTAGGTCTTATTATCCATAAAATCATTAATATTAATAAGGTTAATATAAATCTAAATACAGAAAAACTTAGAGGTATTTTATTATTTATAGATATACTATTAATTTTAAATAAATTATTATCTATATCACTGTTAAGATAAATTTTTATATTCTTCGATTTACCGCTTAAATTAAAAGAGATATATTTACTCTTTTCTATAGGAGAATATATTAACCTTTCAGGCAATGCAAAATAATATTTATTAGCTTCATCCTGAGCATATACTGTATAGCGCAAGTACTTATTCTTTTTTAAGACATTAATATTTAAATATATATTTTTTATTTTTCTATTTATATTTTTTATTTCAATATATTTTTTCTTTTTATCATTTGATATTTTTATAATACCATTTTTGTTTTCATTTAAATTATGAAGAGATACTTTATCAGATACATCTATACTTTTATTAAAGTAAGATGTAAAAGTTTTAAAGTTAAAAACAAATATTTCTAAAAATATACTTAAGAATAAACACACTAAAAATATTTTTATAATTTTTTTCATAGTATCACCACTAATTATTATTTTTTAACATTTCAGAAATCGTTCTTACTGGTTTTGTTATTTTCCAACTATTACTATTAATCATATTATCAATTTCTTTTTCTAGTTTTTTACAATGTTTTTCTAATAAATGATTTTGATAATTCAAGTAATCTATAAGTTCTATTTTTTCACTTTCTTTTAAAATTTCCATATCAATTTTAAACTCTAAAAGATCTCCTTTATGTAATTCTTTATTAATTACTATTGTAGAATTTTCATTTAAAAATATTTTTTTATCATCATAAGAAGTAAAATGAAATATTTCATATTCATCTTCAGTAACATTATTTATCTTTATATTAGAAAATCTAACACAAGGAACATCAGTAATATATATATAAATTTTATTAGTATCATTTAAAACTTTAGTTTTAAAACTATAAGTATTATTATTAATATCATAATCTCCTTGTACATCTTTATCTATATCATAGTCTTGATCTTCATCACCAAAATATACTCTATATCTTTTAATAGAATCTAATGTTTTATGATTATACCAAGTAAACCAATCATTAGAAAATACTTTTTCATTTATCCATTTTACTTTAAGGCCTGTTTTATAAATACAATAATTAAAAGATAGTTGATCTCTTTTAGTAAAGTTTTCAATCATACTAAACCATAGTTTCATAGTCTCTTGTACTTTTTGATCTTTTAGTCTTTTTATATAAACTGTACTTTCAACTAGACCATTATTATCTGGATAATTTTCTTGTTTATAAAAGTCTAAAATATTTTTTATTTTTTCTTTATCCTCTTTACGATATCTAACGCAAGCTTCACATTCTTCTTTTACTGTATTTCTCGTTCCATGTTTAAAGGCAACAAAAACATCATCTTCTGTCATAAAATGATCAATAAAATCTTTTATCTTCGTATTAAATGAAACAGCTCCATCCATCCAAAGAGCAATATCATAATTATCATTAATTAGAGGATGCCCTAGAATTTTTATTTTTCTAGCAAGAACTACATTAGATAAAGTATCATTCTCTATATAAATTACTTTCCAAGTAGCAGATTTTACTTTCTTGTTATTAGTAAATAAATAGTAATCTATATCTTTTTCTTTTTTTATTTCATTAACGTTATCGTAATTTCCTGTTATACAACTATAAACACATATTTTTTCTTTTGCCATTTTTATCTCCCTATCGAATAATATTTTATTCCTGCTTCTTTTATTTTTTCTAAATCATAACAATTTCTACCATCATAAATTATTGGAGTTTTCATTAACTCTTTATATTTATTTAAATCATATCCTACTATTTCTTGCCATTCTGTCATAATAAAAACAAAATCACAATCTTTAATAGTATTATCTATATCATGATAATAATTTACTTTATTTTTGTATATAGCTTTAAATTTATCTATAGCAACAGGATCATAGACATTTACTATAGCATTATAATCAAGTAAGATATCTACATTATCAAAAGCAGGAGATTCTCTTAAATCATCAGTTCCCGGTTTAAAGGTAAGGCCAAGGATAGCTACTTTTTTATTCTCTAAGCTTTCAAAATCTTTTTTGGCTTGTTCGATCAATTTTTGTCTTTGTAATATATTTATATCTATCGCAGCTTCTATTGTTTGAAGTTTATATCCTAAATCTTTGCAGAAATGATATAAAGCTTTAGTATCTTTAGGGAAACAACTACCTCCATAACCTATTCCTGCCTTTAAGAATTGTTTACCAATTCTTTGATCATAACCCATACTAAGTGCAACATCATCGATATTAGCGCCAGTCTTTTCACAAATGTTAGCAATTTCATTGATATAAGATATTTTAAGCGCTAGGAAATTATTAGAAGCATATTTAACCATCTCAGCACTTTCACGACTCATAGATAAATATGGAACGTTGTAAGGAGGTTTCGTAAGTGGTTTATAAAGTTCTTCCATAATTTTTTTACTATTTTTATCATTAGTACCAACAACTATACGTGAAGCATTTAAAGTATCCTTAACAGCAGTCCCTTGTGATAAAAACTCGGGATTACTGACAATATTAAATGTAGTATCACTATCTTTATTCATATACTTTTGGATTTCTTTATTAGTACCAATAGGTACAGTCGACTTAATAACTATAACTTTATCTGACTTTGAATATTCTTTTATTTCATCACAAACTTTATAAATATAATTCAAATTAGCAGTACCATCTTCTCTTTCAGGTGTTCCAACACAAACGAAAATTACATCATTTTCTTTATATGATTTTTTATAATCAGTAGTATAAATAATATCATTTTGATGCTCCTGCATCAATTCTTGTAATCCTTCTTCATAAATAGGACATTTTAGCTCTTTTAATGTTTCTATCTTTTCGTCATCTATATCTATACAAGTTACCTTGTGTCCTATTTTGGCAAGACACACGGCAGTAACTAAGCCAACATATCCAGTTCCTGTAACTGCTATTTTCATAAAATTCACTTCCTCATTACAACTTATAAACTATATATATACATTATAATATATAATTTTTTAGGTGTAAAGGGAAATGAAATTTCTTATGTTTGCATGCTTGACATATATAAATTTTGAAGTTATTATATTATAAATAACAGTTGAGGAGGAGTTTATGAATATCGAAGGAAAAAAAGTACTAGTTACTGGTGCTAACGGATATATCGGACACAATGTCGTTAAATATTTACTTGATAACAATGCTATAGTTATCGCTGCTGATATTAACAATAATAATATTGATGAAAGAGCTATCTTTAAAAAAATAAATATTTTTGAAGATAATGTAAATTATTATGAACAATTAGGAGAACCTGATATATGTTTACATATGGCATGGAGAGATGGATTTAAACATAATTCTATGAATCATATTAAAGATTTATATGGTCATTATAACTTTTTATCTAATTTAGCTGAAAATGGAATTAGTCAAATAGCTGTAATGGGTACTATGCATGAGGTTGGTTTTTTTGAAGGTAAGATCGACGAAAACACACCTACTAATCCATTATCTTTATATGGAATCGCTAAAAATAGTTTAAGACAAATGATGGAATTAAAGCAAAAAGAACTTGGTTTTAATTTACAATGGTTAAGATGTTTTTACATATATGGTGATGATCTAAATAACAATTCTATTTTTACAAAAATTATTCAAGCTGAAAAAGAAGGTAAAGAAACTTTCCCATTTACAACAGGTGAAACTAAATATGACTTTATTCATGTTAATGATCTTGCTAGACAAATTTCTAGTGTTATATCACAAGATCAAGTTAATGGTATAATTAATTGTTGTTCAGGACAACCTGTAGCACTAAAAGATAAAGTTGAATCATTTTTGGATGAACATAACTTTAAAATCAAATTAGATTATGGAGTCTTTCCTGAAAGACCATATGATTCTAAAATAATTTATGGTGATAATACAAAAATAAATACAATTATGAATATCGTTAATAACAATACTAATCAATATAATACTAATCGTGTAAAATCAAGATAAAAAAATACTCAAGCGGTATTTTTTTTATTTTATATTATTTGTTTTTTCTGAATTAATATATATTTTATTTATTAAATTAGCTACCCAATTTGGCCAAAACTTTCTAAACATATATATATCTTCTTCAGTTCTTCTATTTTCATTTATAGTTTTTGTTGTCGTAGATTCTTCATGGATTCTATGACCCATTATACTTTTGTTGAAATAGCTAAAATGTCCTTTCCTTTTAGATAAAATTTCCCAAGCATACCAATCTACACTACAGGTTAATTCACAATCAAACATTTTTTTAGGCATTTTATCTTGAACAAAAGTAACAGCTGGACAACAAATTGGATCTCCAAATCTTAATGATAATCTCTTTATAAATTTAGTTCCATTAATAAGATTAAATCTTAAAGGAAATAACATAATTCTTTTTATTTTAAAATTTATATTCGTATAGACTTTTTTATTATCTCTTATTTCATAATAATCGGGAATTATAATTGAAGCATTTGGAGCTTTTTCATAGGCTTTTAATATGTTTTCAACATAATCACTATCATATATATCATCTTGATGAGCTAGTGTTATTAATTCTGACTTTATAGAATGAATTGCAAAATCATAATCACTACCTATACCTGTATGATTCTTATTAACAATAACTTCTAAATTATATTTCTTTGCTATATTATCGATATACTTATTAGGTGTTGATGTTCCTATCACAACATTGGTTTTTACCGTTTGATTCATTACTGACTTTATACTTTCTTCTAAGTATTTAGACTCCTTATATGCTAAAACTATAAAGGTATGTTTATTTTTTTTCATTTTTACTTACTTCCTTTCTTTTTTTATAAACTGATGTAAAGATAATTATATATAAAATTAATAATAATAACATAGATATTAAATAACTATAGACAGCTCCTTGTATCGCATATTTACGTACTAATATGGATGAAGATAAAAAGGCAAAGATAGATACAATTATAAATACTATTAATTGAGATAAAGTAGATCTCATAGTAATTAAAGAGGTGGAAAGAACTACTGTAATTTCATATAGTGTCGCACCAATAATTATTAACAATAAATCATTTAAGTAATCATTAAGATTAAGACCATATAATATATTTAATATTGGTATACCAAAAAGGTAAATAAATATTAAAGAAATGATACCTATCACGATAATTGATATTACTAAAGCAATAGTTATTTTTAAAAATTTATTTTTACTTTCTTTCAAACTTGATTTTAAAGGAAGTAAAAATGGTTGTATAATAAATTGTCCTAGTAATAATATAACTGTCGCAGGCATTATAATTATTCCAAAAATAGTTTGACTACTATTAGGTAGAACTTCATCTATTATATATTTAGAAGCATTGATAACATATTGAGTTAAAAAAACAAAAGCAAAAGCAGCAAAACCATAAATAAGAATTTTCTTTACTGGTAAATAATTAAATTTATCCATTTTAAATTTCAATTTCTTTAAATTATTAAAATCATATAAATAAATCATTAGAAGATTAACTGGTATAAGAGAAAAAATAGATAATATTAGATTATGAGTTATTAAATCTATTAATACAAATGATATTAAACCGATAATAGCTTTTAAAAATAAAGATATTCCTACTTTATAAAGCTCATTGTTTTCTTGGACAATTGCATATATACCTTCACTGAAAGCTTCTAGCGCCTTAAATAGAGTAAGTTCCATAATAATTAATATTTTTATAAAGTTATATCTCCTGAGGAAACAAAAGATAAGACCTATAAGAAGCATAATCAAACACGTAAAGACTTTACTATAAAGATAATCACTATCACTTATGTCTTGATCATCATCAGTAACTTGATATGTTCTACCTGCATATATTCCAATAATATATAAAAGTAAAGCTGTAGAAAAAGCAAATGTAAATATTCCTGCCTCCTCTACACCATTTATTCTAGTAACTATAATTAGAAAGAATAAGGAATTAAAAGCATTGAAAGCACTTCCAATTATATTCCAGATAAAATTTTTCCTCATTAAGTTATCTTTCATACTATCACCAAATTAATTATAACATAAAAAAGATATATGTTGTATATCTTTAATTATTCTAAAAACATTTTTCTAGTTATAAAATTAAATACCATTACTATTCCTGTAGCAATAATTTTAACAAGTAAATAATGTATGTTTAAAATATCAGTTCCAAACCACATAATTATTTCAGTTAATATCAATCCTATAATACTAAATATAATAAACATTATAAAATTCTTTTTAGGATCTTTTTCTTGATTTACATCAAATACCCATTTGACACTTGCAATATAGTTAAATATTACAGATATTGTAAAAGCTATACCAGCTGACCATAAAACTCCTAGCTTCAAAAATTCTTCGCAGCAGAAAAGAACTGCATAATCAATTAAAAAAGCTATGCCTCCTACTACTCCAAATTTTAGAATTTGTCTCATTAAATTATTTTTCATCTCTTTTAGTCCTTATTAAAATAAGTTCAAATAATTGTCTATGTTTCTTTACAACTACTTCAAGTATAATTCCACAAATAAGCATCAAGATAGAAATAACTAACATAAATCCAGCAAAAATTAAAGTTGGAAATTTTGGTACTAAGTGAGTTTTAAAATATTCAATAAAAACTGGTGTTCCAAAACCTATCGCAATAAGAAAGAATATTAAACTAATAACACTAAAGAATATTGTTGGTTTATATTCTTTAAATAGTCTACCTATAGTTTTTAAAACTTTAAAACCGTCACTATACGTATTAAGTTTAGATTCACTACCTTGTGGTCTATCACGGTATTCTATTGGTATTTCTTTTAATAAGAAGTTTTTATCAAGTGAATGTATAGTCATCTCAGTCTCTATTTCAAACCCTTTAGATAATACTGGAAAAGTTTTTACAAAACTATAACTAAAAGCACGATATCCAGTCATTATATCATTTACTTTACTTTTAAATAATGTATTGATAAGACCTCTAACTAGTTTATTTCCAAAATTATGGAAAGGTCTTTTATTTTCAGTAAAATATGTTGATGATAATCTATCTCCAATTACCATATCTGCTTGTCCATTTAAAACATAATTACACATTTCTCTTGCGTTATCAGCAGGATAAGTATCATCACCATCGATCATTAAATAACAATCCGCATCAATATCTTTGAACATACTTCTAATAACATTTCCTTTTCCTTGACGGTATTCATACCTAACAATTGCTCCTGCTTCTTTGGCAATTTTATCAGTACCATCTTTAGAATTATTATCATAAACATAAATATCTGCCTCAGGTAAGGCTTTTTTATAATCTTCTACTACTTTTTTTATTGTTTTACTTTCATTGTAACAAGGTATTAAAACTGCTATTTTTTTCTCCATCTCTACTACTCCTCTACTTTAACTAATTTTACTTTACCATTATCATTTTTTATTTTATATAAATTCGTCTCTTTTATATCATCATCAGGAAATACAAAATTATATTTATCAATGAATTTTTTATCTAGACTAGCTATATATAAATAATCATATTTTAATATGTTTTTGTTTATTTTCTTATCGAAATATTCTTGATAATCTTTTTTCTTCTTTACTTCCCAATTAAAATTATCTATATTAATTTTTCTAGGATTACTATAATATTGAATAATGTATTGAAAGTCACCACAACTATTTTGCGCGATTATGAATACTTTGTCATCCTTTTTTGTTTTTTTGTTGATTATATTAGAATGATATTTATATACTGATTCTGATTTTTTACTAATTTTAGGAAAGCATTGATACATAGATTCAGGCCCTTGTATTAATAATAATACTGCTAGAACTATTAAGACAGTTTTTAGAGATTTATTAGTTTTATCTCTTTTACTATTAGCATATATAAATAACATTATTAAAACTGAGAAACATATTAAAATATAAGTTGGTATATATCTATTAAAAGATGCTAGAGTAGGTCCTTCATATGGTCCAAATGAAAATACATATGTTACTAACATTACAAAAGCATAACCGATTAAACCAATTGCTAAAGTTACTGCTAGTAAGGATAATTCTTCTTTATAAAAATATTGTTTCCCATAAAGCCATATTAAATATAATAACAACAAGACTAAGACAAACGATTGAATATATGATAACTGAATACTATTTGATGTTGTTAGGTTATTTCTTTTTATAGCATTAATATAATTAGCTGCGGCATCTATTTGATATTTTTTACCACTTTTACCATGCATTATATCTACCAATTGTGTTAATTTAATATCTGCTAAATCAAATTGCTGTTCGACTTTTAAATTACTAATATATATATTCCATCCCTTCCATATTAATAATGGTATTAATATTAAAAGTACTAGTACTTTTAATATCATATATATGATATGGGATTTTTGTAAATCTATTATTTTTTTCTTATATTTTAGAATTAAGTCTATGGTAAATAGGAACAAAGCCATGAGATATAGTGTTAGTCCTATTTGTTTTGTCAGAATTAAGAAACTACAACCTAGTGATAACGTTATTAAATTAAAGTTATCAAGAGGGTTTTTAGATAATATTATATGTCCCAATAAATATGCAGCAATTATAGCCATTAAATAATCGTTATAAATTGAATTAATAATTCCATGTTGATCATAAAATAAAAATGTTAAAAATACTATCCCTATAATAATTAATGCTTTTAAAGAAGTTTTTGATTTACTAAATTTTTTTGAATCAGCAATAGCAGGAATAAACATTGAAAAGCAAAATAAGTGGACTATTCTTTTTAAAAATTGTTCTTTATATCCACCTGATAATGTACAAAAGAACGTTTCTAATAATTGCATAATTGGTGGATAATCTTTATGTACCATTAATACTGAATTTTTAACGGAATAAAATCTATCAAGTCTTAAACATTCTTTAACCATTTCACCCCAATGTGAATATTCATCCCATACTGTAAATTCTCTATTAAAATCGAAAATATAAATAGCAATATAGGCTGTTAGGAAAACATAAAATCCCTTTGAAAAGAAGTTTTCTTTTAAAGTAGAAAAATCTTTCTTTTTTAATTTCATATTTATTACAATAATTATAAAAGATATAGCAAGTAGGATATTAATAATAAAACCTATTTTAAAGGTTTGAAATATTACCTGTGAAAAAAAGTATATAAAAGCATTAAGCATCATCGTAACAGGTATACATTTACCAAAACTTTTTTTAGATATTACTACTAGGAAGCCATTTGCTAAAATAAAGTATATAAGTGGACATATAAAACTCATAAAGTTACCTCCTTTATATTTATCTTAATACCAAAACTGAGAAAAAAGTATTAATTATACTAGTAAGTCCTAAGAAAATTAGACAACTTTTTAAAATTATTTTTCCTGTGTTGTTTATTTTTTTATCCTCATATAACTTATATATAACTAATAGACAAGTTATAATCATTGGTAAATGTAAAAATAAGGATGGCCTCTCAAGTGAAGCAAAAATAGTTGGAGAAAAACCAATTATTATTCTACTACAAATTCCTCCTAAAAGAATAAATACTGGAAGTAAATTATCTTTTTGGAAAATAACTAATAAGAGGTATGTAAGCATTGCAAATACGAGTATAGCTATACCAAATGACAGTAGTGCATAATAATCAAAGTCAACTATATGCATAGCTTGAATAGTACTCAATACTCTTTCAGAGTAATAAAATGAATTCTTTATAAACTCTTGAAAAACTGTTATTGAACTTACTAACAATACATTTATTATAGCAATCATTTTGGTAAAATTATGTTTAGAATAAATATATGCTGCAATCGAAGTAATGGTTGCAAAAACAAAGAGTACAATTCTATTTCGAGATAATGTTCCTAAAGTTACTATTACTCCATAATATATTTTGTCTATTAAATCGAATTTTTTATATTCAGGTAACCATGATTTTGTTTCTTTTTTTATTCTAACAAAATTACCAGGACAAGTGAAAATAAATATTAAACTTGCTGAAGATAATAAGATACATAATATATTGTATTTATTTATTTTTTCTTTCTTTATAATTTTGTTAATTAAATATAAAATATTTATTCCTAAGATAATAGAACAACTTTGTTCTTGATTACAAGCATATATTAAAGCTAGTGTCGATATGACATATATTATTTTATTAGTTTTCTTTTTTCTTTCATAGTTAATTAATGGTAAAAATGATAACATTCCTAAGCTAAATGTCCAAAAATAATGAAGTGTAACAGTAGCCCAACCAGCACTAACTAAATCTACGAGTGGATATAAAAGAAATAGACAACATCCAATTAGTGTTATATCTTTTATTTGATTTTTGTTAACAAATTTTATAATCATATATAACCCTAAGGTAATCATAAAACTATCGAGTATTCTCCACAAAAATATGTTACATTTTAATAAACTAATTAAGGTAGTTTCTATTATAAGGCGACTTCCCCAATTACCATAACGTTTTGGAAGATAAGTTATTAAATTATTAACTTTCGAATACCAAACGGTGTCATCTCCATTAAAATTCATAAACAAATGAATAAATAAAAAAATTAAGAATATCGCAATATAAGGCAAGTATTTATTATTTAGAATTTTTTTGATTTTCTTTTTCATAGTCTTCTCCTTTATTGTAAAATATTTAGTATTAAATTATCAAAATGATATTTATAACCTTTCATAATTAAGTATACTACAACTTTATTTTTTAAACTTTCTCCTTTAGGTTTCCATAACTTTAAATACTTATTTTTTTGATAATTAGGATAATGTTTTTCTAACCAATTAAGATAATATGTTTTTTCTTTTTTAACTATATCTATAGGTGTATTGTTTGTTATATAAATAATATACCAACATATAGTTTTCATAAAAAAATACTCTATTATTTGTTCTTTTTCTTTGTTAATACTTTTTAGTTTTTTATAAGTTTTATCTAGCAAATATTCAAACTCTAAGTTTTTATCTGCCTTTTTATGAATCGTATTAGAAATACTTTTAGTATTATAAAACCATTTATATGAAGTATCATTTATTATTTTTATTTTATCAGTCATATTAATGACTTGAATATTAAAATAGATATCTTCACCAATATTAGAGTCCAAAAATATTATATTATTATTTCTTAAATAATTCAAGTTGTAAATCTTGGCCCAGGGAGAAACTATTTTATATCTTGACCACTCATAATCTTTAAGTTTTGACTTTAATATAACTTTATTTTGTTCATCTACTCTCTCATAACCACCAATAACTACATCTAAATTGTCATTACTAATTTCGTTATAATAATTTTCAATATAATCTTCAGTTATGAAATCATCATTATCCATGAACATAATATATTTACCTGTTGCTAGTGTTATACCTTTATTACGAGTTTTTCCTACCCCCATATTTTTATGGGAATATACTTTTATAATATCTTTATATTTTTTTTGATAATTATTACATATTTCTAATGAATTGTCCGTCGATCCATCATCTAATAAAATTATTTCTATATTTTTGTATGTAGAATTTAAAATACTGTCTAAACACCTTTTTAGATAATCTTTAGCATTATAAACAGGTATAATTATACTAATTTTTTCTTTCATTTTTCTAACCTCTTTTTTATTATAAAACAAAAAGAGATAAAAGGATTATAATACCTTTAAAGTTCACACTAAATAAAAAGAACATAGAAATATGTTAAAATATATTTAGAAAGGACTTTG
>CANQVR010000026.1 GCA_947627375.1 uncultured Bacilli bacterium | reverse complement strand
CCGCCCCGTCGTATATCTGCAATCTAATATCCAGTTGAGTGGAGAAGGAACGGTTAACTCACCATATACGAT
This sequence comes from uncultured Bacilli bacterium, assembly GCA_947627375.1. GTDB lineage: Bacteria > Bacillota_I > Bacilli_A > RF39 > UBA660 > CANRDQ01. The sequence continues at coordinate 18,288 of CANQVR010000026.1, read as the reverse complement.
AATAGGATAAAGATTCGAAGAGGATTGATTCAGTGGTAATACACAGCACTTGTTGTGCTGTGTGTCTAAGAAAGACCAAGACGTTGGTCTTTCTTAGACCGATTTTTATAGGCAAAATTACCAAATACCGGTAATTTTTTGCTATTACAACTCCAATTACATAACTTTACATATCAATGGAAAAAAATGCCAAAAATATTGACCTTTGTTTTTGCCTTTGTTAGAATTAAATTATAGTAATAGAGGTCGGTGATTTAGTTTATGAGTAAATTAAAAGAAATACTTAATAGAAATATTAATATAAAAAATAGCTATTTAGTTGGTATATCTCTAACAGTCCTTTTAACATGCTTTCTTACTACTTCTTATGCTTTATTTACCGCTAATGCTGAACGTCGTGGAGCACTTAATATAGTTACAGGAAATCTTTATGCCCTAATCAAAAGTAAAGATATTAATACTGATAAAGAAATAATTATTAATCCTGGAGATACTAAAAAAATATTAGTTAGTCTTACTAATGTTAATACAATAGATGCTAGATTCCATTTCTTTTATGAAAGTACTTCTTCTAATATCGAAATAGGATATACCCAAGATAATGATTCTTGTCCTACTGAAAGTGGAGTTGTACTTAATAAAAATGGTGAAAAAGGTGATAATCAAATATATTCTATACAAATAACAAACCATGATTTAAAACCTGCGACAATTAAATTTGGTAGTAGTGTTGGATTTTCTACTAAGAAATTAAGTTTTCCTAGTGATAAAAAAACAATCAAAATATTACAAGAAACTGATGGAATAGAAGATTTAATTAAAAATAATACAAATGAAAGTAAAGATTATAATAGTTCTCTTGATATAGAAAAACAAAAAATGTTTACTTTTGATGATAATGGTGTTTTATCTTATAGATATATAGGAAGTAATCCTAGAAACTTTCTTAAACTTGATGATAAACCTTTTAGAATAATTGGTATCTTTGAAGTAGAAAAAGAAACAGGAGTAAAAGAAAAATTAATTAAAGTAGTTAGTGAAGGAAGTATTAATGATACTAATTATTCTTATGATAATAGAGATATTAGTACTGGTATAAGTAGTAATGACGGCTCTAACAAATGGAAAGATTCTCGTCTTAGAAGTTTATTAAATGATGAAAGTAAAGATAATTTAGGAAGTTATTATAGTAGTAGTAAAGGAGAATGTTTTGTAGGTAGTTCTAATAAAAAAATAGAATGTGATTTTAGTGAGAGTGGATTAAGTTCTAGTTCTTTAGAAAAAATAGAAAGTGTAAAATGGAATTTAGGAGGAGATTTTTCTAATCATAGTAATTCTACTTTAGATATTTATACTACTGAAAAAGAAAATGATTGGACTGGGAAGATCGGATTACCTAGTTTGAGTGATTTTGGTTATACTTTTGCTTTAGGTGTAGATGATAAATGTTTTAATGATTTAGGAAATTGTAAAAATGATGAGAAAAGTACTACTAGTGGATATGTAAATAAAAGTTGGCTTTATAAAAATACTTATAATTTTTGGACTATGACAAGTGATTTAAGTAGTGATTCTTTAGTATATGGTATTAATAGTACTAATACTTTAGAAAAGGTAAAAGCAAATAGTGATAATTATGGAGTAAGAGTATCTTTCTATTTGAAAAGTGATGTAAGATTTACTGGTGATGGTAGTGAAGAGAATCCGTATGTAATTGCGAATTAAAAAATAAATTTATAGTAATTTTGTAAATTGAAGTAAAAATGATGGCGAAAATAACAAATTCTCCTTAGGGGAATTTGTTATTTTTTGGTCTTAAAAGCATGTGAATTTGCGATTTTGGTTGTTTGTATAATATTTTTGAATGTGCTATAAGTATGGAAAAGGAGGTATAATAGTGTATATTTTATTTGATGATGAAACTACAAGTATAAATTCTTTTTCTGATAAATTACTTAAAAAAGCTAAATTTTATCCACTTGTTAAAGATTCTATGTATAAATGTATGTTTAATTTTTCTAGGATTGAATATGTTTGTTTTTTTCTATCTGAGTTTTTTAAAATAGATTATTTATATGTTTGTGAAAACTTGAAAGTAGCAAATAATGTTTTACCTAAATCTAAACAAATAGAAGCATTAAAGACTGTTGATTTTATATGTGAGTTAGATAATGTTCTTTATATTATTGAAATGAATAATCAAGCTGATATAAGTACTTTAAAAAGAAATATGAATTATTTATATAAAGTTGCAGGATCTGAAAGAAAAGTGGTAGTAATATTTATAAGAAAGTTGTTTTGATAAATATAAATAATTTTTGTTTTAAAGAAACAAAAGAATTTATAGAAAAATATACTCCATCTAGGATGAGGGAAAATAAGTTTAGTATGATGAGTGAAGATTTAGAAATATATCATCTTTTTCTTCCCAAATTAAAAGAAAAGTATTATACTAAAGATAAGTTAACAAAGTTGGAAGAATTTTTACTTGTATGTTTAGAAGATGATTCTTATAGAATGGAAAAAATAATAAAAGGAGATGAGTTATTTATGAATTATAGAGAAATGGCAAAGAAAGTATGTATATCTGATGAACTTGATTTTAGGCAAGAGTCGTTAGAAGCTGATGCAAAGCTTATGAGAGTAAAAGAATACGAAGCAGAGCAAAAGGGAATATCTCAAGGTATTTCTCAAGAAAAAAGAAATATGGTTAGAAATATGAAACAAAATAATGAACCGATGGAAAAAATAATGAAGTATACAGGATATACACAAAATGAAATAAATAGTATAAATTTATAGGTTAAGTTTATAACAAGTACGTTTAGTCTCCGAATTCCGACAACTCGAACAACGTGTTCAATGTCAACTCCAACGGCAATGTGAACAACAACAACGCGAACAACACCGGCATTGGGGTCCGCCCACTCGATAATGTTTAGGTAAATATGTCTAAGGACATAATTATAGTATATATCGACATAACTTAACCTTGCATATTGCAGAAGTTAGTATACATACGAAGAAGTGATACGTCACTTCTTCTAACGGTGTATAAAATAAAAAATAGATAGGAATATGATATGAATAACGAACAGAAACTTAAACAAATAAAAAAATATATTCAAAGAAGAATTCAAATACTTTATAATTCTAATGAAGATAATGTTTATGAAAACTATTTAGCGGTAATTACGATTGATGATATGTATAAAAAGATAACTGGGAAAAATCTTTTTAATATAGAAAAATTTTGTAATGAAAGAAAAGATCTTTCTATGATAGCAAGTAGAGTACTTTCTTATAAAGATATTATTGCTTTAAAAGAAAGCAAAGAAAATATAAAATATTTAAATAATAGGCCTCTTTTATATGAAATAGGAAAAGAAATATATGAACATTTAAATAATTTAAAGACATTTGAAACTAAATATAAAAATAAACTTTCTGATAAAGATAAAAATAAATTAATTATTAATTTTTTAGATTATTATTGTCCAGATTATAGATTTTTTTATGAAAAAATGTTAGAGAGTGGTAAAGTCTTGTTTTTAGATTATAATATGAATAACTTTTGGGGTTTAACTTATTTTAATCCCGATTTTAATGGCGCTGATGATTGTTTTATTGCGATAAGTAAATTCGATTATGATTTATTTTTCTTAAATGTTCTTGCACACGAAGTAGGACATGCAGTTGAATATAAAAGTATTAAAGAAAACTGTACTAAAGATGAGTTTATGAATTTTCAAAAAAATTCTCTTTTTGGAGAGACTCGTTCGATGTTAGCTTCTAAAAGTTTTTATAATTTTTTAGAAGAAGAAGGTTTTAATAAAAAAGAAATTTCTTTCTTGCGGGCTAATGAACTTCTAACAGAGTATAGTTATCTAATTCAAAATATGAATGTTTCTGATAAAACTAAATATACTTGTGGAGTATTACTTTCTACTTATATGGATAATATTAAAAGTGGAAGAAGATATGAGACAGTTATGAAAGTATTTGATATTAATAAAGTAGCAGTTAATGATTATTTAGAAATGAGAGAGTTAATCGGTTGTAATGATAAGGTGTTAAAAAAGTCTTTTCAAAATTATATCAGGAAATGTTGATAGACAAATCTTTTGAGGTTTGTTTTTTCTTTTATAATTATCTTCTGATGTGGAAATAATAATAAGGTATAATATTTACCCTAAATGCTTAAAATTTGTGATATAATTAAAGTGGAGGTAACACTATGGATAAGTTTATGAAAAAATTTATAGAAAATTTTGATGATATTACTGATTATTATAATTACTTAGTTGAACTTACTAAATCACATGAATATGTAGGTATTTTTAATGAGTGGTTAATAGATAATTATTATTTATTAGTCGAGCACAAGAATTCTATTATTTTAGAGAAAAAAATAAATAATAAGAAACTTTATAAAAATGAAAATGTTTATTATTTAATACAGGATATTGTTAATAAGTATAATTATAATTTAAATATTAATACTTTGATTAAAGAATTAAATAAATATCAAAAAGAAGTTAAAACTTATTTATCTTATAGTGAGTTTGATGCTATTCCATTAGTGTTAGTTTTTGTATATGCTGATAAATTAAATAAAATTTGTAAAGTAGAGTATAAAAGATTACAAGATAAGAAAACTGTTGAAAAAATTATTAAAGAAAAACTTCCTAAAAATGTCGATATTAAAATTACTGATTTTTTAGATCCTAATAATAATATTAACAATAGGACTAATTATATATTTGAGATTAATAACCAATTAAAAGAATTTGGAGCGAGGAGTAATCTAGTTTTTCGAGAGCTTAATTTAATGCTTGAAGAACAAAATATTAGTATTAGAGAAATATTAAATGATGAATATCAAAGAAGAATAGAATCTAATATAGTGATTGCTAATATCTTTAATAATTTAAAAGATTTTTTTGAAAATTCTTATGAAGATTTACTTAAAGGTGCTAATGTAGTTGAGAAAAGACTTTTACAAGATAAGATTTATACTAAGATGACTATTGAAACTAGAGATTTGTATCGTAAAAAGATTATTAAAGATGCTAAACATAAAAGAATTAGTGAAATAAGTTATGTAGAAAGTTTATTTAAAAAGTCTAGTAGTGATAATTATCATATTGGAACACTTCTATTTAAACAACATAAAAATACAGTTAAAGTAAGATTATATGTTTTATGTGTTTTAGTATTATCTATTGTTATGACAATTTTTCTAAGTGAGTTTTTTATAGATAATAAGATACTAGGATTTATAATTTTGATTATTCCTGTTAGTCAACTTATAATTCAAATTATGAGTCATATTATTACTACTTTGGTAAGTCCAAAACCACTTTGTAAGATGGATTATAGTAAAGGTATTAGTGATGATGCTAAAACAGTGGTTGTAATTACTACTTTAGTATCTGATGTTAAAAAAGTTTATGATATGTTTGCAAAGTTAGAGACTTATTACTTAGTAAACAAAAGTGATAATATTTATTTTACTTTACTTGCGGATGCAACTAGTAAGAGGGAAAAACATGTGGCGGTCGATGATGATATCAAAGATGCTTTAATAAAGTGTAGTGAAGAGTTAAATAAAAAATATGATAAAGAATTATTCTATTTTGCTTATCGTAATAGATTTTATTCTAAAAGTGAGGAATGTTTTTTAGGTTGGGAAAGAAAAAGAGGAGCTCTCTTACATTTTAGTCACTTGTTAAGAGGTTTGATGAGTGATAAAGATAAGAGTAAGTTTTTCTATGTTCAAAATATCGATAAACTTCAAGATATTAAGTATGTTATTACTCTCGATACTGATACTGAACTTGTTTTAAATACAGCTCTTTTATTAGTTGGAGCAATGGATCATCCTTTGAATAGACCTATTTTAAATAAAGATCATACTAAAGTAGAATATGGTTATGGTATTATGCAACCTCGTGTTAGTGTCGATATCGAATCGACTAATAGTTCTGTTTATGCCCAGGTTTTTGCGGGTATTGGTGGTTTTGATACTTACAGTGCGATCGTTCCTAATGTTTTTCAGGACTTATTTAATGAAGGTAGTTTTATTGGAAAAGGTATTTATAACTTAGAGGTATTCGATGAAATTTTATATAATCGTTTTCCTGATAATTTAATCCTTAGTCATGACCTTTTAGAAGGTAATTATTTAAGATGTGGGTATATTTCAGATGTCGAATTAATAGATGGTTTTCCACCTAAGTTCTTAACTGATGTTACTCGTCAACATAGATGGGCTAGAGGAGATGTACAAATAATAGAGTGGTTGAAGTTTAGAGTACGTGGATATAAAAATAAGTATGAAAAAAATCCTATCTCTTTACTTGGAAAATATAAGATATTTGATAATATTGCAAGAATGTTTTTAATGCCTGCTTTACTACTTGTAATGATAGGAGGATTCTTCTTTGGTAAGATGCCTTCTTATGTATATTTATTATTTGTACTTTTTGTAATTGCTTTAGGAGTATTATTCTTTCTTCGAGAGAAATTATATCGAAAAAAGACTAATTTCTTAACATTATATTATAAAAATATTGTCTTTGGTGGTAAGGCATTGTTTTTACGTACATATATAACTTTTGCAACGATTCCTTATTATTCTAAACTTTATATGGATGCTTTTTGTCGTAGTATTTATAGAATGTTTATAAGTCATAAGAAACTTCTTAATTGGCTTTCGATGGAAGAAGCTGAGAAAAATGCTAAAACTGATCTAGCCAGTTATATTATGGATTTTGGATTTAATTGGTTAGTTGGAGGAGCATTAGTTGTTTTAGGAGTTTATTTTTTCAATGTAGTAGCGATCGTCGTCGGTTTGATTTTTGCTTCTAGTCCTTTCGTTTTATATACAGTCAGTCAAAATATAGTTGAAGATTTGACACCACTTGATGATACAGCAAATGAAAATATTAAAAAGATGGCTTATCGTACTTGGATGTTTTTCAGTGATTATCTTCGTCCTGAATATAGTTATTTGATGCCTGATAATTTTCAAGAAAACAGAGAAGAAAAACTTGATTTTAGAACTTCTCCTACTAATATAGGGTATTCTCTTACTAGTGTGATATCTTCTTATGAGTTAGGATTTATCACTTATAAAGAAGCTATGGAGTTACTTGATGGTATTATAAAGACTTTATCTCGTCTTGAAAAATGGAATGGTCATTTATATAACTGGTATGATATTAAAACAAAAAAAGCAATGCATCCTAGATTTGTCTCTACTATTGATTCTGGAAATTTAGTTGCGTGTTTAATTATAGTTAAAAACTTTATCGAAGTAAAAGATGATATAGGAGAGTATTCTAAATTACATAAGAAGGTTGAAACTTTAATTAAGAATGCTAACTTTAAAAAGTTATATACTAAAAAAGATGTATTTTCCATAGGTTATGATGCTGAGGAAGGACATTTATCTATTTATAATTATAATAAGTTTGCAAGCGAATCTCGTCTTACTAGTTTTGTAGCTATTTGTAAGGGAGATGTTCCAAGTAAACATTGGCTTTCTTTAGATAAGTCACTTACTACTTATAAAGCTCAAAAAGGACTTATCTCTTGGAGTGGAACTTCTTTTGAATATTTTATGCCTTTCTTGTTTATGAAAAATTATAAAAATACTTTACTTGATGAAACATATCATTTTGCGCATATGTGTCAAGTTGATTATATGGAAAGTGTTTCACGCCGTCTTCCTTGGGGAATTAGTGAGAGTGCTTATAATGAACTTGATAATGCTTTAAATTATAAATATAAAAGTTTTTCAACACCATATTTAAAAGCTAAAGAAGAAAGTGAATCTAGAATTGTTATTTCACCTTATTCATCTATTATGGCAATGGAGTTGTTTCCAAAAGATGTCTATCGTAATTTAAAGAAATTTACAAAACTTGATATGTATGATAGATATGGTTTTTATGAATCATATGACTATGATAATAAAGGTGTAGTCCGTGCTTATTTTGCTCATCATCAAGGTATGTGTTTACTTTCTTTTGCTAACTATTTAACTGAAGGGCGTCTTAAAAATTATTTTCATCGAGATATTTCTATTAAGACTTTTGAACTTCTCTTAAAAGAAAAAGTTCAAGTTAAGACTAATATCGATATGAAGATGGCTAGATATAAGAAATATAACTATGATAAAGAAAAGATAGAAAACGATATTAGAGTATTTCCTTATATTTCAGAGATACCAGAGTTTTCCGTACTTTCTAATAAAAAATATTCAATTTTAATTAACGATAGAGGTAATGGTTTTTCTAGATATAGAACTCTTCAACTTAATCGTTATCGTAAAATTACAGAACAAGATTATGGAATGTATTTATATATTAAAGATTTAGATACTGATTATGTTTGGAGTAATACTTATGCTCCAATGAATATTAAACCTGATAAATATGAAGTTATTTTCGCAGCAGATAAGATTAAATATATTAGAAAAGATGAAGATATTATTACTAAGACTGAAATTATTGTTACGAGAGATCATCATGCTGAAATTAGAAAGATAACTTTTAAAAATGAAAGTGATAGTGCTAAACATCTAGAACTTACAACTTATACGGAACCTATTATTTGTGAAAATGTAGATGATATCTCTCATAAAGTATTTAATAATATGTTTTTAGATTGTAGTTATAATAAAGAGAATAATACTTTAACTATGAGACGTACTTCTAGAGATAGTAATATCAGTAATTATATGGTTCAAAGATTAATAATTAAAGATCCAAAAAGTGTCTATACTTATGAGACTTCGAGATTTAATTTTATTGGACGTGGTCATAATACTGAAAATCCGATTGCTTTACATAATGAACTTTCTAATAAAGATGGTAGTAATGTCGAGCCAGTTATGTCTTTAAGAAATGTGATAGAAGTATTACCTAATAGTAGTGAAGAAGTGTATTTACTATGTGGTTTTGGTAGAAGTCCTTTACAAATAGAAGAGATAGTTAATACTTATTATGATAAGAGAACTATAAATAAAGCTTTTGAAGTTTCTAGTCTTTCAAATATTATTATGACTAAGAATTTGAATATAACTGGGGATGATATGAGAGTTTATAATATGATGTTAAACTATTTATATCAGACTACTAAATATAATGTTAACTTAGAAAGACGTGAACTGTTAAAGAAGAATGCTTTATCTCAAAGTGCTTTGTGGAAATTTGGAATAAGTGGAGATAGACCGATAATACTTGTTAAAATTTCTGATATTAGTGATATTTCTTTTGTCATGGAAATACTTAAGTGTTTTGAATATTATAAGAGTAATTCTATATTTGTCGATATAATTATTGTCAATGCTGAAAATGAACAATATGCAGAAATTATTAAAAAGGAAATCGATGATGAACTTTATCGAATTTATACATTAAATAGTTTTTATCATACACCAGGTTCAGTTAAAGTCATCAGTAGTTCTGATATTAATGAGGAAGAGATGATTTTACTTAATATGGTATCTAGACTTAATTTTGATGTTTATGATCATAAGTCTTTAAAAGATAAAGTATTTGAAATTCAAAAACATAATTCTATCAGTACAACTGTTAAGAATTTACTTGATGAGAATAATCCAGTCGAGTTAGAATCTCGTCTTACTTGTAATAATTCTTTTGGTGGTTTTAGAAGTAAAGGTAGTGAATATGTTATTTATGATGCATCTACTCCGACACCATGGAGTAATGTCATCGCCTCTAAAAACTTTGGAACAATAGTTACTAATAATGGTTGTGGTTATACTTATGCTTATAATAGTGGTGAGTTTAAGATTACTTCTTGGTCTAATGAAATGGTGGTAAATGATACTAGTGAAGGAATAAAAATAAATGGAAAGATCTTTAATCCAACTAAATGTATTCATGGTTTTGGTTATAGTATTTTAGAGTCTAGTAACGATGAGTTTTCTAAAAGTTTAACTGAGTTTGTTGCGTTAGAAGATACTGTTAAATTTTATGTTTTAAAAATAAAAAACAACCAAAAGAAAGCTCAAGAAGTCGAATTAGAATTTTACATTAATCCAACTTTTGGAGTATTAGAAGAGAAGACTAGTCGTTATATCTTAACTGAATTTATGGGTCGAGATAATTATTTAAAAATGAGAAATGTTTATCATGCTAGTTTTAATGATGTTTCTGTGTTCATGAGTTCATCAGATAAGATAACTTCGGTAATCGATAATCAAGTTATTATTAAATCTATTACAAATAAAATTAAGCTAAAAGCAGATGAAGAGAAGACCATCGTCTTTAGTTTAGGTAGTGGTCGAAGTGATAAAGAGAATTTGGAACTTATCCATAAATATCAGAATGTTGATACTGTTTTAAAAGAACTAAAAAAAGTTAAAGATAAATGGAAGAAGGATTTATCCGTCGTTTCTATTAAAACTCCTGATATAAGTTTTAATTATATGATGAATGGTTGGTATTTATATCAAACTATCTCTTCTAGAATTCTAGCGCGAAGCGGTTTTTATCAAGTAAGTGGAGCATATGGTTATCGTGATCAATTACAAGATGCGATGAATATAGCTACAGTTAAACCTGATTTTACGAGAGAACAAATTTTAATAAATGCTTCTCATCAATTTATGACAGGGGACGTTTTACATTGGTGGCATGAACATAATAAATTTGGACTTAGAAGTCGTTATAAAGATGATTATTTATGGCTTGTTTATGCAACTATTGATTATATTGATGTCACAGATGATTATAAAATTTTAGATGAAAAAGTACCATATGTAGAAGCTTTAGAACTTCGTCCTTATGAAAATGAAAAAGGTGTTATCTTTAATTATAGTGAAAAACAAGAAACATTATTTGAGCATTTATTAAAATCTTTAGATCTTGCTTGTTCTAATATGGGTCGTCATAATCTACCTTTAATGGGTGGAGGAGATTGGAATGATGGAATGAACAAAGTAGGTATTAAAGGTAAAGGAGAAAGTGTGTGGTTAGGATTCTTCTTATATGATATTATTAATAGATTTACAAAGATAATAGAAGAGTATAAACCTAAGTTTAAAGTTAAAGATTATTTAGAATTTAATGAAAAATTAAAAGAGAGTTTAAATAAAAATGGTTGGGATAAAAATTATTACTTAAGAGCGTATTTTGATAATGGAGATAAGCTTGGTAGTAGTAGTAATGATGAATGTAAGATAGATTTAATTTCTCAAAGTTTTTCTATACTTAGTGATGTTATTCCAAAGGAAAAAACAGAAGAAGTACTCTCAGCTATTGAAGATAATTTATGGGATAAAGATTTAAAAATAGTTAAATTACTCACACCACCATTTTCTAAATCTTTAAATAATCCTGGTTATATTAAGAATTATCCTGAAGGTATAAGAGAAAATGGAGGTCAATATACTCATGCTGTATCTTGGTATATTATGGCTTTGTTGAAAGAAAAAGAATTTGATAAAGCATATAATGTTTTCCAAATGATAAATCCAGTTGAAAGAACTAAGAGTAAAGGTGATGTTTTAAAATACAAAGTTGAACCTTATGTGATCGCCGCTGATATTTATTCGGCAGCATCTTTTCCAGCCCGAGGAGGTTGGACATGGTATACAGGTAGTGCCGGATGGTTTTATCGTATCGGTTTAAGAGAGATTTTAGGATTTAGAAAACAAGGTGAAACATTTACGATTAAACCACAAGTACCTACTAGTTTTAATAAATATTCTTTACAATATACTTATATGGATACTTTATATATAATAGATGTAGTAATCGCTAAAAAAGATGAAGTGATACTAGATAAACATAAAGTAAGTGATGGAGTAATTCATCTGGTCAATGATAAAAAAGTCCATAAAGTAGATGTTTATGTAAAAAGATAATTTACTATTGAAAAAAGAAAACTTTTATGATAATCTAAGAATGTAGTAAAAATAAAATTAAGGTAGTATTTTGATGTGTTCAGAATACTACCTTTTTATTTGAATAAGAAGGGTGATTTATGAGTAAACTTTATACTAAGTATTTATCATTAAAAGAAAATAATAAAGATAAGTACTATTTATTTGAATGTGGTATTTTTTATTTGTTTATAGGAAGTGATGCTGAAAAATTAGGAGATCTTTTAAAACTTAAAATAACACCACTTAATGATAGTGTTAAAAAATGTGGGTTTCCTGTTAAATCTATCGATAAATATAAAATACTATTTTTAAAACATAATTTAGATGTAGAAATAATCGCTAAAGAAGAAAAACCATATACCCATGATTTTTGCCTTAATATTATAAAGTCTTTAAAAGAAGTAGATTTGAATTATATTAGTCCAATGGAATCTATGAAATTTTTACAAGATTTAAAGGATAAATTATAGGAGGAATACATGGTCAATTTAGAAAACTTAATTATTTATAAAGAGTATGTAGAAATGATTTATTATACTATTTCTATCTTAATGGAATTTCCTTTGAATTCAGATATTTCTAAAGATATTAAAAAGATTACTTATGAAGGACTAAATTATATTATTAATGCTCAAAAAGAAGAGGATGTACATAAGAGAATATTATTTCTCGATCAATTAGATGCTACTTTAAAGACACTTAAAGTTTTAGTACGTATTTCTTATAAGAAAAAACATATTAACGCTAAAAATCATAAAATATGGAATAAAAAGATTACTAATATTTCTAATCTTACTTGGACTTGGATTAAATCTTGTCAAAATAGAGAGAGTTTTATTCATTAATTTACAATTGAGTTTTTACATGATATACTTTCTATATAAGAGGTGGTAGATATATGAAATTTGATTTTTCTACTTATATGAATTCTTTTTTAGATAGGGATATTTATAATGATTTATTAAAGAGAAAAGAAGAGGTTTTTAATACTTTAACTAATTATGAAATGACTGGTTGGCTTAAAAATAGTATTAGTCATGAAGAAGTATTAGAGATAAAAAATATAGCTCAAGAAATTAATGAGAAGGCAGATTTGTTTTTAGTATTAGGTATTGGAGGAAGTTATTTAGGAAGTAAAGCTTTAGTATCTATGTTTTCTAAATACTTTGAGAAAAACTCTAAGACTGAAGTTATCTATGGTGGTATAAATATGTCTTCTTCATATCTAGATGAATTAATGTCTTATATAGAGGATAAGGATATTTATGTTAATGTTATTTCTAAATCAGGTACTACTATGGAAATTAGTGTAGCTTTTGATTTGATTTATAAAAAATTATTAGAAAAATATGATGAAGAAGAAGTAAAGAAAAGAATTATTGTTACTACTGATAAAGAACAGGGAAAACTAAGAAAACTTGTAGAGATGAAAGGTTATAGAAGTTTTGTGATACCTCAAAATATTGGAGGAAGATTTTCTATATGTACTCCTGCAGGTCTTTTACCCGCAGCTGTTTTTGGGATTAATATAGATATGTTTTTAGAAGGTTATAATAATTCTAAACTTAAGTATTTTGATAAAGCTTATGATTATGCTTGTATTAGAAATACTCTATATCAAAAAGGTTATCAGGTGGAAAACTTTTGTGTCTACGAAGAGAGGTTAACTTATCTTAATGAATGGTTAAAACAATTATTTGGTGAAAGTGAAGGTAAAGATAATAAAGGACTTCTTCCTACTTCTTGTGTTTATACAAGAGATTTACATTCACTAGGACAATTTATGCAAAGTGGTTCTCCAATTGTTTTTGAGACTGTTATTAGAATTGAAGAAGGAAAGATTATCAACTATCAAAATAGTGATATTAATAAAATGAATATGATTATTTCTGATAGTGTAGCAGCTGCTCACTATAAAGAGCATACTCCAAGTAATATAATTACTTTAGAAAAATTAGATAGTAAAACAATCGGTGAAGTTATGTACTTTTTTATGTTAAGTGTTAGCTTTAGTGGAATATTATTAGGAGTTAATCCTTTTAATCAAGAAGGTGTTGAAGAATATAAAAAAGAAGTTAAGAAGAATTTAAATTATGATAATTAAAATAGAAGTTCAAACTAAAATAGTTTGAATTTTTCTTTGAAAAAGGTATTGTAATTTTCAAGATTTAATATATAATAGAAAACAACTATTTCGATTCGGAGGTAAGAGTTATGAATGAAGAGAAAAGACCAGTTTTATTAATAGATGATATAGTTTTATTTCCGAATAGTGAGATTAGAATAGAATGTAAAAGTAATAAAGAAAAATATATTATTAATAATGCTGAATCTAGAAGTGAGAAACAATTACTCGTCGTTAATCCTCTAATAAAAAGAGAAGAAGATGAAATATACGATATGGTAGATTTACCTTCTATTGGAGTTTTAGCGGAACTTATTATGAGGATGGATGTTCCTAATGGTAAGAGTAGAATAGTTTTAGGAGGAATTAAAAGAGTAAAGGTTTCTAGGTATTCATTTAATAATGGAATATTTGAAGCTACGATCGAAGATATTAAAGAAGAAAAAGAAAATAATAAAAACTATCGCCAAATATTAATGAAGTCTTTAGAAAGCTATGTTAATAAAGTTCCTTACGTTTCTAATGCTTTAATATCTCAACTTAAAAGTATCGATGATATAGATGAACTTACGGATTTAATTTCAGGTTTTCTACCCTTTGATTATTTTAAAAAGAAAGCTTATGTTTTAGAAACATCTCCTGTAAAACGTGTAAAGATGCTTATCGAAGATATGAAAGAAGATCTTAAAATAATAGAGTTGGAACAGAAAATAGAAAATGAAGTAGAAAAAGAATTAAATGAAAGTCAAAGAGAATTTTTCTTAAGAGAGAAAATTAAAGTTATTCAAAAAGAACTTGGAGATATTAATAGTAAAGATATAGAAGTAGAAACTTTAAAAAAGAAACTCTCTAAATTAAAATGTAATAAGACTATTAGAGAAAAAATTAAAAAAGAAATTAATCGTTATGAAAATTTGCCTTCATCATCACCTGAAGTTGGAATGGTTAGAGAATACTTAGATTGGATGTTAAACTTACCATGGCAAAAATTTACGAAAGATGAAGATTCTCTAGTGGAAGTAAAACGTACACTTAATAGTAGTCATTTTGCATTAAAAGAAGTTAAGACTAGAATTTTAGAATATATTGCAGTTAAGCAAAATACTCGTAATTTAAGAAGTCCAATTATATGTTTAGTCGGACCACCTGGAGTTGGTAAGACTTCTCTTGCGATTAGTATTGCGAAGAGTTTACATCGAAAATATGCAAAGATTTCAGTGGGTGGAATTAACGATGAGGCAGAGATCATCGGACATAGGAGAACTTATATTGGAGCTAATCCTGGAAGAATTATTCAAGGGATGAGAAAAGCCGGAACTACTAATCCAGTATTTATAATCGATGAGATCGATAAGATGCGAAAAGATATCAAGGGAGACCCTGCTTCTAGTTTGCTTGAAGTATTAGATCCTGAACAAAACAATAAATTTTCAGATCATTATATCGAAGAGGACTTTGATCTTTCTAATGTCTTTTTTATCGCGACCGCTAATTACGTTGATCAAATACCAATGGAGTTACAAGATAGACTTGAGATAATTCAAGTATCTAGTTATACCGAATATGAAAAACTAGATATAGCTAAAAATCATTTGATTCCAAAAGAATTAGAAGAACATGGGTTAACTGAATTACAAGTTCAATTTGATGATGAAGCAATACTTACGCTTATTCGCAATTATACGAAAGAAGCAGGCGTTCGTGAACTAGAAAGAATTATCGCAACATTACTTCGTAAATTAGTTAAGGAAATACTCGATAATAAAGATGTAGTATTCTTTAATATAGATAATAAGAAAATAGAAAAATATTTAGGTAAGAAAAAATATGACTATCAAAAAAGACAAACTAAAAAAGAAGTAGGAGTAGTTAATGGTATGGCTTATACTATTTTTGGAGGAGATATTTTACCAATAGAAGCTACTTATTATAAAGGTAAAGGAGATCTTATTTTAACGGGATCTTTAGGAGAAGTGATGCAAGAGTCAGCCCGTATTGCTTTAAGTTATATTAAAGCTAATATGAAAAAATTTAAAATTAATTCAAAAATTTTAGAGGAAAATGATATTCATATCCATGTACCAGAAGGTGCAGTATCAAAAGATGGACCGAGTGCTGGGATTGCGCTTACTTCAACCCTTATCAGTTTATTTACATCGCTTAGTGTCGATAGTTCTATTTCGATGACAGGAGAGATTACTCTAAGGGGAAAAGTACTTGAAATAGGAGGACTTAAAGAGAAAGTTATCGGAGCTCATAGAGCAGGGGTTAAAACTATTTATCTTCCTGTTGATAATCGTCGTGATTTAGATGAAATACCTGATGATATAAAGAAAGATTTGACCTTTAAATTTGTCTCTCAATACGAAGAAGTATATAAAGATTTATTTCAAATAAAAAAAGTAGCAAGTAAATAAAAATATCACTAATACTTAATTTAAAGTGTTAGTGTTCTTTTTCTTTTGTTAAGATTATAGTTTGTGATATAATGAATAGATAAGTGGCAATTTATAAGAAAAAAGAGGTGCAATATGATACAAGTTAATAATTTGAGTTTAAGATTTGGAAAGAGAACTTTATTTAAAGATGTTAATATTAAATTTACTAAAGGAAACTGTTATGGGTTAATTGGTGCGAATGGTAGTGGAAAAAGTTCTTTTTTGAAAGTTTTAACTAAAGAAATAGATACTACTTCTGGAGAAGTAATTATATCTAGTGGAGAAAGAATTTCAGTTTTAAATCAAGATCATTATGCTTATCCTGAAAAGAAAGCTTTAGATGTTGTCATAATGGGAAATGAAAAACTTTATTCTATTATGATGGAAAAAGAAAAATTATATAGTAAAGGTGAATTTAGTGAAGAAGATGGGATGCGTATTGCGGAACTTGAAGCAGAGTTTTTAGAACTTGATGGTTGGAGTGCTGAAGCAAATGCGGCAACACTTCTTAATAGTCTTGGTGTAGATGAAGTGTATCATCACATGAAGATGTCTGATATTCCAGTTAAAGTAAGAGTTAAAGTTTTACTTGCAAGTGCACTTTTTGATGACCCTGATATCCTTTTATTAGATGAGCCAACAAACAGTTTAGATATAAAAGCTATTAGATGGTTAGAAGAGTTTTTAATCAATTTTCAAAATACTGTTATAGTAGTATCTCATGATCGACATTTTTTAAATAAAGTATGTACTCATATAGTAGATATAGATTATCAAAAAATGAAACTTTATGTAGGAAACTATGACTTTTGGCAACAATCTAGTAGTCTTATCTTAAAACAAATGAAAGATGCCAATAAGAAAAAAGAAGAAAAAATAAAAGAGTTACAAGACTTTATTGCGAGGTTTTCAGCTAATGCTTCAAAATCTAGACAAGCTACTTCACGTAAGAAAAGTTTAGAAAAGATTCAATTAGATGAAATAGTTCCTTCTTCACGTAAATATCCTTATATAGATTTTAAAACTGAAAATAAAGTTGGAAATGAAATATTAAAAGTTACTAATCTGACAAAAAAAGTAGGCGATAAGAAAATAATAGATAAATTATCTTTTACAGTATTTAAAGGAGATAAGATAACGTTTTTATGTGATGATGATAGTGTAAAAACGATGCTTTTTAAAATATTGGTTGGAGAAGAAAAATATGATAAAGGATCTATCGAATGGGGAAAAACTGTAAAATTAGGATATCTTCCTCAAGATAATAGTCTTTATTTTGATAAGGATTTATCTATTATAGATTGGATTGGCAGTTTTTATGATATAAAAGATGAAACTGTACTTCGTGGATTTCTTGGAAGAATGTTATTTTCACATGATGATGTCTTTAAAAAAGTAAATGTTTTATCAGGAGGAGAGAAAAGTCGTTGTATGTTATCTAAACTAATGCTTTTAGAACCTAATACACTAATACTTGATGAAGTAACTAATCATTTAGATTTAGAGACGATAACCTCTTTGAATGAAGGATTAGAAAGGTTTGATGGACCAATACTTTTTACCACTAGAGATTATGAACTTAACAGGACACTTGCAACAAGAGTTATAGAAATATTTCCAAATGGTAAATGGATAGATAGACCATATACTTTTGATCAATATACTGATTCTAGTAAAGTAGATAAAATAAGAGAAGAAAATAGAGTAGTGTAAAAACTACTTTTTTGTTTAACGAAAACCCCCAGATTGTCTGGGGGTTCGGTATAGCTTTAGCGATGAGTAGAAAATAAAACACCTTC
>CANQVR010000025.1 GCA_947627375.1 uncultured Bacilli bacterium | reverse complement strand
GAAGGTGTTTTATTTTCTACTCATCGCTAAAGCTATACCGAACCCCCAGACAATCTGGGGGTTTTCGTTAAACAAAAGGCCGCACCATTATGGTGCGGTTGAAATTTCAATTTAGTTATTCTTTTTTAAAAATAAGTAATTGATTAGGAAGTAGATATATTTGTTCATTATGATTCATAATATTTTCACCATTGATATTATTTTCACGAACAACACTTTGCATACTATCTCCCGATTTAGTAAAATAAACTCCAATATCTTCCTTAGGTACTAATATTTGTTGATTTGGATAAATATAATCATTAGAACCTATCCCATTTAGTATTAATAAATAATTAGGTCTAATATTAAATTTTTGCGCAATACCATAAACAGTATCTCCTCTTTTTACAGTATAGTAATCAAATGCTCCAGTTGAGGATATAGGTATTTTTAAACTTTGACCTGGAGTAAGTCCATAAACATCTTGTAAATTATTAATACTAATTAGATCAAACATTGGAATATTAAAATTTTGAGAAATAGACTCAATTGTATCTCCTTCTTTTACAACGTAATTATCATACATATTAACCCTCCACTAAAATATATGAAAAAAAAGTAAAAAAAAGAAGAACTTACTTCTCATAAATATCATAAATATTATGATAATTATAAGTAAGTTCTCTATCCCTTATAATTGGTTTTAAACCTACCTGATCGTTATACATATAAACAGTATCAGCAGAAATTCCAAAAACACTATCTCCTTTTACTTTCCATTCTTTAAAATCTGGAAAATTAAATAATTTAACAGGATGATCTAAATCTTTCTTCAAAACATACCAAACTTCACCAGTTGGAGTTTTAAAATAATATTTTTTATTACTTTCTCTTATTTCAACATTACCATATTTTTGAGTTAATTCAGGAACATCTAAATTAACTGCAAAATACTTATCTTGATTTATCATTTCATCTAAACCTACAGTAAGCTTCTTTTTTCCATCATAATAAATAGCAGTTCCTAAATTATCATTACCAACTTCTTTAATAGTTTTTTTAGTAGCATTAACTTCATATTCTTTTCTATTAGTTTTATCGACAATATATACTTTATTACCTATTACTCCAGCAAAATATATATTATTTGACATAACCGGATCTAAATAAATAAAATCTTTAAGTCCATCTCTTGCATTAAGTATATATAAAGTATCATATTTATCAGTTAAATCAGTATCGACAGTAACATAATGATCTCCAGCTAAAGCTGCATAAGGATTACTTGTTCTTTTCTTGTTAAATAAAATAACTTCTTTAAACTTATCTCTTTGTACAGCGTAAAAAGAATTACCATACCATACTGTAGCACCATATTCAGAAGGAAAATCTAAAGATACATCTATTTGTTCATGTCTTTCAAATGAATTATCTAGATCAAATAACTTACTTTGAAAACCTTCATTTTTTAGTTGATTAACAAAGTTATCAATAGAATTATTTCCTATTTGTTTTAAATATGAATATGTAACTATATTATTATCGTATTTACAAAAGATAGAAGATATACTATTATCTTTAAATACTGGAACTATACAACTTAAGTTATTATCATCAAATCTTTTTATTTCTTTAATAACTAAATTTTGACGATAGAAATCTTTATCAATTGTATAATTAAATACATCTTTAGTACTTTTATTTTCGATATTAAATTGATATAAATTTTTATTTCCTTCTTTTTGGAATGATTCCTTTACATGAAACTCTATATCACCTGAAACAATTGTATATTCACTTTCTTTTATTACAATTAAATAATTAACTGCAAACTGATATACAAGTGCGAAAAGTCCCAGCATAATAATAAGTATTATTACTTTTTTCATAGTCTTCATCTACCTTTAATCTAATAATTATTATATCAAAAAGCAAAATTCTTTTGAAGTATATATCTAAAAAATATCAAAAATTGACAAAAGAAAAAGAGAGATTATCTCTCTTTAAATCTATAATTTTCTTTTTTATACTTTATCATAGTAGAAGAAATATTAGTTTCTATTTCTGATAAAGCTCTCTTATCAATATTTGTAAGATATACAAATTCTTTAACTGTATCAATATAAACTCTTCCCCATAAAATACCATTTATTACTTTTAAATCATTAAATAAATCAGGTGTAATAGAATCAAAGAAATATCCGAATACTACTCTTTTTCTTCCAATAACAATTCTCTCAGATGTAATAGCAACAACTGCTGTCGAAGTAAAATCTAAAGGATTTCTATTCTTTTGACAAGCAAAAGCATATATAACTGTTTCTCCTGGATTTAAATGATTTTCTACAATATCCGCATTTTTCTTTAAACGCCAAGCAAGTGTAAAAGGATATTTTTGTTTGAATTCAACAACTCTTTCATAAACAGTTTTATGTTGAATATCGTTTTGATTTGCCATCTCTTCCATCAAATCACCTATTACTAAATGATACCATTATTCTGTAATAATGAATTTAGATTATCTGTTGCTGTTAGTCCAGTAGTTCTATCAACTACTTTTCCACCTTTAATAATTAAAACCATTGGTGTTCCAAAACCTTCAGCAAATTCTTTATCACTATTCATAAAGTCTTTTTGATCATCTTCATCAAATTCATCAGTATTTAAATAATAAATTGGAGCATCAGGATTTTTATATACGATATTTTTCATAATTGGTCCTTGAATTTGACAATAATGACAAGTTGGTCTAGCAACATAAATTGCTGATGCTTCTTCTTCATCCATAAGTTTTAAATATTTAGATACTTTAATTTCACTAATATCTGCTTGTTCATCTTCACTTATAGCGTCAGCTTCTTTTTGAATCTTTGTTGTTAAATCTTCAGCATCACTACTTTCACTATTAGATGATTCAGTAGTATTACTATCAGATTGTTTTGCATAATCCTTACTATCACTAGAAGCCATAAAACTAACAGCGAAAATTATGACTATAACTAAAGCAATAATTATAATATTTTTTAATACATCAACACTAATCTCTACTTTCTTAGTTTCTTTTTTCTTTTCAGCTTTAACTACTTTTTTTGTCTCAGGTTTTCTTGTTTCTTTTTTAGCAGTAGTTTTTTTAGTTGCTGGTTTCTTAGTAGTTGTTTTTTTGGCAGTAGTCTTCTTAGTAGTTTTTTTCTTTTCATTTTTTTCCATAATATCCCTCCCTATGTCATTAATTATAACACAAAATTAGAAAAAATACTAATTTTCGGATATTCTACTCTTTAAGTAGAAAATAAGCCGGCATCTTTCTAAGACCATCTACTCCTCCACCAGTAGGAGTATTTATAACTTTTCCATCGACGTAAAGTTCCGTAGAACTTCCTCCATCCAAATTAGCAGCATTTATCGCCCCATAATTTTTAAATATTTTTATCAAATCATTCATATCTGCTCCAATACTAGAGGGAATTCTACCATTGATAACTAAAAATAAAACTATTCCATCTTTCCTCTGCCCAATAGCACTTCTAGGAGCAATACCTAAACCACCATTACCACTTACTTTTACACTTTTACCATTAATTATTAAAAATGGTCCAAACTCTATAGCATCACGATAAATTTCTAAGGCTTTATGTTTACTAAATTTACCTAGTACTAATTTATTATCTTGCGAAAAGCCAATAAATCCTCCACTATTTATCGCATCAGGATTACTAGCGATAATTTTTCCATTCTTGATAAGAGTACCATGAACACTTGCACCATTACTTTTCCAATCAGGATCATAAAAACCACAAGCATTCATGACCACTTTAGCTTTATACCTTTTAGCAATAGAAGTAATCTTTTCTCCACTTTTACCTAAATATTTAGAAGTTGCAACTAAAACTTTCGAAGGATCATAAATAGCTACCAAAAAACCATTATACCCTTTTCCATAAATGTCAATAACTTTATATAAATCATCTTTTTTATGTTTTAAGATTTGTTTTTCATATTTATTATGAAAAACATAGTTATCAGAAAAATTAATTAAACTCTGATCAGTAACTTCTCTACCTTCTTCTATTTTATTATCATTTAAAACTTTATAAATTTCTTCTTCACTATAAAAAAGTTCAGCTAAAAACCTATGTTTCCCTGTTGAAAATGTTGTCGTAATAAAAAATTCTTTAAAAGTACTTACAGGTCCATAAAAAAGTAATCCAAAAAATAAAGTAATTATAAACAATACTATTAATAATTTTTTCATAATTTTAGACAAAAAAATTGGAGTATTCCAATTTTAACCTCCAGGATTCCATTCAAAAATACTAGGATTAGCAGATCTCATACAATCTACAAATGAAAATCCTGTCGAACCTGATGAATCTTCTACTAAAGAAGAAACCATATTAATAGTCATAGTTAGTGAATAAGGTAAAAAGAATATTACTATTGCTGCGATTACCTTATTTAGAATAATTCTATGTCCATTATTCTTATCTCTCGCATCAACATCAGGCGAAAAAACTAATTTACCAATAGTGAGCGCAACTGAAATCATTAATAATATAGGCACTATCACTTGAAAAATAGCCATAATATTTTTAACAATCGCTACAAATCCTGCCATTGCTGGATCTGAACAAGTACTAGACATAATCATCACCTCTTATTTTATTTTTTCACTTACTGCAATACCATCACCAACATCATAAATTTTAGTTTTATACTTTCCATTTTTACTTAAAAATTTATGATAATCTTTTATTTTTTTAACTAAACCTTTTAAATTTTTACTTTTTATCTCTTTCGGATCTTTTTTTACATATCCATGAAAATACATATTATCAGTAATTATAAATCCATGCTCATTTAAATTTCTTTCAAATCGTTTGAAAAAATTAATATTTTGACCCTTAGCAGCATCGATAAAAATTAAATCAAAATTATCAGTTATATTAGTTTCCAAAGCATCTCTATAAAGAAGAGTAATTCTATTTTCAAGTTTAAATTTCTTTATATTTTTAACTGCTTCTAAATAACGTTTTTCATCTCTTTCGATAGAAGTAATTTTCATATTAGGCATTGCAATTGCCATCATTATAGCTGAATAACCAATTGCTGTTCCTATTTCTAATACACTTTTAATTTGATGACTAACTAAAAATGTAGTTAAATAATCTATTCCTTCATCTTGCATAATTGGGATTTTATTCTCAATTGCATAACTTTTCATTTCTTTTAAGTATGTATGTAAAGTTTTTACCATATCCAATTTCCACTATCCTTTAACTCTTGTACTTTTTTAGAATGTTCATCCATTGATTTAGTATAATAAACTTTTCCTTTTTTATCCGCAACAAAATATAAATAATCATTATCAGTAGGTTCAAGTGCCGCCCGAATGGCTTTCATAGAACTATTACAAATAGGTCCAGCTGGAAGTCCTTTCATACTAAGAGCACGTGTATTATAAGCATTAACCACATTAAATTGCTCACCTGATAAATCCCCATTCATCGGTAATTGAAGACTATAATAAGTAGTAACATCACTGCCTAAATTCATGTTAGCAGCCAGTCTATTTCTAAATATTGAACTGATCATCTTCATACTAGCTTCATCGCTTCCTTCTAACTCGAGTATAGAAGCTATAGTCAAATATTGATGAAGAGAAAATTCATCAGACTCAGATAATTCACTTTTAATTGGTTTTAAATCTTTTTCCATTTGTTTTAACATTTTTTCAATTATCTCTTTAGCACCAACATCTTTATTTTCAAACTGATATGTATTAGGTGCTAAATAACCTTCCAAAGGATAATAAATATTACTATTTAAAATATCATCTGTTAAAAACCAATACTTCTTAATAAGTTCTCCAAGATAAGCTTGATCTTTTGTCGTATTTAGAAATTCTTCTTTACTAACTTTAGTCTTCTTAGCTACAACTTCTGCATAATCAGTAATCCTTTTCCCCTCATGGAAAGTAATATTAATCGCATCAGGATTATAAGCACTGCCTTTAGTAAGATTTTCTATAATTTGTGTTGTCGTCATACTCTTTCTAAGTAAATAAGTAGACGCCTTCAAAGAAGGTTTATTAAGTTTAACTCTAACAATAAAAAAGAGTTCACTTTTAATTAAATCTTTATCTTTCAGATGTCTTGCAATTCCACCAGTTGACATTCCTTCAGGAATTTCAAATTCAACATCTTTTTTTGAATTTCTATTTACTGGACTATCACAATATTGATATAAAACAAAAGTCCCAATCAGCAAGACACCACATACAACAAGAAATGTAATTATAAAATTTCTCATATGTTACCTCCAAATTATTAAGAATTTTCCTCGCTTTTCTTCTTCACTTCTTCTTGTAAAGTATTTAAGATTGTCTCGATAACAGTCCATTCTTTTTTTGTTTCAATAGGTTCTAATCTAGTCTTATCTTCGTTTGGTTGATAAGTAGAGGCATACACTTGTACATTACCATTATCATCTTTACTATTATCAGTATAAACAATATAATTTTTATTTGTCTCATCACTTTCAAAAGTAAATAAAACATCATATATTACTTCATTTCCTTTATCATCTATCAAACTAAATTTATTCTTTTCCATATCTATCCTCTTCTTTCTAAGAAACTTTGTAAAATGATAGTAGCCGCCATACTATCTATAACTTTCTTTCTTTTTTTCCTACTAGTATCATTTGCAATTAAAATATTTTCAGCTTCTTTTGTCGTAAGACGTTCATCTTGAAGATGAACTTTAATATTTAACTTTTTTTCTAAACTGTCTTTAAACTTTAAACTAAGTTCTCCTTTAGGTCCAATAGTATTGTTCATATTCTTAGGAAAACCTAAAACTATTTCATCAATGCTTTCTTTTTCAACAATTTTCGCAATTTCTACGATAAGTTTCTCATATTCTTCATTATGTTCAATAACTTTATAACTAGTCGCGATAAGTCCTGTTTTATCAGAAATACTAACACCAAGTCTTCTACTACCTAAATCAAGTCCTAAATATCTCATTTATTATTTTCACGGAAATTTTCAAGTAAAACTTCTATGATTCCTGTCCTATCAAGTTTTTGAATTTTCCCTCTAGCATCTTTATAAGATGAAATATAACCAGGATCTCCACTAATTAAATATCCCACAATTTGATTTGTTGCATTATAACCACGCTCATTAAGGGCATCATACACTTCATCTAAAACCAACTTAATTTCTTCGCTTTTCACTTTAGTTGTCAAAAACATATTAGTTTCTTCTTCTAAAGCCATCAAATCACTCCTATCGTATATAATTATTTTAACATTTATTTTTATTTGTTGCAATTGTTAAACATAGAATAAAGCCATATATACTAAAAATGCAATGTAAATAAAAGATATAATTAAACCGTTAACTTTTTCAAAAGTACTACTTTTATATTTAATACCAAGTCCAATAGTAATTAAAAATCCACCAATAAGTCCTCCAATATGAGCAAAATTATCAATACCAGTTAATAAAAATCCTAATAATAAATTAATAAAAATTAACGGAATAATCTGACTTTTTATAATATTACCAAGATAAACACGATAATGATAACCAAAATATACAATAGATCCCATAAGTCCAAAGATTGCTCCACTCGCACCTATTGATATTCCACTTCTCACAAAGACAAGTGACATCAGGCTTCCACTTATCGCACTAAATAAATAAATTAATAAATATTTAACTTTACCTACAAAACTTTCAAGTTGTGTTCCAAGAACAAATAAAGCATAACAATTAAATAATAAATGTATTATATTAGCGTGAACAAAAGCACAACTTAAAATTCTATAATAATCTCCTGCTGCTACTGCTTGGTAATTAAGACCTAAATAAACTAATTCTTTTTCATATATACCAAATAAAATTGGCAATACATACATCATAATATTAATAGCAATAAGAATAAAAGTAATCATTGGATATTTAGGTTTAAATACTTCTTCTACTTGTTCTGCATCACTTTTATTATGTTTATTTATATCATTAGTAATTTTTACAAATAAATCCATTCCTTCCTCACTATACTTCATCTTCTTAAGTAAATCAGGAAACTTACTCTTAACTATTTCATTTTTATTTAAATCTTTTTCTTCTAATACTTTAATACAATCTATATTTTTTAAATCAGTATCCATATCGACACTATCACCTAAATCTAAAAAAATACTAAGTGCATTAATATTAAAAGAAAGTGTCTTAACTTTTATTTTCTTCATTATTCTCTTTGTTTTAAATATATCAAAACTAAATTGTTCATTATTATGAATATAATTAGAAACAATACGAATTATCTTATACTCTTCATCCATATTCTCAAGCCAAATTTCATTCTCTACGCCTTGTAAAATAATAGGATTATAGTTTTTTTCTGTAATGAAATAATGAAGTAATTTCATAACGATGACATTCTTATCATCAAGTAATATTTCTAAATTTTGTTCCACCACAAATAAAACCTCCTCTTTTATTAATATTATTATATAACAAATCATAAAATATGAAAAGAGGTGTTGCCCATGAAAAAAATATTTATTTATATTCTTTGTCTAATTCCTTGGTTTTTAGCGTCTATTGTCCCTATAGATAAAAACTTTTATGAAAGTCTTACTTTACCATTTTTTGCACCACCACCAATTTTTTATGCTATCGCATGGACTTTAACTTATATAATGATCGCAATAAGTATTTATCAAATTTTAAAGCATTATGATTTCAAACTTAAAAGCGTAAAAAAATCATACAAAAAAATTCTACTTACTAACTATCTATGTAATCAATCTTTTCAACCTGTTTTCTTCTTACTTCACAGCCCATTTTTAGGATTTGTATCATGTATCACAACTTTTATAACTACTTTATATCTTTATGAAGAAACAGCTAACATCAAAGAAAAAAGTACTGCATACTTAAACATATACGTACTTTTAAGTTTATTCGCAACTGTCCTTTCAGTTACAATCTATATTTTAAATGTTAGATAAAATAATTATTAAAAATAAATATAAAAATATAATATATAACTAAAATAACAATAGGAATTATTATTAACATACTTTTACTATATTTTATTTTTTCTTTTTTGCAATCGATTAAATAACCTATTATTACAAGAAAAATAACAACTATAGCCGCAAAAATACTTATTGGATGTATAAAAGGAATATATGTATAAACAAAAAACTGCTGATTCCAACATCCTATCCATGTATTATTTTTAATATAAATCAAATCAAAAAAAGATAAATAAATATATTCTATAATAAATAAAAATAATATAAACATAAAAGGATAAATATATTTTCTATAACTAGAAACCTTTTTATTAATAAAAATTAAAATTAAAATATAACCTACTAATATTATTGGAATTAAACTTTTAGATAATAAAGAATATTTTATAATACTATTAAACATTATATTATCTTTTAATTCTGCTGAATTATTTAAAATAATTATTTTACTAAATAAATAAAATAAACTATGACCAAACAACAATATAGAAAGAACATTCAACACAACAATAAATAATAAAAATATTACAAAAAATTTCTTTACACCATTATCTACTTTTTTACTCATAAATAAATTCTCCTTTTTATTTTTAATTAAAAAATTACTCTATTATAATAAACCCAAAACTTGAAGTAAAACTAAAATTATTATATAAAAAGCAGCTAACTGCAATAATGTCTTATCTAAACTTTGTTTTTCTTTAAGATTTCTATTATCAACCATATTTCCTACTATCATTAAAAAAATTAATATTATATTAGCTTGTAATCCCAATGGATGTAAAAAATCAATATAAGTAGTAACATAAAGTTCTTCCGGAATAAACCAACCAGTATGAGCATCTTTAAAAAATGGTAAAAAATTATCAAAAAAAGATAATACTCCAAATTCTAAAATTAATAAAAATAATAAAAACATAATTGGATAAATAAATCTTCTATTGTTTTTTACTTTTTTCTTCACAAAATACATAAATAAGAAAAAACAAACCAATATTACAAAAAACATAATTCTAGAAATCATAGAATATTTTAAAATATTACTATACTCCATACTAAATTTTTTACGGGTCCAATCAGTATAAACATGAACAGCACCAAACCAATAATAAAACAAATCATGCCTAAACAATAATATAGAAAGTATATTTAATATAACAACAAACCCCAAAAATATTACAAAAAATTTCTTTACACCATTATCTACTTTTTTACTCATCTTCTTCCTCCTGCTTTATTCTTTCTAAAAACTCTTGTGGAGGATCAACTTCAAAATGTAGTAATTTACCTGTTATAGGATGAATAAATTCGATTGATTTAGAATGAAGCATCTGCCCAAAAGGAGTTGCTTTTTTCTTATTATAAACAGGATCATTAACAATTGGATGAGAAATATATTTCATATGAACACGTATTTGATGAGTACGACCTGTTTCTAATTCACATTCTACTAAAGTAGTATTTTTAAATCTTTTTAAAACTTTAAAATTAGTAATAGAATTTTTTCCTTTTTCTACAACAGCTTGTTTTTGTCTATTATTAGGATCTCTTCCTATAGGAGCATCAATTTTACCACTAGAATGCATAATAACACCTGATACAAGCGCTAGATAAGAACGTTTAACTTCTTTATTTTTTATCATTCTAGCAAGTAGTTCATGAGTCTTTTCATCTTTAGCCACGACCATTAATCCACTCGTATCTTTATCAAGTCTATGAACAATCCCTGGACGAATATCATCTACATTATCAAGTTTCAAATAATACGCTAGAGCATTAACTAAAGTTTTATCATTATGACCAAAAGCAGGATGAACAACCATTCCACTTTTCTTATTTATAATCATTAAATAATCATCTTCATAAACAATATCTATCGGAATATTTTCAGCCTTTATAAAATTACCCTCACTCTTTTCAAAAGATACTTCTATCTCATCACTTTCTTTAACTTTATAATTATTACTAACTTGTTTTTCATTCACTAAAACTTTACCATTATCAACTAACTTTTGCACTTGACTACGAGACATATCTAATTTCTCACTTAAATAAACATCAAGCCTTTTCTTTACATCTTTTTCTTCTACTACCATCTTTTCTTCCTTTCTTATATTCTAAATAAATATAATTACCTATTAAAATAATAACTCCTATAACTATTAAACTATCTGCTACATTAAATACTGGAAAATGATACCCAAAAATATTAAAAGATAAAAAATCAACAACCTTATTATATAAAACTCTATCTATTAAATTACCAACTATTCCACTCATAATCATTCCTAATGTTAAAATTGTTATATTATCTAGATTATTTTTTTCTTTATTAAGATAATAAATTAAATAAAAAAGTACTAGAAAACTAATAATTATTAAAAGATAAGTACCACTTTCTAAAATACTAAAAGCAGCACCTGTATTTTCTACATATCTTAAAGAAAAAAACTTAGGTATAATAGTAATATTTTCATAAAGTCTTAAATTACTTTTTATAATTATCTTCGTAATTTGATCAAAAACTATTCCTATTAAAGCAACTATATAAACTTTATTTTTCATTGTTTCCTCCATCAGTATTTAATTTTTTTACTCTTAATACAATAATTTGATACTTATCAAGTCTTCTTTCTACTCTACCTTCTACTTTTAATATATCTTGTTTTTTCAAAGAATCATACTTACTCCAGGTATTAGGGAAAAAAGTAAAATCCATCATTCCTGTCTCATCACTACCAGAGACAAAAGCCATATTATCACCTTTTTTAGTTTTAATAACTTTAATTCTATCGACAAGAATTATATTTCTAATACTTTTATTAAAATAATTTTTATCTTCGTTTACAAAAATGACTTCAGGATTATCTTGTCTAAAACGTGTCGTAGGATGTTGAGAAAGATAAAAACCAAATAACTCTTTTTCTTTTTCTAGTAAAAAGTCATCACTGTATTCTTCTTTAATTTCTATATCGGGAGTCATCACTAAAGAAGGATCTATATCGACTGTAATTTTAGCATAATTAATTAAAGCATCTAAATTATAAATCAAACTACTTCTGCTATAACCAAAGATATCAAAACAACCTGCATATATTAATGCTTCAATTACTTTTTCGGGAACTTTAAAAATAATAAGTCTACTAAAAGCATCATAAATATCTGAAAACTCTTTATCTCCTCTTGCTTTTATAATACTATTAGAGGCAACACTTCCCACTGATTTAATATTAGAAAAAGGGAAATAAATTTTAGAATCTTTAACGACATATTTTTTAGAACTAACATTGATATTTGGTTTTACTATATCAATTTCTTTACTTTTAGCTTCCATAATATAGTCTTGAGTTTTACTTTCTACCCCGATAACATTAGTAAGCAAATTACTATAAAATTCATGTTTAAAACGCACTTTCAAATAAGCCATCTTATAAGCTATTATAGAATAAGCAACAGAATGTGCCCTATTAAAACCATAACCTGCAAAATTCAAAATCAAATCGAATATCTTTTTACTAAGCTCATAACTATGACCACGTTCTAGACTTTTCTTAATAAATTTTTCTTCTTCGTTTTTTAACATATCAAATTTCTTCTTACTCATCGCCCGACGAAGTATATCAGCTTCTCCCAAAGAATAACCAGCAAAAATATTTGCCACCTGCATAATTTGTTCTTGATAAATTAAAATACCATATGTATCTTTCGAAATCTTTTCTAAAGAAGGATCTAAATAAGTAACTTTTTCTTCTTTATGCTTTCGTCTAATATAAGGATCTATATTAGGAGCAGCTCCAGGACGAAAAAGTGCAATCGCCGCAAAAATATCTTCAAAAGAATCAGGTTTCAAACGACTAAGGAAATGTCTCATTCCCGTAGATTCAAATTGAAATATACCCGTAGTATCAGCTTTCGCAAATAACATAAGAGTCTTTTTATCATCTAGTGGAATATCAGAAAAAGATATCTTCTTACCATAATTTTTTTCTACATCATTTAGAATATTTGAAATAAGTGATAAATTCTTAAGACCTAAAAAGTCCATTTTTAAAAGTCCTAACTCTTCTAAGTATTCCATTGAAAAACTTGTTTGATACATTCCATCATTATAAACTAAAGGTACAACTTCATCTAACTGTTTTTCACACATGACAATTCCTGCTGCATGAGATGAAGTATGTCTAGGAAATCCTTCAAAATTTATAGAAGTATTAAAAACTTGTTTTAATTGTTCATCACTATTGATAATAGTAGCGAATCTCTTATTTTCTTTTTTAATCTGCTCTAGAGTATGATGGGTAAAAGTAGGAATTAAATTACAAGCTCTATCAAGTTTATAAATTGGAACATTCATTACTCTTCCTACATCTCTCAATACTTGCTTGGCACCTAAAGTTCCAAAAGTAATAATACCTGCTACATTTTTCTTCCCATATTTATCTATAACATAATCTATTACTTCCATTCTCCTATTATCAGGGAAATCAGTATCGATATCTGGCATTGTAACACGTTCAGGATTTAAAAATCTTTCAAACAACAAATTATAACGTACTGGATCAATATCAGTAATACCAATAGAAAAAGATACTAAACTACCTGCAGCACTACCACGTCCTGGTCCTATTAAAATATTATTTTTTTTCGCATAGAAAATAAAATCATACACTACTAAAAAATAATTTGCAAAACCCATCTCTTTAATAACTCCAAGTTCATACATCAATCTCTCAGAATATTTTTTAGGAATATTACCATTAAGCCTTTTATTAAGACCTTTAACAGCCAAACTAGATAAATACTGGTCTGCATTAATATTTTTATCAAGTTTAAAAATAGGTAATAACAACTTAGCTAGAGGAAACTCTAAATTACATCTACCAACAATCTTTTCTAAATTAGAAAGTCCTCTACTACTAAATTCTTTTATTAAATCTTTAACATATAATTCCTTATTTAAAACATCATAACTAATATCATCACTAATAGTTTTACCATCCCTAATTCTATAGATAAAATCAAGCATATCAGAATCATTTTTTTCTTTATATAAAACTTCTTTAAAAAATACTATATTTTGATTATCTAAAAGTAATTCTTGTTCTTCTTTCTTATTACTATATCCTAAATATAAATCATCATATACCTCTTTTACTTCTTCATATATTTCTCTAGATGCAAAAGGAATTATCGCAATTAAAGAATTATTATATTTTTTCAAATCATCTATTGTTACTTCGGTTTCATTTTGAATAGTAGAAATTTTACATAAACTTTTATAACCCTCATAATCTTTAGCATATAAACATATATAAAATTCTTTATATTTTACTTCAAAACCAATAACAGGTTTCAACTTATTATCCAAGCATTTATGATAAAACTCCATCACTGCAAACATACTATTATCACAAAGACATGCAGAAGTAAGATTATTTTTTAGAGAATAATCTATAATATCATCTATTTTAAGTAAACTAGATAATAATGAATAATTACTTTTTACATTAAGTGGTATAAACATAATCTTACCTCCTTTGCTTTTAATTTTACCATAAATACGTGATAAAATATAGGTTTTATTTGACTTTAAAAGAGTTTTGTGGTAAAGTTATACATGCGAGTGAAATACTATATATAAAGGAGGAATTATTATGGCAATTAAAGCAACTACTAGAAAACCTTTAAAAGGAAACGATCGTTCTCATGCTTTAAACACTTCAAAAAGAGCTAGAAAATTAAATCTTCAAGTTGTAAGATTAGAAGATGGTACAAAAGTAAGAATGAGTGTAAGAGAAAAAAGAACTTTAAATAAAGGATCTAAGATTTCTGCATAGTCTTAGTCTTTTTATTTTTATTATAGAAAAACCTAACAAGTTTTATACCTGTTAGGTTTATTTAGTTCGTGCTTCCATTTTCTTTCGTTCTTCAGTATTTAAAATTTTCTTACGAAGTCTTATAAAGTTTGGAGTAACTTCTACTAATTCATCAAAATTAATATAATCAAGAGCATATTCCAAAGAAATTTGTCTAGGTCTTTTCAACACGACAGTGTGGTCACTTCCAGCTGCACGGACATTAGTTAAATTTTTACCTTTAACAACATTAACTGCTAAATCATTATCACGATTACATTCTCCAACTATCATTCCTTCGTAGACCTCAACACCTGGTTCGATAAACATAACTCCTCGGTCCTCTAAGTTTCCAATTGAATATGCTGTAGAAGTACCATTTTCCATAGAAACTAATACTCCAAGTTTTCTCTCACCTATTTCAACATCAGTATAAGGTCTATATTCTTTAAAAGTATGATTCATAATTCCATAACCTTTAGTCATAGTCATAAAATCAGTAGAAAAACCAATTAATCCACGGGAAGGAATTGTATAAAGTAATCTAACTTGATTTTCAAAATTAGCCATATTTTCCATTGCTCCACCACGAAGTCCAAGTTGTTCAATAATTGTTCCCACAGTATCTTCTGGAACTTCTATTTGTAACTCTTCATAAGGTTCACATTTAACACCATCGATTTCTTTAAAAATAACAGTAGGTTTAGAAACTTCAAGTTCGAAACCTTCACGACGCATATTTTCAATTAAAATACTTAAATGAAGTTCTCCACGACCTGATACTAAAAATGATTCATTTGTCGCAGGCTCTACTTTTAAACTAACATCTTTTTGAGTTTCTCGCGCTAGTCTTTCTTCGATCTTTCTCGCAGTAACAATTTTACCATCTAAAGAAGCAAATGGAGATGAATTGGCACCAAAGGTCATTTGTAATGTCGGTTCATCAATATGAAGTTTTGCAAGTGGCATCTCAGAACCAACTTCGCATAAAGTCTCTCCTACTGAAATATCAGCAAGTCCTGCAACTGCTACGATATCTCCAGCCTCAGCTTCTTCTATTTCAATACGATTATAACCATAAAAACCAAATAATTTTTGAATTCTAAATTGTTTAACTGTCCCATCTAAACGACAACAACTAACCATTTCTCCTACTTTTATACGTCCATTATGAACACGCCCAATACCGATTCTTCCAACAAACTCATTATAATCAAGTAAAGCTGGTTGAAATTGTAATTTAGCATCAACATCACCTTTAGGCTCAGGAATCTCTTCGATTATCGCATCTAGTACTTCCTCAAAACCAGGTGTTTGAGTTGAAATATCACTTGAAGTACTTGAGGTACCATTAAGTGCTGAAGTATAAAGAGTTTTAAATTCAAGTTGATCATCATCCGCACCAAGTTCAATGAATAAATCTAATATTTCATCTAAAACAGCATCGACTCTTGCACTATCCTTATCGACTTTATTAATAACAACAATAGGTTTAACTTTTGCTTCAAAAGCTTTTTTTAAGACAAAACGAGTTTGAGGCATTGGTCCTTCATAAGCATCGACAACAAGTAAAACTCCATCTACCATTTTCATGATACGTTCAACTTCACCACCAAAGTCAGCATGTCCTGGAGTATCCATTATATTAATTCTTATTCCCTTATAATCAAGTGCTGTAGTCTTCGCTAAAATTGTAATACCACGTTCTTTTTCTAAGGTATTAGAGTCCATTGATTTAGTAGATATATCTTCATTTTCACGAAACATTCCTGATGATTTTAAAATTCCATCTACAAGTCGTGTTTTACCATGATCAACATGTGCGATGATGGCAATATTTCTTTTCTTCATAACAATTCACTTCTTTCTTACAACGAGAATGATTATACCATAAAATCAAAAAAAAAGCTAGTAAGCTAGTCTTTCTTTCTACTTTTAGTTATTTTCTTACAAATATAAATTATGACTAACGCTACAAGTAAAAGCATAATAGGAGTTTTAAGACGAGATACATAATCTTTAGCAATAACCCAATTATTTCCCAACGCATACCCAACATAAACAAATACAAAAGTCCATGGAATACTACCAATAGTTGTATAGATTACAAATTTAAAAAAGGATACTCTAGTAATACCAATAGGCAGGGATATTAAAGTTCTAACAATAGGAAAATTTCTACCCACACAGGAAGCAAAGAGTCCATATTTAGAAAACCACTCATCACTTTTTTCTATATCTTCATCTTTCATAAAAAAGTATTTCCCATATTTTTCTATAAAAGGACGTCCACCAAAATAACCCATAAAATAAATTACTATCGCACAAAAAACACTCCCAAGAAGTCCAGTTAAAAATGCTCCAAAAAAAGAAAAAATATTTTTAGATGCTAAAATTCCCCCTGTTGCAAGTATAGCTTCACTAGGAATAATAATGATAACAGCTTCTAAAACCATTCCTATAAACATACCAAAGTAACCATATTTATTGATCATATCTATTACAAAATCTCCCATTAAATCACCTATAAAATTTTATGAAAAATTCCATAAAAAAAGAATTAATCTTTCATTAACTCTTCTATATATTCATATAAATATTTATATTTACCTTTTCCAATCATTTCTCCATTATATCTATTTACCATTTCTATATCTGCAACACCATCACCTACAGCATAAACACAATCATCATCTAATCCTTCTTTTTCTTTTATAAAATCTAAAGCTTGATATTTTAAAACTCCTTCTACTATATTAAAAGATTTAACACTAAAATATATATTTAAATTATCAAGAGCATAAATACTATCTACAAATTCTTTATTATTTTCTACTTCTTCTTTTGAGAAGAATACTTTTATAACATTATCTACTTTTTCATGATGATATTTATATCCATCATCTAAATTAATTTCATAGTTATATTTTTTAGCTAAACCACATATAATATCTATAGTAGATGGATTAATATTATTACGATAAATTTCTTTTAAATTCTTATCAAATATTATCATTCCATCTTCACCAGCAATATAATCGCTTTTTAAATCATACTCTTCTAAGAAATCTTTAAATGTAGCATATTGTCTTCCTGTAATTATTGCAAACTTATTACCGGCAGCAATAAACTTTTTAACAGCGTCGACGTTTTTTTTCGTAAGAGGTTGGTTACCATGCATTAATATTGTAAAATCTAAATCACTTGCTAAAAGTTTCACAATAAAACACCTCCTATATATTATATTATAGACTACCCTTGAAAAAAAATATATAAAAACTATTGACAAATTACTTTAATTTACATATAATAATACTTGTAAATTTGATTTGCGGATGTAGTTTAATGGTAGAACCTTAGCCTTCCAAGCTAACTACGGGAGTTCGATTCTCCTCATCCGCTCCAGTGACGTTTCTGTTCGAACTTTTATAGTTTGAACTTAACATATAATCAATCCGTTCGGGTTGATTTTTTTGTATTTTACAAAAGAATTAACAAAGAAAGGACGGTGTTTTATGATA
>CANQVR010000024.1 GCA_947627375.1 uncultured Bacilli bacterium | reverse complement strand
AAACTTATGCAAACGACCAATTTTTAAAATTCGAAATAAAAAGAAAAGGAATTTAACAAATTCCCCTAGGCGAATTTGTTAAATTCCTGGTCATTTTCCTCTTGAAAAAACAAAATTCATAGTTTTTTAACTTTTTTATCTATTCTTCACGAAGTTCAGCACCACATTGTCTATTAAGTGATTTTATAATGTTATTCATCTTACTGTTAATTTCGTTAGAATCCATAGTTTTTTCGTCATTACCAAACTTAATATGTAAAGTTACAGATTTTTTACCATCAGGTACTTGACTACCTCTATATTCTTCTACAAATTCTACTGTTTTAACTTTACCTTTAATAGTATTTTCTATTTCTTGCCAAGTAATATCTTCATCGACAAGTAATGATAAATCTTTCTCAACAAGTGGTAAAACTGGAATAGCATCATATGAATTAGTTCTTGAAGAGAATGGTTTTAACTTATTAAAGTCAATTTCAAATAAAGCTACATTACTACGCTTAATCTTAGAATCCATCATCACAGCAACTGATACTAGTCCAATAGAACCAACTTCTTCTTCACCACACATTATATTTAAATATGCATTAACATCAGCCCAAGAAGGTTTCTCACGCGTAGTAAAAGTTAACTTTTCCATGTGAGTAAACTCAGCCATAGCCTCGATAACAC
Source organism: uncultured Bacilli bacterium (assembly GCA_947627375.1). Taxonomy (GTDB): domain Bacteria; phylum Bacillota_I; class Bacilli_A; order RF39; family UBA660; genus CANRDQ01. The sequence goes on along the minus strand of CANQVR010000024.1, from coordinate 17,819 downwards.
CTTTTAATTCATAAAATACTTCTTTTGAATCTTTACCTACTATACAACCAGTTAAATATTTTTTATGAATAGGTAAAACTTCCTCAGCACATGTCTCATGATATTCTCCTTTTTCAAATACTTGAGCCATTTCATAAATTCTAAAAGAATTATAATATCTTAAGTTTCTAGCAATAGCTTCTAATATGCCTGGAACAAGTGAACTTCTAAGCGTTGCAAGTGAAGGTGCAGGTGGTGTTGCGAGCCTTATCGAATTAGTTTTATCAATCCTAGCAGCATCGATATATTTTTCATTTATCCATGGATAAGTAAATATCTCATTAAAACCACATCTAAATGATAAATATTCTTTAAGTCTTCTTTCAAGTAAAACATCGTTTTGAAAAACAGCATGTTCTAATTTTATTGGAAGAGGTTTCTCATCAAAACTTTCATAACTTAATATTCTAGCAATATCCCCCATAACATCATCTTTTAAAGATACATCTCCTGTTGATCTGAAAACAGGCGCTAAAACATGGTAAATATTATCTTTAAATTCTACATCGTATCCTAAAGATGTTAAAACTTTTTCTACTTCTGCTACTTCTAATTCTTTTCCAAGTCTAATATCTAAAAATTCTTTAGGTAACTCTATTTTTGCTCTTTCTGTTTTATGTGGATAACTATCTTTATAAGAAATTATCTTACTATCAGGAAACATTTCTTTAATAAGCAATAAAGCCATATTACGTCCTAAAGTAACTCTTTCAGTATCGATATTCTTTTCATATCTTATTGAAGAATCAGTTTTTTCATCAAATCTTTTTCCAGTTTTTCTGATAGTAGCAGCAGAAAAGTTAGCAATTTCTAAAAGTATTCCTGTAGTATCAGGTAAAATAGAATCTTTCTTTCCTCCACGAATACCAGCAAGTGCTAAAGCACTTTTTTCATCACTGATTACAAGATCATCTTCAGTAAGTTCGATTTCATTATTATCAAGAAGTAAAAGTTTTTCATTACTATGAGCATTTCTTACAATAATCTTTCTACCATCGACATGGGTTTTATCAAAAGCATGAAGTGGTTGACCAACAGCAAGCATTACATAGTTTGTTATATCGACAATAGCATTTATTGGTCTCATATCACTATTGATAAGTAATGCTTTCATCCACATAGGAGATTCTTTTTCATGAACACCATCAATCTCAACTGCAATATATCTTCTACATTTTTCATCTTCTTCAATTGAAACACTATATTCAGGAAGTGAAGGATCAACACTAACTTCTTCAAGTTCTTTTAATGGTAAATTATAAATTGCTGATAACTCACGCGCAATCCCATAATGTCCCCATAAATCAGGTCTATTAGTCAAAGATTTATTATCTATTTCTAAAACAATATCATTCATACAAACAAGCTCTGCAATATTTTGTCCTGGAGTACAGTCTACTCCTTTTAAATCGACAATCTCATATTCACTTTCGGCAGGAAAGAAGCCATCTAAATAAACTTCTGAAGCAGCACAAATCATACCGAAAGAATCTTCACCACGCATTTTAGTTTCCTTAATCTTTACTGCTTCTCCTTCTCCATGCCATACTACTTCTGCTCCGGGACGAGAAACTACAACATATTCTCCTTCATAAAGATTAACTCCTCCACAGACGATTTGTACTGGTTTATCTTCACCAATATCAGTAATACATATTTTTAATTTATCTGCATTAGGATGTTTACGTAATTCGATAATTTTACCAACTACTATATCATGATATTTTAAACTTGTATCTTCGACATTTTCAACTTCTACAGTTCTAAGTGTCAAATCATACGCTATTTGTTTAGCTGTTAAATCTTTTGGTAAATCTATATATTTTTTTATATGGTTTAATGAAACTTTCATAATTTCCTCCTTACTTAAATTGCTCCAAAAATCTTAAATCAGCACTATGGAAAAGTCTAATATCATCTACTCCATAACGCATCATTACAAGTCTTTCAAGTCCAATATTAATATAAAATCCTGTCCATTCTTCCGGATCAAGTCCAGCTGCTTTTAATACATTTGGATGAATAACACCACCAGGCATTATTTCTAACCATCCATTATGTTTACAAACACTACATCCTTTTCCACCACATACAAGACATTCCATATCTATTTCATATCCAGGTTCTACAAATGGGAAGAATCCTTCACGCATACGTGTTTTAACTTCACAACCAAATACTTTTTCTAAAATAGTTTTAATCATAACCATTCCTGATGAAAATGAAATATTCTTATCGACGATTAAAGCCTCATATTGGAAGAATGCTCTTTCATGTCCTGAATCAACATCTTCATTTCTATAAACTCTACCTGGATAAACAAATCTAGCTGGTGCTTTATGCTTTAATAAATATCTAACTGAAGCTCCTGTTAAATGAGGTCTAAGACAAAGTTTTTCACAACCTGATTTATTCTCAGTTCCATCTATCCAATATGTATCCATCATTTGTCTTGCTGGATGATCAGGTGGGAAATTTAAATTATCAAAAGCAAATTTCTCACTACTTATATCATCTTCACTAAATACTTCAAAACCTAAAGATAAAAAAGCATCATTTAAATCATAATACATCTGTGTAAGTGGATGTAATACTCCTCTTGATATTTTATGTCCTGGTATTGTTAAATCTATAGGTTTATCTAAAACACTTTTAGACTCGATAATCTTTTTTTCTTTATTACTTAACTCTAAAGAAAAAACATTTTTAATTTCTGTAGTCTTAATACCAATAGTACGTCTTTCTGAAGCATCCATACTACCTAAAGTTTTCATAACTTCATTTAATTTACTTTTCTTACCCATAAGATTTTTTCTAATTTCTTGTAACTCTTCAATACTTGTTGCATTTTCAATATCTTTTAAACCTTCACTTTTAATTTTTTCTAATTTCTCTTCCATATTCTTTTTCCTTTCTAAAAATAAAAACAGTGCTTCATCCAACAAGGACGAATCACTGTTAAATCCGCGGTACCACCTTTATTCTAGTTTCCTAGCACTTATATAGAATTAACGCTTCTAAAACGATTTGACTCCATTATTGAAATTCATTAATTTATCTTTTCTTTTATGGCTTCCAGTTAATAACCATAAATCCCTATAAGAGTATAAATTAACTACTTAGATAACTTCTTCATCAACAAAACTCTATCATATTATACTATAAACTATTTTAGTTGTCAAACACTAATCGACCAAAAAAAGAAGCTATAAAAACTTCTTTTTAAATATTTTTTATTCAGTTCTTAAAGCTTCAACTGGATCTTTCTTACTTGCTATCTTAGATGGTCTAGTTCCTGCGATAACAGTAAGTAATGTACTTAATGCAATTAGAATTACTGCGCTTGTAAATGGTAAATGTGCAAGATGATCTGTTGCAACAAATTGAGCAGCAACTTTATTAATTATAAATGAGAACATCAAACACATAAATACACCCATTGCTCCTGCAACAAATCCTTCTATTATAGTCTCTGCTCTAAATACACGTTTAATATCTTTCTTAGAAGCACCAATTGCACGTAAGATACCAATTTCTTTAGTTCTCTCAAGAACACTTATATGAGTAATAATGGCAATCATTATACTTGAAACAACTAAACTAATAGCAACGAATCCAATTAAGACAATTGATACGATATTAACAATAGATGTAATACTACCTATTAATGTTTTTAATAAATCAGTATATGAAATAGTATTTTCTTTATGTCCTTCTCTTTTCTGCTTTTTATTATATTTGTTTATTAGTTTAACTATATTATCTTTAGAATCAAAGTCTTTTGGATATATATTAATTGTACTTGGTTTTTCGATATCTACAATTCCAAGTTCATGACATACACTTTCATAAGTTATAGTTTCATCAAAAGGACTTCCAGTCAAGACATTTATATTTTGATTTTCAGTTTGTTCTTTATAAATATCTGTTTTTTCTATATTATCGATTACATACTCTGTTAAATCATGTGTATAACCGATTACATTACTTTCACTTGATGATCTCTTACTTATTTGTAAAATTCCGACAACTTTCATATCAAGTCCATCATTGACAATTTCTTTCATTACATCAGGATTATTAGAATAATCTCTATAAACACCATTTTCTTTTCTATAATAATCAGTATTTAAAACTAATTTATAATGTGTATTTAAAATATCATCATAATCATATTTTTCTTTTTTAATTTTTCCTTTATTATCTAAAATATTTTTAAGTTCATTACGATCTTTTATATCAAGTGCATATAAAACTGAATCAGGTATAACACCATTTTCATCTACTATAAGCACTAATTCATTATATTTCTTTGGATATCTTCCAGCAAGAACTTTATATCTATCTTTTCTTATGTTTTTATTATTTAAAATTTCTGTAAATACAGGATCCGTTTTTTCTTCTCCAAACGTTCCAGATATTTCTCCTGTTGGATTTTTTACATTAGCTAAATCATAAATACTAAAGTTATTTGGATTAGTTCTTACGTAATCACTATGATTTGTAGAATAAATTTGTAAATCTAAATTATAAGCATATTGAATTTCAGAAACATTTTCTTTAAATTTTTTATCAGAATCTATATATTTTTTAAATTCTTCTAGATTATTTTGTTTTATCATTCCATTTGTTAAAGACTTAATTTGTGAATGTATATCATCATTAGAACATATTTTTCCTTTTTCACATTTTGTTTTATCATTATCAAATACACCATCTGTTAACATTTCAGATAAATTTACGGATTGTTCTTCGACAGCAAGTGGGAAATCTGTAAGTGAATCTCTTTCTTTGCTAGTTACAAAAGATGCAACTCCATTTGAAAGTGATAATATTAAAGCAATTCCTATTATTCCCATACTTCCTGCGAATGCTGTTAGGAATGTTCTTCCTTTTTTAGTCATTAAGTTGTTGAATGAAAGTGCAAGAGATGCCCAAAATGACATTGATGTTTTTTCTGTTTGTCTATTTTCTATAATTTCTTCTTTTTCTTTTGTCTCATCATATGGATTAGTATCACTTAATATTACTCCATCTTTTAACTCTACAATTCTTGTTGAATATTCATGGGCAAGTTCAGGGTTGTGAGTAACCATAATTACAAGTTTATCTTCGGCTATTTCTTTTAAAATATTCATTATTTGAACTGATGTATGTGAATCAAGGGCACCAGTTGGTTCATCTGCTAAGATAATATCTGGATTATTTACTAATGCTCTTGCAATAGATACTCTCTGCATTTGCCCACCTGAAAGTTGATTAGGTTTTTTAAATAAATGTTCTTTTAAACCAACTTTAGTTAAAGCCTCTATTGCTTTTTTTCTTCTTTCTTTTTTAGATACACCTGATAACGTAAGTGCAAGTTCAACATTGGCAAGAATTGTTTGATGGGTAATAAGGTTATAACTTTGGAATATAAAACCTACTCTATGATTTCTATAACTATCCCAGTTTTTATCTTTATACTGTCTAGTTGAAACTCCTTCGATAATCAAATTACCTTCATCATAATGATCAAGTCCACCTATAATATTTAATAGTGTAGTCTTACCACTACCACTTTGTCCAAGTATTGAAACAAATTCATTTTGTCTGAAATTTATACTTATACCTTTCAAAACATGTTGCTTATTTGTTCCTACTTGATAACTTTTATGAATTTTCTTTAATTCTAACATATACTACCTCATTTCTCTTTTTATACTTATTCTATTTACTAAAATTTAATACCTTTTATTAAATTCCAGTATTAGAAACTTTTATTTTAAGTTTAGCTTTATCTTTATTAGTATTTATTTTTTCATTATTAAAATAATATAATTGTTAGGATTACTACCTTTATATACATAGCGATTATTTTCTATATCAGTATATAATCCAACACCCTCTGTTACTAATTTTTCCTTTAGATTATCCACTTTAAAAGAACTATCATCAACAGCATCAACCTTAATAGGAACTCCAAATACATTAAGTAATACTACTATAACTAAAACTATTTTTAATATTAATTATTATTTTGTTGAATAGTTGCGATTATTTCTAATATTCTATAAATTAATTCTAATAAAGAAATAATCATATTATTAACATATTCTATATTGTATAATTTAAATAATTGCTTTAACATTACTAATTCTTCATCAGTTACCATATCATTATCTTTTAATATTTCATAAGCTTTATTTTGAGCTTTTATTTCAGTTTTTAAGATTTTAAGTGACATTACAAACGCTATTAAATAAAATAATAATCCAATTACTGTACAAGCAATAGTAAATGTCATAGAATCACTTTTTAAAATTAAAAAGTCAATAATTATACCCACAATAATAAGTGGAATAAATAATAATGGTCCAAAATATATAAATGGTGTTAATTTTATTCTAGTTTTCATATCAGGATCATTTTCTTTATCTAGTATAGCAAGAGAAGATTTTTGAGCAGCCATTGCAAGACTTGCTACAGAAGCTTTTTTCCAAGTTAATCTTCTTAATCTAACCTTTTTAAAAAAATGACTATAGCTATTACCAAAAAGAATTGAACCACTTGATTTAACTTTTATTTTTTCAAGTCCATTATCATCTAATATTTTTCTTGCAACATCACATCCTGTCATATCTAAACTATTTTTCTTTTTATTGTATTTGTGATATTTAATTGCCAAATAAATTTGTACTCCTAAAGCAAAGATAGAAACTATTAAAATTAATAATAATACTATTCCCATTAAAAGAATTACAATATCTGAAACATTACTTAAACTCACACCATATGAAGATGCTAATAAATCTCTGAACTTATCTATCATTTTTTTTACTCCTTTCTTTATTAATTTATGTGTTAGTATACGAGGTTAATGTTAATATTACTTTTCTTCCAAACTTTTTACACCATGTATAAGTATTTCCATTGATAAATCAAAACTTTCATCAATTGATAACGAATCTCCAAAAGCTTCATTATTAACCAGTAAAGAAAAACCTTCTAAAAAACCTCTAGTTAATCTAACACTATGTTTAATATTTTCTTCACTAATATTTAAGGGTCTCATTATTTGAAAAATTATCTCATGTAATCTTTTTGTAGCATCAAAATTTTCTTCATTGTCATACATATTATACCAAAGCATAGCTGTAAAGACTCCTTTATTTTCTATTGCATACTCATAATACGTACGACACATATTTCTTAATGCTTCATAACCAGTAACACCAGAAATAGAATCTATCATCTTTTCCCCTACATTTCTCCATCCATAATTCATAATTTCAAGTTTTATATCATTTAAACTAGCAAAATGATTATATAAAGATGGAGATTTAATACCTAATTCTTTTGCAATCATCTTTAAAGATAAGTTTTCTAAACCGACCTCATTAGCAAGTCTTGCAGAAGTTTCAATAATAAACTCATCACTAATGTGTTTTTTTAACATAATACCTCCCAACTAATTACACCAATATTATAACTAATCGGTTTAGTTTAGTCAATAATTTTAAACTAGATAAATAAAATATATAAAAAGAAAAAGACTTCAAAAGTCTTTAAATCTCTTAATTAAATCTTTTTCTTATAATGGCATATCCAGATTCCTAACATACTAAGTAATATGTATAAGTTAATATCTGAAGTATTAGGATGTTTTTTTTGAACTTAAAACTCTTTCAGTTTCATGGCAATTGACAGTCTGCATAAGAATAACTTTCATCGATCAAATTCATTATCTCTTCATCAAGAACAGTATCATCTAAAACAATTGTAATCCAATTCTTTTTATTCATGTGATATGCAGGATAAAATCCTTCTTCTTTGAGTAATCTTTGTATTTTATTTGGTTCTAATTTTATATCAATTATCTCGACTTCACCAGTAGCATTTACATCTATTTTACTTTTATCAAGATTCATCATAATACCATACCATTTTTTACTAAGAGAATTTCTAAAAACAGCATATAAAGGAAACTTCTCCCACTCAAATGATGGTTCATCTCCATACTTTATTTTTATTTTTTCAGATATTCTATTGGCTTGTTCTGATATAAAAGGTTTTTTTATAAAGCATTTATTTCTAATATCTTTTAATATTTCCTCAAACTCCTCTCTTACTTGTCCAATAAAAGGACCGGTAAGATTTTCTATTCGAAAATTAGTATATTCATACCCTGTACTTAAATCAAAAACTTTACCTGTAACTATTCCATCATTATTTATTTCAATATCAACTTTAAAAGTATTATTCATAATATTTTTTGAATATTTATATAAATCATTTTCCTTTTTAAATCCATATTCCAATATTTTAGCAAAATCTATTTTAGTTCTTTTAAATATTTCTTCTTCAATTGACATTTTATAACTCCTTACAAATTACTATTTAACTTTGCATTACCGAATTTGATATATCATTTACATAACTATAAAACATATCAGAATAATCATCACTATTATAGTTACTAGTAAAAGTAATTATTAAATTTTGATCCGGTACAACAAATAAAAATTGTCCACCAAAGCCTTGAGCATAATAACAATGATAATTATTATTTCCAACTTCTCTTATCCACCATTGGTAACCATAATCTGTATATTGTCCTCTTTCTACTTGGACTTTTGTTGATTCGTGAGTCCAAGTAGAACTTACTAACTGTTTTCCTTCCCAAAGTCCATTATTAAGATAAAGTAATCCAAGTTTTGCAAAATCATATTCAGTTAAAGTATAACCATTTCCACCATCAGTTACTCCTTCAGGAGATGTTTCGCATTTTATACTATCCATACCCATTTTATCAAATAAGTTTTCTTTACCAAATTCAAATAAATTTTCATTAAGTGCTTTTTCTAACAAAGCTGATAAAACATGAGTATTCCCAGTAGAATATCTAAATCTAGTTCCAGGATTATTTTGCATAGGACTATTAAACATATATGAAGTCCAGTTACTAGAACTTCGCCAATCATTCCAAATAGATGTATCAGTTGATATAAACCCAGAAGTATGAGTTAAAAGATGTTTTATCGTAATTTGTTTTTGTAAGTCATTATTTCCATTTTTTATTTCATCAAAATAATTAGAAATTAAAACATCTACATTATCAATATAACCTTTATCAATAGCTATTCCTGTTAAGGCTCCCGTAATACTTTTAGAACATGAGTGAATAGGAAAGACACTATTTTCATTATAACCATCTTTAAAGTATTCATTTACTATAACACCATCTTTAATAATAAGACTAGAAGTTATCTCTTTAGTTTTTATGGACTCATTAAATGAATCTATAATATCTTTATTCATATTATGATTTTCTAAACTATCTTTTTTCCAAGTAAATTTTTTTGTTTCTTTAATAGTTTTCTCTTTTGGTTTCTCTTCTTTCTTATTATTTTGATTTCCAAATAAGAATAATAAAAATATAAAAACTAAAATTACTATTATAATAAATATTATTACTTTTTTATTTTTCATAAATTATCATATTCTTCATCTGTTACAGGTTCTAACCACTCATTAGATGTTTCTTCTCCAGGTACTTCTACTGCGATATGTGAAAACCACGTTTTCTTGTTCAAATGACACAATAAAGTTTTCTTCTTTTTTTATTGATTTCTTATCCTCTATTTCAAATTTAAATTCGTTCCCTGTTTTTAATATAAATCTTGCTACTCTAGGAAGTTTATTACCATTTTCATCATAATCTCCAACTAAAATACAATCTATCATACTATCAAACGCCTCTCTATTAAATTCTTTTAGAGTAATAGGTTCCTCAAAATATTCTTCAATCTTTTTGATTTGTTTTGATAAATTTTTATTTTCATCAATTAAATCTTCATAGTTCTTAATTTTTTCTTTTATATCTTTTAATTGTCGATTTATCTCTTGCTCTTTTGTATAATATGCCTCTTTATTCTCGTAGTCATCTAATTTCATATCAATTAAATTTGACATTCTTTTATCTAATATTTCTTTTTCACTATAAAGACTATCTATCTTTTTCTTATAATCATTATCCTTAACAACATCTTTAATTGCATTAAGTAATAACTCTTTAGTCTTATGCTTATTTTTAATAATAGAATTATATAAAAGAACAAATGCCTCTTTTAAATATTTATCACTAATCCATATTGAATCTTTACAATCTTTTGTATTTGCCTTTTTTTTATAACAACACCAATAGATATTGTAATTGTCTTCTGACTTATTTTTAGATGTCATTCTTCTTACATAATTTGTTCCACAAAAAGCACATTTTATCTTACTACTGAAAGAATACTTTCTTGTATATCTACTTTTATATTCTCTATTGGTTAATTTAGACTGTTGTCTTCTTTTGGCAAGTATTCTTTGTGACTTATCCCAAACATCTCTTGATATTATTCCCTTGTGATGATTTTTTACATAGTATTTTTCTTTTTCTCCATAATTTCTTACTTTTTTATGAGTTAAGGGATTTGAGGTGTAATATTTTTGAGAAAGTAAATCCCCAACATATTTTTCTTGATGTAAAATATTCGTAATAGTGCTTTGTGCCCATCTTCCACCTTTATAACTTGGAATATTCATATCATTTAATTTATTGGTTATTCTTCTAGAACCTATACCTGATACATACCAATTAAAAATCATTCTAACAACTTCAGCTTGTTCTTCATTTATTTCAAACTCTTGCTTTTCCTTATTCCAAGAAAATCCGTAACATTCTCCCTTACCAACACATTCTCCACGTTTCATCTTGGCCTTTAAACCTAATTTAACATTTTGAGAAATAGATTCACTTTCTGCTTGAGCAAATGCACTATAAAGAGTTAAAAACATTTCACTATCTAATTCTAATGTATGTATATTTTCTTTTTCAAAATATACATCTACATTGTGTTCTCTTAATTCTCTTACAATTTTTAGTGTGTCTAGTGTATTTCTTGCGAATCTTGATATTGATTTTGCTATTATCATATCTATTCTACCATTTAAAGCATTTTCTATCATTCTTTGAAATTCAGTTCTATTTTTAACTTGTGTTCCAGAAATACCCTCATCAGCATATATTCCTACAAATTCCCAATCAGGATTAGCTTTTATTTTTTCAGTATAATATTTAATTTGAGAACTATAACTTGTTAATTGTTCCTCACTATCTGTACTTACTCTTGCGTAAGCACAAACTCTTTTCTTTTTATTTTTAACGGAAACTTTATTTTCCTTATTTTTGAGATTAGCAGCAATAATCTCAACTTGTGCCATTTATAACCTCCATTTCTTTTATTTTAATTTTATAAAGAACATTTACTGCACACGTTCCATAAAAATTATAACCTATTTTTAAACTTTTCTAAAGTGTTTAATAAAAACTTTTTATTTTTTCTTTTAATATATAAAATTGTTTTTCATTGATTAAATTTAGTTTTAACAATCTTGAAATAATAGATAAATTAATAGACTCATCAATTATATTATCTATTTCTAATTGTGTTAAATTATTTACATCTTTATCATCTTCTCTCATATAAATTTCCCCCCTCTCTTTTATTTTTTTTAATAATAATCTCTCATAACTAATCTCAATTCCTTTCCGTTATTTTATTATTTGAATACATTTAATAAATCTTCCATTTCTTGTCTTTCTTCTTCTGTTGGTGGAATAATTTCACATCTTTTGTTATTCCAAACCATCACTCCATCAGGATCATATCTTATATATGGTGTTTTTCTTCCTTTTATAATATCATTAGGATTATTAGAAATATCTGTAACTGATATAAAACTTTTTATATCTTTGTTCATATCTACATAAGAGTTAAGATACCCTTTTATAAATATTTTATTTCCTTTATAAAAAAGATCTTTATATATTTCATAAAGATTCCTTTTTATATTTAAACTAATATATACTTTATTGTTTTTAGTAGTGGTATATTTTATAGACGTTATACCAAATTTAATATATAAATCATTAGTATCTGTGATATTATTAATAATTCCTGAAATGATTATTTCGTTATAGTTTATATTTTCATACATTTAAAACCTCCTTTGTATTTAAATTATTTAAATTATTTAAATATATTTTAATTTAATATTTTATTTCTTTTTATTTTATTCTTTATTTTATGGTAGAAGTATAGTTCCATAGGGTGTAGAATTATTTTTCTATACATATAGAAGTATTATTCCATACCCATAGAATTATCTTTCCATACTATATTTGATATTATTTTTCTTTGCTGATTATCGTATTTTATAGTTATTAGTTTTTTACTCTTTAATTTTGATAGTGCTTTTGTTATAGTTCTTTTAGATACTTGTATTTGTTGTGATAAAAACTTATTACTTGCTGTACATTCTTTTCTGTTCATTGTTAAAGATATTATCATACCCATTACTAACTTATCAGTAGAATTAAGATCTAAATCCTTTAAGTCTTTTAATGGGACAAGTGCATATTTCATAAACTTAATTCTTTATCTCCCTTACTAGGATTTAATTCATCAGAATATACTACTTGCTTTTTTTGTTTATCATAAGAAAAAAACAATACATTATCATCTTTATCTATGACTTTTATATTGTTCTTATCTACATACAATTTAAATTTATCAATATCTAAATTCTTTTTTAAATAATCAAGTATATAATATAAATTTATACTATTAACGTGATTTTTCTTTATTTCATCTTTTGTAAGTTCTCTCATTATTGTTCCTCCTTTCACACACTAAAAAAAGAGCGTAAAGCCCCTGAGGTGTTATTTTAAATCCTAACCCCACGGATTGTTGTTTGAAATAACATATATATTTTTTCTTAATAGTTCTTTGAAATATATCTTATCTCAAACTATATCTTATATTTCTATAAGATTTGTGCTAACATAAGTCTTATAATACCTTACTGCACTTTCTTAACTAACGCTTTTTGCTATTTAGTTAAGTTTAATTGTGTACATACCATTTGAATATTCTTTATATATTAGGTATTTTAATTGTTCTAATCTTTCAAGATTTTTCCTTAATCCTTTATTTTTTATTTTGATATACTTTTGAAGTTCCCCTATATTTATATCTATTATGAATCTGTTGTAACCTTTAGTGTTGATATATCCATAAATATATTTAGCTTCTGTTGGAATCCTTTTGTCCAACCATATCTTATCTGGTATCTCAAAGTTGTTATTTCTCATCCATATTTCCCCTCCTTTCTGTTAACATTAATTTTCAAACGTTAACTTGTGTTAACACAATTACTATACCTAATAATTACGTAATTGTCAATACTAAAATTAACAATTTTATCATTTTTGTTGATTTTAGGTAACATAAGTGTTATAATTAAATCGTGAGGTGAAGTATTATGCCTAAAAAGAAAATAGGAGAAGAAATAGCAAAAGCAAGAGAAGAAAAAGGTCTTTCTCAAAGACAACTTGCTAAATTAGTACATATTAGTAATGCTGAAATGTCAAAAATAGAATCAGGAGAACGTGAAGTTCCTAATCCAAAGATTTTAAGACGTTTAAGTAAACATATTGATTTAAATTATAATGATATGCTACAAATGGTAGGTTTAGGATCTGAACATACTCCTTTAAATCCTTTTATTGAAAATTATTATAAACATCTTAAAGGAAATGAATTAGATAATGCTTGGCTTATGGCTCATTCAAGCATAAAAAATAATGAGGTTATTATAGAATCACTAAATAAAGAAATAAGTAATAAAAACATAAATCAAGAAAAGTCAGACAAACTAATTGACACAATACAAGATTTAGAATATCAAAATGAAACTAATAGACTAATTTTAAATATATTAGATGAAGTTAGATTTAAGGAGGAGAAGAAAAATGCAAAAAATAAGAATGTTTTTTAATAAAACACAAATAATTGGAGAAATATTTTCTACTATTATGGTTATTATATTACCATTTCTACCGAGTAAGTTTATATCAGTAGGTTGGTTTTTAGTTTCATTAACTTGCTTTGGAGACGCAATATTTGCAAAGAAATGGTCAATTCCCGGAAGAACATGGTCTAAAGAAATAGATTACAATCCACAAAAACAATTATCTAGGAAATATGGAGATAAGATAACTCTTTGGATTGCAAGTCTAGGAATAATATTATGTCCAATAGCATTTTTTGAAAGTTTCTTTTCAAAAAATTATATAGCACTATTACTTGTATATAGTGCTTCAACAATAGTATTAATTGCATTATATATATTAACAGATAGAGAAAATAAAGAAGTAATTAAAATGATACCGAAGATAAGAAAATAACCTTTTTGCAAATTGCAATTAGGTTATTTTCATTAAAAAGACGAGGCACGTTTTGTTGAAACTTGTTTCAATGAAAGTGGCGATAGTCTTTTTCTTTTTTATGAAAACGTAAGTTGAAATAAAAAAGGCAATATATTACTTACGTTAGTTTGTAATATATTGCTTATGGGGTTTCAAAAGGGGATTCCCCTTTGCACACTCGTTATTGGCTCTGCCAATATCGTAGTGTGTTACTAACTTGTGTAAAAAGTTAGTTATCTCAAAAATCCATTAGTTACGAAGTTTCTTTTGGATTTTTGCTTTTTGTGAACAAAATCGTTTTTCATTTTACTTAATTATTTATTAAAGTTTTATTCATTTGTACAATAAACATCTAAGGTACTAAATAAAATAATAGCATAAATTGTTGAACACATTTTTATCTATGAATTCCATAGTTTTTTATGTTAATTTCACGATTATTTTCCTCATGTTTAAACTTATTTTTAGAAATATCATAAACAAAACATACTTCTAAATAATTTCTATCACCTATTTGTACTTCTTGTTCAGAAATAATCTTTCCACCCATTTTAGCATAGAAGTTTTTAGATTTTTCATTATCTTTTAAACACCATAAAAACATTGATTCTTTATTTTTACTTTTAAGATCGTTTTTTACATATTCAAATAATTTAGTACCAATACCTTTTCCTTTTAATTCTGGTTTTACATAAATAGCACATATTTCACAATCAACATTTTCTAATTCTAAAGATCTTTCATTATCATATCTATACCTACAATATCCAACTATTTCGTTATTCAATTCAGCAACAACAAATCCACTATCCATATAAGTTTCTTGCATACGTTTAATCTTTCTTTCGGAATCGTTGTCCATATTATTTAAAAATGATGGATCTACTATATTCTTATAAGCCTCTTGCCATCCTTTAATTTGTATATTTATAATTGATGGTATATCTTCTTCTTTTATATTTCTTATTATTATATTTTCCATAGTTAGCCTCCTATTTTAAGTATATCAAACTTTATTAGTTTATTAAATATTAAAATGAAAAATTTATATGTATTGTTTTAAAATTGACTAATTTTAGAACTTTTTGCACTTTCATCAAAAATTTTATCTGCTTTTACAAACTCTAATTTTTTATAATCCTTTTCTCTCATAAAATATTTAAGTATTGGTAAAGATTCTTTATACTCATTTTTTCTATATCCTATTTTCTCATTAGTAACAATTTTAAATCCAAAAGATGAATACATTCCTATTGCTCTAAAACTACTAGGTTGAGTATGTAAATATATTGGAAAATCTTTATCATCTAAAGATGACATAATTGCAGATAATAATGCTCTACCAATACCCTTTCCTTCATATTCTTTCAAAGTTTTAAACCAATGAATAGTATTAATTTTATCATAAGACTTCCAAATAAAACAAGTACAAACAGGTTTATCAGTTTTTTCCTCACAAACAAATAAACAAGTTTTTAAAAATAAATCTTTATCGTAAACTTTATTAAAATAATCTAGCATATAATCATAGTTTTTCAATTGTTCTTCCTTACTATCAAATGGAAAATAACACCAAAGATCTATTTCATCTTCTCTAGGGTGTCTTATATAAAATCCATCTGGTAATTTAGTAAGAGCATTTTTGTTTAATTTTTCACACATCATAAATATATTTTTATCAGGTATATTCTTTTCTAACATAATATCAACTCCTATCAATTATAATTTTTTTGAAAATAAGTGATCCTTTTCTCCACCATAATTAATAATATCTTTAATATATTTATATCCATATTTTTCATAAATACCAAAATGTTCAGATGGAATATATGTTTCTTTAAAACCAAGTTCTTTAGCATATTGATTTATAAAATCTATCATCATACCACTTATTTTCATTCCTCTATATTCTTCAGTAACAAAAACAGTTGAAATCCATGGAAAAACATCTGGCAAAGAATAATAATCCGTTTTCATAAAAGATGCATGACCAATTATTTTATCATTGTCCATTGCAACAAACATAGATTCCCACTTATCAAAATTATTTTCACGAATCATTTTTGCTGTATGATTTTTAGTATCAGTCCATGAACTATTTTCAACAAACTTTAATAGTTTTTGATTAAGCAAAGAATTAGAATTTACTTTATATATTTTAATATTCATAAATTATCTCCTTCATTTCTTTCATAAATTATTTGTTTTAAAGTATATAAAAACACTTCTTCTTAAGATAATAACAATTAAAATCAAGATAAAAGTGTACAAAAAAAACCACTATATTAGTGGAACAATTATTTATATATAAAATATGTAAGCAATTATTCACACTAAAAACACAAAAATCTTGATTCATTTCTGTTTGTTCTTAATTTGTCTAAAGTCTTATAACTTTGAATAATTACCCACATGACTATCCCTCACTTTCATGTAATATTATAGCACAAAATTAACTATTTGTCAAAACTTTATCTTCACTTTAATATCTTTATTCTCAATATTGTTTTCTAATTATTCTATCTAATTTATTAACATATATTTATTTTAGTAAATACTATTACTATTAAAAAAGAAGTTTTAAAACTTATTATTTCGTTTTGATAACTTCTAAACTAATTATTCTTACTTAACCATTTATCTTTGTTAAGTTATTATTTTATTGATTTATATAATTTAGCAAAGTATCCATTTTTGTTTAATAATTCTTTATATTTACCCTTTTCTTTTATAACACCATCAACTAATACATAAATATTATCAACATCTTTTATTGTTTCTAGTCTGTGAGCAATTATAATTAAAGTTTTATTCTTTAAATTTCTAACAATATTATTCATAACATTTTTTTCTGTAATATTGTCCATTGCACTAGTAGCTTCATCTAGAATAACTATCTTTGAATTTTCAAAGAAAAGTCTTGCTAGCGCTACTCTTTGTCTTTCTCCTCCAGACATACGTATTCCTTTTTCTCCAAGTTCTGTATCCAATCCATCTTTTAATCTACTATAAAACTTTTCTAACTTTACTAATTTTAATATTTTTATAATTTCTTCATCAGATATTTTCTTATCAAATACTAGATTTTCTCTTAACGTTCCATCAAATATAGGTGAATCTTGAGAAACATAACTAATATTATCATATAAAGAATTTAGATTTAATTTAGATAATTCATTGTTATCTATTAAAATTTTACCTTGTTCATATTTAATAAGTCCAATTATTAATTTTATAATAGTAGATTTTCCAGATCCACTCTCACCTACTATAGCAACAGAAGAATTAGATTTTATCTTTAAGGATAGATTATCAATTATTTGTTTAGAATCCTTATGATAACTAAATGAAACATTTTTAAACTCAATATTTCCATCTATTTTTTTTATCTTTTTTCCTGTTTTTAATCTTAAATCATCTTTAGTATCTAGGAAATCTATATATTTTTTAACAGTAATTTTATTTAATTTATAATCTATAT
>CANQVR010000023.1 GCA_947627375.1 uncultured Bacilli bacterium | reverse complement strand
TAAAGTCTCGCCCTTGACAGATTCTAAGACTAACTGCACTATATAAAAATAGTGGGAACTTACAATTTTATTTAATGAATATTAAAAATATGTTGCATTTATATAAAAAATATGTTATATTTATATCGAGTGGTACTCAGGAAACTTTTGAAGCCCTGAGTCATTTTATTTATAGGGGGATAATTATGAAAGAGTACAAAACCAATGAAGACTTGATTAAACACTTAATTTCTAAAAATGTAAAAATCACCAACAAAAAAGATACATTAGAAAAAATAGAAAAATATACTTATTATTCCATTATTAATAGTTATAAAATGATTTTTAAAAATTCAGATGGTAATTATAAAGATAATGTGACTTTTGATGAGATGTATGCTCTATATGAATTTGATAAAAATATTAAGTATTTATTTTTAAAATATACTCTTGAAATAGAAATGCAAATAAAAGCATTGATGGCAAATCAAATATCTAAAGTGTATGGTATTGAGAACTACTTAAATGAAAACAATTTAGATGATAAATTCAATTTAGATATTAAAAAGAGATTAATTGAAAAAATAAATAACGAGATAGAAGAAGATTACAAAGTTCATTCGGCAATAAAGCATTACAAAGATAAATATGGTTTTGTTCCTCCTTTTGTTTTAACTAAAATTTTAACTTTAGGCGTAGTTAGTAGATATTATGGTTTGCTAAAACAAAGTGATAGACAGGCAATAGCTAAAAAATTTAAAATATCTGATAAATTATTGAAACAGATTCTTAAAAATTTAACTATGGTACGAAACATAAGTGCACATAATGATAGGCTATATTGTTTTCGAAATAAAGCGTATTTAAGTTTTAAAGAAATAGATAAGAACTATGTAAAAAATTATAATGAAACTAATTTATATATGATTATGATTTCTATGAAATATTTCTTGAAAGACGATTACGATACATTCAAAAATGAATTTTTAACAGAAATAAAAAAACTAGAGTCAAAATTATCTTCTATATCCATTAAAGATATTTTGAATATTATGGGGTTTCCTATGAATAAAGTTTATTAAACAACATATAATAAATGTGAGTGGTACTTAGAAAACTTTAGAAGCTCTAAGTCATTCAAAGTCTAGTTTTAATAACTAGGCTTTTATGATACAATGGATTTATATATTATAATATAATTTGTCATCTAAGTTGAATTGAATAGTTGCTGTCCTAACCTGATTACAATACAAGCTGTACTAAACGCTAAAAAGTAATAATACATAAGACTAAGATGATTTATTAAGTTGATATCTTAGTCTTTTTTTGTTATTTGCGATAGCTAATATGACTATAAAGATCCAGTAGATATTATTTATATGTTAATGTGGTTAGAAGAACTTGAAAGTGATAAAGATTTGATTGAATTAAGAGCATATTAATTATATTTTTTAATGTGATTTAAAATAATAAATATTTTGAAAAAAACTGATAGAATTTATTGATCTAATAGTCTATTTGTGATATAATTTATATTGATTGGTACTCAGGAAACTTATGAAGCCCTGAGTCAATTTTTATTTATGGGAAATATTATATGAAAGAATATAAACATAATGAAGAATTATTGGAACATTTAAAAAATAAAAATGTAATAATTGATGATGAGAATATAGCTTTAAATATCATAGATAATTATTCGTATTATTCTGTTATTAACACATATAAATATGTATTCAAAAAGGATGATAATACATATTTTGAAAATGTTCATTTTAATGAAATATATTCTTTATATGATTTTGATAAAAATATAAGAGTTATATTTTTAAAGTATGCTTTAGAATTTGAATTAAAAATAAGAGGTGTGATGGGAAATATCGTCGCTAAGAATTATGGGATTAAAGATTATCTTAACAAAATAAATTTTGATGAATTAGCAAATGAAGATGATATAAATGATGTAATTGATTCTATCAATATAGAAATAGATAAAAATAAAGGTAAGCACCCAGCTATTACGCATTATGATCAAACTTATGGTTTTATACCTCCATTTGTTGCAATTAAAATATTATCTTTCGGACAAATAAGTAGATGGTATGGATTATTAAAACAATCAGATAGAAATGAAATAGCTAAAAAATTTAATGTATCACCAAAATTATTAAAACAAATTCTTATTAATATGACATTAGCAAGAAATATTTGTGCTCATTCTGATAGATTATTTTCTTTTCATAGTAAATTTTTTATGACTTTTAGCTTAATAGATAACACATATAAAATTAATAACAATTCAACTAATTTATATATGTTAATTAGAAGCATGGAAAAATTCTTAAATGAACAAGATTACAATGATTTAATAAATTTGATTAATAAAGAGTTTGATAAGTTAAATGAATCTATTAAATCAATAGATGCTAGAATAATTTTAAAAATCATGGGATATCCTAATGTATAAATAATACTGATAATTCATATAATATTATTGATTAGTATTTAAGAAACTTACGAAGCCTTAAGTCAATCTACCTAATTTCTTTTAAGAGATTAGGTATTTTTGTTAATTGGTAATTATGATATAATTAATTTGTATGTTATTAGTGAAGTAAGTCTTCAAAGAAGATTTATGTTTAAATATCAATTGCATTTCGAACTTGACTGTGGTACAAGCTGTACTAAACGCTAAAAAGTCATGCTTACCAAGAAATGTATATGTCGTTAATTATATTTGTTGTATTTTTTTGTGATTTAAAGTATAATTTATTGTATAAGAATGAGTGTAAGGAGATTTTGTTATGAAAAGGTATTTTAAATTATTTTTAATTCTTATTATTAGTTTATTAGTAGTAGGATGTGGGAAAACTGAAAAAAAGGAAGTTAAAAAGAAAGAACCAGAAAAGGTTACAAGTAGTAAAGTAGGAAGTTTTGTTTCTTATGATAACGATATATATTATTGGAAGTTAAATAAAGATAGTAGAGATCCAAAAGCTTATTTAGGTACTCCTAACGATTTACCTGATGCAGTTAATGAATTAGTAAAGGTGGATAGTAAAGGAAAAGAAAATGTTGTTTTGAAAGATACAGGTAGTAATGAACTTGTAATAAGTAACAATAAAATATATACATCTAACACAATAGATGATGCTGAAAATGATAGAGAAATATTTTCTGTTGATTTAGATGGAAAAAATAAAAAAGAAATAGGTAATGGTTTTATAAGTGATATTGTTAAAAATAGATATATCTATGGACTTGCGGATAGATATAGCGGTGGAATATTCATGATAGATTCAGCGGATGATGAATATAAAATTATCAAAGAAAAAGCAAAAATAAATGGAGTAAAAGATGATGTAGTATATTATTCTGATAATTCAGATAGAAAAAGTTTAGTAATAGGTTCTATCAAAGATAATGAAGATCAAGGAGAATTAATGTCTGTTAGCGCAACTGATTTTGAATATGCAGATTCTGTCACAGTTTTAGATGTTGAAAGAATGGACTGTAGTGATGATAAATTAGAAATATATATTGGATATAGAGATGGTAGTGCTAACTTAATACAAGAATTAAAAAAATATACTTATGAACTTGATAGTAAAAAAATAGAAACAGAAGACGTTGAAATACTTGATGAAGAACCTGCTGAATTTAGTAGAGATGAAGTATATATATCTTCTAAAAACATAGTATATAAAAATGATAACAAAGAAGAAAATATTATAAGCGTAGCTGATCTTGCAAATAAATATGAAATGGAAGATAGTGATGAAACATCAATACAAGTATATAAAGGAAATGTAGTTGATGATAATGTATACTTTATAATCGATTATGGAAAACATGATTCATCAGAAGATGTGGGTTGGAGATATGCATATAATAGAGAAAAAACTATATATTTTAAATACAGCATAAAAGATAAAAATCTTAAAAAACTATTAGAATTTTAAATTGCAGCTCAAGCTGTACTGAATGCTAAAAAATAATTAAAATATAAGACTAAGATGACTTAAAACCAAAAATCTTAGTCTTTTTTTGTTATTTGTGATAGCCAATTTATTCGTAATTAACGTTATAAACAATACTATCACTTTTATTTTTTATAACCCCTTTTAATGTATTAGGCTTCAAATTATAATTATCTATATCACTAATATTTACAACTATAAATTCTTGATTCTTATTCTCAACAGATTTTATTTTATTAATATCATTTATTACAGTATGATATATAAATTCTATACTTTGGGTATTTTTATTTTTAATAAAATTTTCATTTATACAAATTAATTTATATATAGAATCAATACCAAGTTCTTCTTTTACTTCTCTTAAAGTAGCATCTTCTATACTTTCTCCATGAATTACTCCTCCTGCAAGAGGTGCAAGTTTATTAGGATTATATTTTTTATTAGTGCTTCTTTTTTTGAAGTAACATTTGACCTTTACTATTAATAATAAATACTAATACTTCCCAATGTTTTAATTTTAAATCTCTAACTGTATTTCTATCCAATACTTCTCCTGTATAATCTCCATTATTGTTTACAATATCTACTAACTCGATATTATCTATTAAAATCACTCCTAAAAATAATATATCAAAAAATATAAATATTTACTAATATTCTAAACATAATATATAAATTTTACAAATTTATTGTAAAAGAATTATTATCATTGTTTATAAATAGTATAATTAAAAATTAACATAGATAATAAAAATAATTTTTATGGTCTTTTTTTCTTTTTTAATTTTTTGTATAATAATACTGGGAGTTGTATTATGGAATTTAGAAAATTAGAAAAAGAAGAATTATATAAATATAAAGAATTATTAAATGAAAAAATTTATGAAAAATTTTATAAGAGAAGATTTACACAACTTAGTAATGGTGAGATAGATATTTTTATAATGGAAGATAAAGGACATATTCTTGGAGATATTACCGTTAATTATATTAATCAAAATTATAAAAATGAAACTATTCCACATGTGAGGGCGTCTTTAGAAGCTTTTCGTGTTAGACCTGATTATCAAAATAAAGGATATGGACAGAGATTTTTAAAATATGTTATTTCTGCTTTAGAAAAAGATGGTTTTAGTGAATTCACTATAGCTGTTAATGATGATAATGATATTGCTCGTCATATATATGCTAAATTCGGATTTAAAAAAGAACTTGAAAAAAATGTTGTTGAAGGTCATAATTGTAGATTGTATTTAAGAGAAAAAGAATTAATAAGGATGAAAAAAATATAAATACATATAATTTTATATTTATTGATGTCTAAGAAACTTTAAAGGATGGTGTTTTTTAGTGAAAACAATTGTGTATTTGATGAGACATTCTAAAACTTTGAAAGTTAATCATGTATCTAATGATGAGTCTATACTTTTACAAAATGAAAAAAATATTTTATCAATTGAGGGAGAAAAACTTGCTTATCAACATAGTAAAAAAAAAGAATTTGATAATATAGATGTAGTTATTTCAAGTAGTTATGCTAGAGCAATTGGTACTGCTAAGTATATTGCTGATAGGTGTAATTTAGAAGTTCAGGTAATGAGTGGATTTAATGAAAGAATTCATGGTATTGATTCTTGGGATGAGTTACCTAATAATTTTGAAGAATTACAATTTAACAAAGATAATTATAAAATAGGTAATGGTGAAAGTCAAAAAGAAGTACGAGATAGGATGAATAAAGCTATTAAAAAAGTAATTGATAAATATAAAGGGTGTAATATTGCAATTGTATCCCATAATACTTCTATTATGTTTCTTCTTAAGAAGTGGTGTGATATAAAGTTTTTGGAATATATAAAGTATAAAGATAAAATATTATTTGATGGAGGATCTAGTTATTTGCTTACATTTAAACTTATTTTTGATGATGATAAATTAGTTGATATAGATGTAATATCATGAATCAAAACTATTTAAAAGAATGGATTTTAAAATAAATCTGTTTTTTTCTTGACTCTCTAGTTAGCTGGAGTGATATTATTTTAGTGAAATGGCTATTATAATGTTACTTGTTTATATGATTATAAATAGAGGACTTGAAGTTGCTTTAGCACTTGTTTTATATAATTATTTTTCGAGATTGTATTTTTTTGCAACTATAGTTGGTAATTTACTTGAAAAAATAAAAGATTTTAATTTATCAAGTAGTAGGATATATGCTATTATAAATAGTTCTAAATTTAGTAAAGAGAAATTTGGAAAAGTACATTTAGAGAAAGTTGAAGGTGATTTTCAATTTAAAAAAGTTTCTTTTACTTATGATAAAGTGCCAGTACTTTCTAATCTTAGTTTTAAGGTTAAAGCTAATGAAACAGTTGCTTTTGTTGGGAAAACTGGAGAAGGTAAGAGTACAATATTCAATTTGCTTTGTAAAATGTATGATATAGATAAAGGAGAAATATTAATAGATGGAGTTAATATTAATGATTTAGATAAAGAGTCTATTAGAGGTAATATTACTGTCATTAGTCAGAATCCATATATATTTAATCTTAGTATAATAGATAATTTTAGACTTGTTAAAAATGATGTTACCGATGAAGATATTGAAGAAGCATGTCGTGCTGTCTGTTTAGATAAATTTATAGAAACCCTACCGGATGGATATGATACAATTATTGGAGAAGGTGGAGTTAATCTAAGCGGAGGACAAAAACAGAGAATGGCTATTGCCCGTGCACTTATTCAAAGAACTGAAATAATTTTATTTGATGAAGCAACTAGTGCTTTAGATAATGAAACTCAAAAAGAAATACAAGACGCTATTGATAATATAAAAAGTGAATATACTATTTTGATCATAGCACATAGACTTTCTACTATTATTAATGCAGATAGGATTTTATATTTAGAGGGTGGAAATATACTTGCTGAAGGTAGTCATGAAGAATTACTTAAAAACTGTAATGAATATAAAATGTTATATGAATCAGAAATTGTTAATAATTAAATTTTATAAAAAGAATGATTCTTTATTCATTCTTTTTTAGTTTTATGATAAAATTTGATCTATTAAAGTCTTAGAATAATTACCTTTTAAAATATTGATAATTTCATCGTGGGAATAAGTATTCATTAATATATCAAATAAAGCTCTATAATTGTGATATTCAATAGTTTTATGATTTTTTATATCAGTAATAGAAGCAGTGAAAGTTGCATTCTCATATTGTTTTGAAAGATATGTAGCAATTCCTTCACTTATCCATTCTTCTCCTTTAAAATCGTAATTGCACATTTGAAAATGACAAATATGTACAAATTCATGCATAATACCTTTATTAAAATCATCTTCTGTTTTATCTTTAAAATAATCTATTTTTTTAACTTCTTTTAAAGATAGATGATTTATATAACTAATACTATCTTCCTTGTCGTCTTTAGCATATCCAATAGCATAAAAAGGAACTTCATCTATTTGTATATTATTATTGATGGCGCATTGCTTTTTAAAATCATCATAATTATCATTGATTCTTATAATAAGTGGTTTTTTTAGATTTTTAATTCCAAAGAAATCCATAATGTTTAAATAATTATTTTTAAAATATGTTATTAAATCATTATATTTTTTATCATTGCTATCAAAAACAAACTCTATTTTATTAT
This sequence comes from uncultured Bacilli bacterium, assembly GCA_947627375.1. GTDB lineage: Bacteria > Bacillota_I > Bacilli_A > RF39 > UBA660 > CANRDQ01. The sequence continues at coordinate 11,134 of CANQVR010000023.1, read as the reverse complement.
TTATTTTAAATTTCATAAAAACACCTCTTAAATAGTATTATACCATTAAATAAGATAAAACTTCATCGAAAGATGGAGTTTTCTTTTGTTCTGTGTTAAAATCTAATTAGGAGGGTATATTTTTAATGAACAAATTGGATTTAATGAAGAAGAATAACTTTAACTCAGTAAAGTCTTCGGTTGTAAAAAAGAGGAGAGTAAAAGCTATTGCTACTGATCTAGCAATTGTAACAGGGGCATTAGTTAGTGATGAAATTTGTATGGATGAAGATAATTCTTTAAAAACTAGATATACTTCTTATTGGATTAAAAGTGATAGTGTTTCTTTTATAAATAGAGAAGGTAAAAATATTAATATTGAAGATAGTAGGGAAGATACAATTTCTAATATTGGAATTAGACCTGTTTTACCACTTGATGAAGTAGATCCTGATTATATAATAAAAATGAAAAGAGATTCTTATAATAATCAAGTAATAGAATATGGAAATATTTATCAAGATGTTCCAAGTGATGATATCGTTTTAATGTTAGATAAATCATATAAAAATAAAGAATTAACTAAAAGTAATAAGCAATTTATAGTCAATGGTCTAAGAAATTTCTATGAAGAAAAAAAGTGTGATGAATATCTTTTAGATAATAAAAAATATCTTAGAGTAGAAGTAAATAATGAAGACGAAGTAGTTACTTTATCTAATGGGAAAAAATATAAAAATGAAGAATATGTATGGTTAGAAGAAAAACCTATCGAATGGTATTTAGATTTAAAAACTGAGACTTTAGTTTCTAAAAAATGTTTAGTAGCAGGAGTTAATTATCAAGATGTAGATCTTTATTTAAACACTATTTCTAATCATATCTTTGATGAAAAATATTTAACTTTAAAAGAAGAATTAAGTAAAGTAAAAAAGAAGTTAAAAAAATAATTAACTTCTTTTTTTACTTGTATATATTTTCTTGAATAGTTTTATAATCTAAATTATTTAATTTATATAAGTCATTTTCTTTAATAAATACTTTAAATGTGATTTTTTCTTGATAAATTTTATCTAAAATAATATTATCTTTAAATAAGTTTTCATATTTGATACTATCATCATAGGGAAAAGTAATTTCTATGATGTTACCTTTTTCTAGCTTTTGTAAAGTAATATTTTTTAAAGCTTCGACAACTGATTTTGTATAAGCACGAGTAAGGCCTCCTACACCTAATTTTATACCGCCAAAATATCTTATTACTACACATAAAACATGATTTAGATTATTTTCTTCTAAGACATGAAGGATTGGTCTTCCTGCCGTATTACTGGGTTCTTTATCATCACTGGCTTTTTTTACATTTCCTAAAATATAAGCATAACAATAGTGAGTAGCTTTAGGATATTTTATTTTAATATTATCGATTAAATTACTAAACTCATCTATATTAGTAAAAGGTAATAAAACAGTTATAAATTTTGAATTTTTTATAATAATAGTATTAGTATATTCTTTATTAATTGAATACATAAATATCACCAAATATATTATATAATAAAATAGATACTTTTTAAAATATTTTTACTTATTAAAATAAACATGTTATAATATTCTTATAAGAATAGAGGTAGGGTTTATGAAAAAGAATACTGGTATCGATACTAAAAAAGTTAATGAAGTATTATCACTTTCTACTAAAATACTTAGAGTTGGATTTATTATTTCTGTAATACTTTTAATAGTTTTAGTTACAAATTTATTTATAGCGTGGGATTTACTTGATTTTATTAGAAAAGTCTTAATTGTTATTTCACCTTTATTTTTGGGACTTGTCATCGCTTGGCTTTTCGATCCGATGGTTAAGTTTTTACAAGATAAAAAAGTACCAAGACTTGTTGGGTGTCTTATAGTATATATTGGTATTTTTGGTGGACTTTTCCTTTTGGCTTTTTTACTTATGCCTAGTTTTATCGATCAAGTAAAAGAATTTATTGTAGAAATTCCTCGGATTATGGGAGATATGAAAGGATTTGTTTCTAAAATATTCGAAAACTTTTCTGCGAATACATCTTTAAATTTAAGTAGTACTAAAAATCAAATTCTTTCTAGTATCGAAAATTTTGGCGTTAATATTACTAAAGATTTACCTAGTACTTTGATTGCTATTACTAAGTCTTGTATTAGTGGAGGATTTTTGTTTTTCCTTGCTATTATGATTGGTTTTTATTTATTATATGATTTTGATAAACTTTATCCGATATTTTTAAAAATTATTCCAAAAAATTGGGAAAAGAATTCTAAAGACTTAATCGAAAGAATTAATAAATCACTTCGTAGTTATGTTCAAGGAGTATTTCTTGTAATGCTTTTAGTCTTTTTAACGCAAACTATTGGTCTTACTCTCGCGGGACTTAAAGCACCTTTGATCTTCGCCTTTATTTGTGCGATTACTGATATTATCCCATATTTTGGACCTTATATAGGTGGAGCACCAGCGGTTATAGTTGGATTTACGATTTCCCCTATGACAGGAATATGTGCTTTGATTTCTATTATCGTAGTTCAAATACTTGAAAATAATTTCTATCAACCAATTATTATGGGGCATACAATGAAACTTCATCCTGTAACAATTATGATTGGCCTATTGATTTTTGAACATTTTTTTGGTATAGTAGGGATGATTGTGGCAACACCTGTTATCGCATCTTTAAAAGTAGTTTTACTTTTTGTTGATGAGAAACTTAATGTTATGCAAAAAATTACTGATAATTAAAAAACGTTGAGAGAAGATGAGTATTAAAGATTTTAATTTTAAAGAGAGTTAGGAATGGTGGGAACTAATAAATTAAACTTTAAGAAGCTACTTCTTGAGTTTTTCGGGATACCGTTATAAAAATTAAGACCAATTTTAGGATGGTACCGGGCTTTTGCCCTCCTAATAATGGTCTTTTATTTGTGAGGAGGTCTTTTATGAAAATAATTTTAATTGGTGGTAAAGCTAGAAATGGTAAAGATACTTTAGGTAATTTCATGAAGGAATATTATGAGCGACATGGACATAAAGTATGTATAATGCAAATTTCTAAATATATAAAACATTTCGCGATAGATTATTTTGGTTGGGATGGACGTGAAGAGACTAAACCAAGACAATTACTTCAAGAACTTGGAACAGGTGTAATTCGTGAAAAAATGGGCAAAGATTATTTCTTTGTCACAAGACTTGTCGAAGATATGGAAGTTTTAGATAATTTCTATGATATTGCCATTGTAACTGATGTTAGATTACCACTTGAATATAAATTTGTAAAAGAAAAACATCCTGATGCTACAAGTATTTTGATTAAAAGAATTAATTTTGAAAACGAAGAACTTACAGCTAAACAACAACATCATGTAACTGAAACTGCTTTAGATAATTATACTGATGTTGATTATATAGTTTTAAATGATAAGCTAGATGAATTAAAATTAGAAGGAGAAAAAATTGCTAGGGAGGTAATAAAATGAAAAAACTTACTCATTATGAAATACGTAAGATGTGGCTTTCTTTTTTCGAAAGTAAAGGTCATAAAATAGTAGAGAGTGCCCCTTTGGTACCTATAGATGATGATAGTCTTTTATGGATTAATGCGGGTGTTACACCTTTAAAGAAATTCTTTGATGGTAGTCGTACTCCTGATTCTCGTCGTCTTACTAATATCCAAAAATGTATTCGTACTAACGATATAGAAAATGTTGGTATTACTAAACGTCATCAAACTTTTTTTGAAATGATGGGTAATTTTTCTATTGGTGATTATTTCAAAAAAGAAGCAATCGAGTTTGCTTTTGAGCTTTTAACTAGTCCTGAGTGGTTTGATATTCCTAAAGAGAAAATTTATGTCACTGTATATCCTACTGATGATGAGGCGATTAGATATTGGTGTGGCGTTGGTCTTTCTTCATCTCATATTGTTAAACTAGCAGAAAACTATTGGGAAATCGGAGAAGGACCATGTGGACCTGATTCGGAAATATTTTATGATAGGGGAGAAGAATACGATCCTGATCATGATGCTTTAGAAAAATTTAAAAAAGATATTGATCAAGAGCGTTATGTAGAAATTTGGAATAATGTTTTCAGTCAATATAATTCAAAAGAAGGAGTTCCTCGTGAAGAATATGAAGAACTACCAAATAAAAATATCGATACTGGAGCAGGACTTGAAAGATGGTGTTGTATCTTCCAAGGTGTAGATAGTAACTTCGATACTGATTTATTTCAACCGATCATTAAAACAATTGAAAATATGAGTGGTGTTTTATATAATGGCCAATCTGAATTTAAAATAATTGCTGATCATATTAGAACGGTTACTTTTGCGATAAACGATGGAGCAAGTTTTGATAATGCGGGTCGTGGTTATATAATTCGTCGTCTTTTAAGACGTGCTGCCCGAGTTGGAAAACATTTAGGTTTCGATGAACCATTTATGTATAAATTAGTCGATACAGTAGTCGATATTATGAAACCAGTTTATCCTGAATTAGAAAAGAATCAAGGTAACATTAAAGTTCTTGTTTTAGAAGAAGAAAAACTTTTCTTAAAAACATTAGATATTGGTCTTAGACGTCTTAATGAACTTATCAAAGAAAGCAGTGATGGAACAATCAGTGGTGAAGATGCTTTTAGACTTTATGATACTTATGGTTTTCCTTTTGAACTTACCAGTGAATATTTAAAAGAAAAAGGTTTTACTGTTTCTCATGAAGAATTTGATAAATATATGGAAATGCAACGTTCTATAGCTAGACAAAATTCTAAAACAAAAACACAAATGGCTTCACAAAAGAAAGTTTTACTTGATTTTGTTGAACCTTCAGAATTTGTCTATGGAATTTATCGAATGAAGACTAATGTCCTTGCGATTGTTTCTAAAGATAAATTAGAAGAAAAATTAGATCATTCTGGTTATATTATCTTAAAAAGAACTTGTTTTTATGCTGAAGCTGGAGGACAAGTTAGTGATACAGGAATGATCGTTGGGAAAAACTTTAAAGCTCGTGTTTTAGATGTCTTTAAAGGACCAAATGGTCAACATATTCATAAAGTTAAACTACTCGCAGGTTTTATTACTAAAGGTGATGAATGTGAAGCTGTCATAGATAAAGATAGACGTAAAGAAATAGAAGCTAATCACAGTAGTGTTCATTTATTACAGTATGCGCTTAGAAGTTTAGTAAGTAACGATATTCATCAAGCTGGAAGTTATGTCGATAATGAAAAACTTAGATTTGATTTTGCTTATACTGGTTCGATGAACGATGAAAAGTTAGTGGATGTTGAAAATAAAGTTAATGATCTTATCAAAAAACATATTATTGTATCTACTGAAGTTTTACCAATTGAAAAAGCAAAAGAACTTGGAGCTCTAGCGCTTTTCTCTGAGAAATATTCTTCCATTGTCCGCGTTGTTAAAATGGATAAGTCGATCGAACTTTGTGGTGGTACTCATGTTGCCAATACGAAAGATATAAAAAACTTTGCTATATATTCATGTGAATCCAAAGGAAGTAACGTCTTTAGAATTGAAGCTGCTACTGGTCCTAAAGCGGAAACTACTTTACTTGAAGTTATAAAACCTTATAACGATGAGAAAGTAAAACTATTAATGAAAGCGAAAACTATCATTGGTGCCGCTAAAAAAGAGGGTATTAATCTATCTTTTGATGTCGAAATAGATAATGATAAACCTACAGGTTATAAAAGTATTATCGAAGAGAAAAATGAACTTATCTACGTTCAAAATGAAGTTAAAAACTTAGAAAAAGAATACTTTGATAAACGTGCTCAAAAAGCCATCAAGAATATAGATTTTTATAAAAATAAAATGAAAGAAAATAAAGATGGGGTTAAATATTTAGTTATGGCAGTTGAAAAACAAGATACTAATCTTTTAAAAACAATTGCTGATACACTTTCTAAAGATTTAAAAGGATTAATTTTCTTTGTAAATATAAAAAGTAATAATAGTTTTAACTTCATTTGTAAAAGTACTTGTGATATTAATGCAGGATTACTTATTAAAAATGTTTCTATTAAAACTGATGGTAATGGTGGGGGAAGTGCTTCTTTTGCTCAAGGAGGAGGACGTGATTCTAAAAACTTAAAGAATGCTTTAGAATACGTTAAAGAAGTTGCCGAAAAATATGAACAATAATTATCTTATCGAATCTAATGATTTTGTTACTATTTCTAAACAAATAGAAAAAATAATTAAAGATAATAATTTTACTAATGAAATAGTTAATACTTATGATTTAGAAGAAAGTCTACTTTCCCAAGTTTTAGAAGATTTAGATACATATTCTTTATTTTCTAATAAGAAAGTAATTGTTGTTAAAAATGCTTCATTTCTCGAAAATAATAGTAAAATATCATTTAATGAGAAAGAAATTAATCATTTACTTAAATATTTACAAAATTCTAATCCTGATATATTATTAATTATATGTGTTAAAAAACTTGATTTAAGAAAAAAGCTGACGAAAGAAATAAAAAAATATCTAAATGTAGTTAAGAATTATCTTACGCCGTATGATATTATTAATGATGAGTTAGAAGGTTTTGATATTTCTTTTAGAACTAAGAATTTATTAATAGACTATGTAAATGAAGATTTAAGTTTATTACAAACTGAATGTAATAAACTTAAGATGTATAAATATAATGAAAAGAATATAACTAAAGAAGATATAGAGAATATAGTTTTTAAAGTTCAAAAAGATTCTGAAAAGATCCTTTTTGAACTTGTTAATAGTATAGTTATAAAAGATAAGAAAAAAGCCTTTAAAGCTTATTTAGATCTTACGGAATATAATTATGAACCTATTGCGATAATCGCGCTTTTGGAAAGCCAATTGAGACTTATTTATCAAGTATCACTTGCTTTAGAAGATAACCTATCTACTAAAGAGATAGCTACGATGTTAAAAGTACATCCCTTTAGAGTAGAAAAGAGTATTATTTCGGCGAGAAGTTTTACTAGAGAAGACTTAAATAAATTCATAAGTGATCTTGCTAAATTGGATTTAGATATAAAATCAGGTGTTAAAGATTCTAAATTAGGATTTAAATTATTTTTAATAAATTTATAATAGGGAGGAATGAATATGCAAGAATTAGAAAATACTTTAAAAATACTAAACGATAAGATAGCTGATTGTGAAAAACAGATTACGAAATTATTTGACGAGTATAGTGATGAAGAACATGAACTAAGGGTTCAAAAGGTTATTAAGGAAGAATTACAAGTATTTAAGAGAAATCTTTTAAAAAGTAAAGCTAATTTACAAGCTAAATTAAAAGATGCGAAAGATCAAGAAATTATTAAATATGAGTTAGAAGGTAAAGATAGAATTATTAAACATAATGAAGATTTTTACAATTATACAGTAACAGAAGAAGAAAAAACAACTGAGAAATTACAAACAATAACACATAATTTACATTCTAAAATAGCAGAAAATGCAAATCTTAGAGATGAAGTTAAAAATACGATTGTCGAATTTAAAGATAATCTTCCTCAATTTGATGATAATACTTTAAACGATTATAAAAATACGATAAACGATATTTTTACAAGAGATGATCTAAAACAAATGACTAATACTATATTCGAAAATAATAATCATTCTAAAAGTAAATAAAGACCTATTGGTCTTTTATTTTTTCTATTTTATCATAAATATTTTTAATTTTTTCTTCGTAGCCAAGAGATTTTGGATGATAATATTTTTTGTTTTTTAATTTATCAGGTAAATATTGTTGTGAGACATAACTACCTGGATAATCGTGAGGATATTTATAAGTAGTAGAAGATGTCTTGATATGATTTGGAACATTTCCTACTGAACCTTTTTCTATATCATTTAAAGCTTCGTCTAAAGCGATATGGGCAGTATTTGATTTAGGAGATAAAGCCATTTCTGTAACGATAGTTCCAAGAGGAATACGAGCCTCAGGTAGGCCAACTAGTTCTGCGGCACTTATCGCAGCCATTACTTTCGGACCGATAGATGGATTAGCAAGTCCAATATCTTCATAAGCAATAACACTCATTCTTCGATAAATTGAATCTAAATCTCCTTCTTCGATAAGTCTTGCAAGATAGAATAAAGAGGCATCGACATCACTTCCACGAATGGATTTTTGAAAGGCACTTAAAACATCATAATGCCCATCTCCATTTTTATCACTGAAGAAGACTGCTTTTGAATTTATACCTTCTATTGTCTTTTTAGTAATATGTTTATCATTTGTAGCATAAGCACCAAGTTCTAATAAATTATAAGCATATCTTAAATCATTGCCCGATAATCTAGCTATTACCTCTAAAGCATCTTTATCAGTTTTGATATCTTTAAAAAGATCGTCTTTTAAAGCTTTTTTTAAACCTGTAATAATATCTTTATGCTCTAATTCTTTTAGTTCAAATAAATGACAACGACTACGAATTGCTGGATTAATAGAATGATAGGGGTTAGCTGTCGTCATTCCAATTAAAGTAATAGTGCCATTTTCAAGTTGGGGTAAAAGTAGGTCTTGTTTATCTTTATTAAGACGATGAATTTCATCCATAATTAAAACTATTCCATCGTACATTTTAGCTTCTTCTACGACTATATCAAAATCTTTTTTATTATGAATAGTCGCATTTAAAAAACGATATTTAACTCCCAGTTCATTTACTAAAGCATTGGCAATAGAAGTTTTACCTATACCTGGTTTACCATATAAAATCATCGAAAACAATTTTTTCTTTTTAGCTAAATTATAAAGTATTTTACCTTTTCCAACCAATTCTTTTTGACCGATAACATCTTTTAAAGAAGTGGGTGAAAGACGCATCGCAAGAGGTTTTTCCATATACATCACCATCTATATTATAACATGTTATATTAGTTTAAATAAAGAAGATTATCTTAAAGTATAAAGAAATAACAATTTTTACTATTTGTCTATTTACTATATTTTTGATAAAATATAAATGGTGGTAGTGATGAGACTTAGTGATAACTTATTAGATTTTCTTAATTATTGTTATTTTGAAAAAGGTCTTTCAGATAATTCTCGTAAAGCTTATGATAATGATTTAAAGATATATCTTAAGTTTTTAGAGGATAGGGGTATTAATAATGCTAAAAGAATTACTGTTAGTGACATTGAAGATTTTTTAATGACGAGAAATAAGTGCGGTGATCAGTCTAGTACAGTTGCTCATAAACTTACTTCTATTAAGAATTTTCATCGTTATTTAGTAAAAGAAAACATAGTTGAGAAAGATGTTAGCGCGAGTGTTTCACGTCCGAAAAGTAAAAAGATTATTCCAACATCTCTAAGTATGGAGGAAGTTGATATTCTTCTTAATATACCACTTAATAGCGTCTTTGATTATCGTAATAAAGCTATGCTTGAATTGATGTATGGGACAGGTTTACGTGTATCAGAACTTATACATTTAAAAGTATTTGATATTGATCAAATAAACTCTATTGTAAGAGTTACTGGTAAAGGTAGTAAAGATAGAATTATCCCAGTAGGGGAGTATAGCATGTATTATTTAAATTTATATTTAGAAAGACGTCATTTATTATTAAAGAAAGCAAATACTGATTATTTATTCTTAAATAATCATGGTAAGCCTATTAGTAGACAAGGTTTTTTTAAGAACTTAAAAACAATTCTTAAAAAGCAAGGTTTAAATGAGAATATTCATCCGCATACTTTAAGACATAGCTTTGCTACACATTTACTTAATAGGGGAGCAGATTTGCGTAGTATTCAAGAGATGCTTGGGCATAGTGATATTTCTACTACTAAGATATATACACATGTTACAAATGAAAAAGTAAAAAATGATTATGAAGAGTATCATCCTCGTAATCATAAGAAAGGATTTGAAAGTAATGAACTTTAAAAGAGTATTTTTAATTGTTCTTGATTCACTTGGGTTATGTGATGATGGGAATGTTAATCCAATAGAAAAACTTAAAGATGATCATGATTTATTTATTCCAAATTTAGAAAAAATTGGTTTTCTAAATACTAATGCTTTAAAGAAAATAGAAGAAGTAGATGCTTATTATACGTTTGCTAAACAAAATAATGGACTTGATAGTATAAATAGTCATTATGAGATGATGGGTATTCCTTCTAATATTCCCTTTAAGACATTTAAAGATGGTTTTCCAGTAGAACTTTTATCGGCAATAGAAAAATTAACTGGCAGAAAAATTATCGGTAATAAGTATTGTCCTGATGATTCTATTTTATCTTTACTTGGTGAAAGACAAATGAATTATGGAGCTTTAATTGTCTATACGAATGATACTAGTGATTTAAGTGTAGCTGCTCATGAGGATATTATTCCTGAAGGTCAACTTTATGAATATTGTGAGAAAATTAGAACTATTACTACTAGAGAAGACTTAAGAGTAGGTAGAGTAGTTGCAAGACCATTTAAAGGTAGTGTCGGTAATTTTGAGTTTGATAAAAGAGCTAGAAAAGATTATACTCTAAAACCACCTAAGAAGTCTATTTTAAACTATTTAGATGAAAATAAATATAATGTTATAGGTATTGGTAAAGTTAATTATATCTTTGATGGAGAAGGTATTAATAAACAAATTAATTCTAGTAATAATATGGAAACTATTAATAAACTTACTGATATAATGGATAAGTCTTTTACTGGTTTATGTATTGCTAATCTATCTGATTTTGATACAGTAAATGGTAAGAATGATATCGAAGGAGTAGTTAAGGGAATAGAAGACTTAGATGTAGAAATTCCAATGATGCTTAATAAACTTTCAGTTGAGGATTTACTTATTATTTCTTTTGAATTGGGTAGGGGAGTTGAACAGGTTATTTTATATAGTAGAAACTTTAAAAAGCCTGCTGCTTTAAAACCTTTTGAGACTCTTGCTAATATCGGTGCGACAATTGCAGATAACTTTAAGGTTGAAATGCCTAGTATTGGCGAAAGTATTTTAGATAAATTAGAATAAAAAAGAAGGGGGAGTTAGATACTAGTACCCGTCAAGTACTCACTAAATAAAAAGATTATTTAATTTGAATATTTAAGTCGATACTGTACTGGCG
>CANQVR010000022.1 GCA_947627375.1 uncultured Bacilli bacterium | reverse complement strand
TCTAATAATAAAGATTTTCATAAACTAGTAAAAAAGAAATCTTTATAAAGTATTTCATAGTTTTAAAAAGGATTGTACCTGTAATTTACAGAAGACAATCCTTTTAATTTTGTTATAATTCTATTATTAAAATCATATGTGTTGAGTATTTATATCATCAAAAAAACGATTAGACCTTTATAATACAAAGGAAAAATCGTTAATATTTTTATGGCATGGATGAGAGAATCGAACTCCCAACAGTGGTTTTGGAAGATAAAATTAAGGAATTTCCAAACACATCAAAACACGATAAAACCTAGGAAAACGAATTAAAACAAAATTAAAAAATAAGGGTTATATGACTAATTTGCCACCAAAAATGTCACCAATGAGCCTCAAAAAAGACAACTAGGGTTATTTAGATTATAAAACCATAGATTATCAAAACATGGAATAAAACTAAATTCCATTTTTATTTTAAAATAAAAGGTTTGCAAAAAGCAAAGAAGATTTTTTACCGGAACTCAAAGTTAAGTCAATAGTTTTTAATCATTTTTAATTAAAAATAATATAATATCAATTATTAGACAAAACGAAAGAAGTAGAGACAAACTCTAGCTTCTTTTATTAATTAGACATTATTTTTCTTATAGCATATAAAAGTTCACATCCACTAGCAAGAATTAATGTTAAAACAATAGCGATATTTTTATCTGAAGTATTTGGATTATCTATAACAGATGTCTTAACTTCTTCATATTGAGCTTCTAAAACTTCACCATCAGATATTTCTTCATCGTCTTTTAACATTTCGCCATTTTTCTTTTTATAACCAACAAATTGTTTTCCTTCTGGTGCTTTAATTACTTCATCAAGTAGAGCTTTATCTTCTTCATTTAAATCACTTAATTTATTACCCCCTTTAATAGTAAATACTCTACTACCATTTGCACCTTTTACAGTGAATGAAATTACGCCTTCTGGTGTTTGGAAATTGATAGTTTGTGGGTTTACTTTAACAGTAACTTTTTGTTCATATTGTCCATTTCCATCCCAGTCGAATTCATAAGTACAAAGTTCAAAAACATCTTCTTTTGAATCAAGCAATGTTTGATCAATACTAATCCACGCTCTAAAATAACGTGTTGGATTTGTTGGTTCTGAATCTTCAACTTCTGTGAATTTTATTGCATCACCACCTAGTACTTTGAGTGTAGCAGTGTCTGCAGCTAGACTATCTGGTGCGAGAAAATTAATTCCAATCCCCCAACCATCATCATATATTCCAATTGCTGGGTTTGCTTCATACCATTTTAAATCAACTCCATCAATAGATACAGTAACATTTTCAGTATCATTGTCTAACACATCCCCTGTTCCAGTTAAAACTTCAACTGTTCCATATGTAGCATGAGCATAAACATTTGGCATGATTACCATTGCCATAGTAAATACTACCCCAAAAAATAAAAATTTCTTCATATTCTACCTTATTTTGTGATTTTCACAAAAGATCTCCTTTCCTTAAGTTTATTATAATTGAGTATATATAAGTTAGTCAATAATTAATTTAACTTATTAATTTATACATGATATAATTAAGGTCGGAGAGGTGGTACTATGGCAAATGACAACTATACACCAAGACATGGACTTGGTAGTTCTAAAAAAAGAAAAAACATCTAAATCTACAGTTACTAACAATAAAAATAAAATAAATAATAAAAAAGATACAACTAAAAAAGAAAAACCAATTGCTAAAAAAACACCTCCTGAACCCAAAAAAAAAGAAAAAGACTATTGCATTTTCATCATTAAAAATCTTCCATTTTTTCACCTCCTGCTATGTTGTCATATTAACTCTCATTGGAAAAAGATACAAGTCTTTTATCAATCAAAATTACTTTATTATAAGGTAAAATAAAAAGCCAACAAAACGTTGACTTATATATGTAAAAGTTCGATAAATCGAACGTATATTCTGGCAGGGAATAAGTGAATCGAACACTTATCGATGGTTTTGGAGACCATAGTTTTACCATTAAACTAATTCCCTATAAATCAATTGACATCATCAAGTGGGAAAAATATTAATAACCAAATGATTTTTTTGATGATTATAAACTGGCACAAAAAGTGGCACAAATTTTAAATTTTAATAGATTACACAATCCAATATTTCTTAATGTTTATAAGGTTTTAAAACATTTTTAATCATTTTTGACTACTTCAGTTTTGGAGACCGACGTTCTACCAACTGAACTATACCCCTATAAATGTGCTTTTTCAGTAAATCTATTATATCAAATTTTAACTAATTTAATCAATATGTACCGAAGTAAAAATCAATAAAAATTAGATAAAATTTAACCATATTCATTAATGTTTATTAACCAAATATTTGATAGTTTCGTACACGAATTGGTACATGTTGATATTTTTTAGCAAATATTTAATTAAAAACTAACCGATTTTCTAGGTTTTATGGGCTTTTTTGATTTTTTAAATCGAACCCTACGGAATCCTTTTGGAGACCATTATTATACCATTTAACTAATCCCCTATGTCAAATGACAAAATTATTATATCATAAACAAATTTATTATACAAATATTTCTTTTTATTATTAATGATAGTATAGTAATTTTTTAATTTTATGTTATAATGACCTTATAAGAGGAGGTTCGTGTATGAAAAAAATAAAGAAAAGAATAATTCAAATAAAAAAGGTTGTTCAGGTATAATTATATTTATCTTATTAATCATAATAGTAATCTTAAGTTTATATATCTGTTATGAAAAAGGTTTATTAGGCACTAAAGAGGAAAAAAATGTTGTTACTGTAAAACAAAAAACTAAAAAAGAAAAGACTAATTCAAAAGAAGATTGGGAAGTTTTAGAAGTAGTAAGTAATGATGTCACACATTTATTTTCAACACTAACAACAGGAAAAGGAATTCCTTGTGGAATATGGGACTATTTTACTGATGAAGAAGTAACATCTGAAGATATTTCTAATACTCTCGCTTCATCAATAGCACTAAATTCTCTATATAATAATGGTATAGCTATAGATAGAAAAAATACAACATTTACCAGTAAGCAATTGAATTCAGAAATAAAAAAGATATTTGGTAAAGACTATGAGTATGAAAATGAAAATATTGATCTTTGTCCAACTTATGAATATGATTCTGAAAATAAAATATATACTGTAGGTAAAGAAAAATGTATAAATACATGTAATACCCCTAATCAAGCCAAAATTGTCAAAGCATACAAAACAAGTGATGAATTAATCATCTATGTAAGAGTTTTATTTACAAATTTAAATGAAGAAATTCCAACTATTTTTTATAAAGATTTTAATAAGACGGAACCATTAGAAATGGAAAATTTAAAAACTAATAATTACTATATTTCAGATGATTTGTATGAAAAAGGCGCTCTTTATAAAATGACCTTTACTTTAGAAGATGGAAATTATATTTTTGTATCAAGCCAAAATGAAAGCAATTAAAAAACCGATTTTTCTAGATCGGTTTATTTTTTTATATCTAATATTACTGGCAAAACAAGAGGTCTTCTATCAGTTAATTTATGAATAAACGGAGTCATTTGTGAAGTTATTTCACTTTTAATTGTTGCAAAAGTTGCATGTTTATCTTTAAATTGCTCTAAAATAATTTTTTCAGCAAAATCTTCGAGTATATGGATTAGTTCTTCATTTTCATTAATTAAAATAAATCCTCTAGTTGTAATGTTTGGTTTAATTAAAAGCTCACGTTTTTTCATATCCATATTAATTATAATCACTAAAATACCATCGTTTGCCATAATCTTTCTATCTCTTAAAACAGCGCCACCAACTTCTCCAATTCTATTACCATCCACATAAACATCAGGTGCTAGAATAGGTTCGCCCTTGGTGATGACATGATTTTTAATGTTTAAAACTCCACCATTTTTAAGGATGAAAGTATTTTGTTTAGGAATTCCACAGTCAATTCCGATATTTGCGTGTTTCTTAAGCATTCTATAGTCACCATGAAAAGGCATTAAATATTTAGGTTGAATTAATCTTATCATAAGTTTCAATTCTTCTTCGTTTGCATGTCCTGAAGTATGTAAGTCACTTAAAATTTTATTAGTATAAACTTTAACACCTTTTAAATATAGTTTGTTAATAGTTTTTGAAATTGAAAGTGAATTACCAGGAATTGCACTAGATGAAAATATTACTACATCATCTGGTCTCAACTTAATTTGTTTATGTGTTCCATCCGCAATTCTAGATAAAGCGGCCAAAGGTTCACCTTGACTTCCAGTACATAAAATCGCAACTTGTCCAGGTTTCATATTATTTGCTTCCTCAGGCGAAACTAATAGTTCTTTATGATCAATATATCCACATTTAATAGAAATATTAATATTATTTTCCATACTTCTACCAAATATACATATTTTTCTATTATGTTTGTAGCACGTTTCAAAAATGTGTTTAAGTCTATAAATATTAGAAGCAAAAGTTGCAATTATTAGCCTATTATTTTGACAAGTATCAAACATCTCGTTTAAAGCATCGTCGACTACGGATTCACTAGATGAAAATCCTTCGTTCAAAGCATTTGTAGAATCACTAATTAAAAGGTCAACCCCTTCATGTCCGATCTTTGCCATTTTATAAAGATCACTCATCGGCCCAATAGGCGTCAAATCAAATTTGAAATCTCCAGTTGTTACAATTCTTCCATCTTCAGTTGTAATACAAATTCCATGTGAATCAGGAATTGAATGTGTAGTCCTAAAAAATTCTACTGTAATATTTTTAAATTCAAGTTTAGTGTCTTCGGTATAAACAAATAAATTATCATAACGTAAATTACGATCTGCAAGTTTCAATGCAATAAGTTCTTTAGCTTGATTAGGCGCATAAATAGCTGGAATATTAACCGTTTGCAATAAAAAAGGAATACCACCAATATGATCCTCATGACCATGGGTGATAACTAAAGCTTTAATTTTACTTTCGTTTTCTTTTAAAAAAGTATAATCAGGTAAGACATAGTCAATTCCAAGCTGTCCTTCTGGAAAACTTACCCCCGCGTCAATTATAATAATTTCGTCTTTATGCATTACACAATACATATTTTTACCGACTTCTCCTAAACCACCTAAAACAATCAATTTTGTTTCATTTGGTTCTATTTTTTTCATTAAAATCTCCTTTCTTTTTCAATATTAAAAAGAACTAACCAAGTAGAATTATACTATAAATCACTTCATTTGTCTAGTTTGCCGAACTTTCAACTGTCAAATTCTTTGAGTTTTTTATAAAAAAATCTTGGAATTTTGTTTATTATTTGATAAAGTAATATTAAGATCGAAAGGTGGTAGTGTGAATGGCTAAAAAATCTAAAACTAAAAATGATAGTTTAGAAACGATTAAGTCAACACTTGTTGTATGGTGGATTGCTTTAGTTTGCCTTATGGGAATTTGTTTTATTTCTGTTCTTCACATTCAAAATGAAATAGAAAATAAAGAAGAAATAAAAGAAATAACTACTCTTAAAGCAGAAGAAAAGAAAAACTATGGAAGTGATAGATATCCAGTTTATGTTACAATAAATAAAGCCAAAGCTTTAGGATACAATTATAATTATTATGTTTTAGATCCAGATACAACAATAGGTGAAAATAAAACTTATTCCAAAAAAGAAAGAATAGCGGATGATGGTATTATTGCGATTATAAAACATGGACAATATTTACCAAGTAGTCTAAAAGAAGAAGATAAAAAAGCTATTATTCAATTATCTTTATGGATTTACAAAGGATATTTAACTGAAAATGAAAGTAATGCTGTTTTAAATAATCCTTTATCTAGTTATATTAGATTTCTTTTAGATAAAGCAAAAAATGAAGTATATGATCAATCTTCAGTAGTATTATCTACTGATACTCCATCAATCCAATTATCAAATGATAAAAATTATTATATGTCTGAACTTATAGAATTGAAATTTAGTAATAAAGTTACAGTAGTTGATTATTCATTAGATTTAAATAATGCTCCAAAAGGAACAAGAGTAGTAGATGAAAATGGTAAAGTAATAGATGATATTACTAAAGTTACAAAATTTTATTTAAAAATACCAGAAGAGAATGTTAATAGTGAAAATAAAAACTTTACCATAAGTATCAATGTAACAACTTCAGATTATTATGTTTATGGTTTTAGAAGTCAAGAAAATAAAAGTGAAGAAGCAGATATAATTATAGATAATTTAGAAGTTGCCTTTAACAATACGAAAAACGAAATGGGCTTAAATATACCTAAAGATACAAAAATAACTTTATTATCTGATAAAACTATTATGGGATTCTTTATACTTTGTGTAACATCGACAATATGCGCAAGTATCATCCTAGGAATAAGTGTATATCAAAATAGTCAAGAATCAAAACCAAAAAAGAAAAGATCTCGTAAGAAAAAATAATATTATTTAAGGAAATCAACAAAGATTTCCTTTTGTTATGGGAAAAATTTTGTTATACTAAACATGGTGATGAAAAATGGGTATATTTAAAAATCTGAAAAATATATTTAAAACAAATTCTTCAGCAGAAAGTAAAGAAGAAATAAAAGATGAACTTAAAGATGAAGTCAAAATATATGAAAAGGGTCTTACTAAATCACGTCAAGGTTTTGTAAGTAATCTTGTTAATTTAAGTAAAAAATACAACAAGGTAAATGAAGAGTATTTTGAAGAATTAGAAGAAATATTAATAATGGCAGATATTGGTGTTAATACTGTTATGAATTTTATTGATGATCTTAAAGCGAGAGTTTCCAAAGAGCATATTGAAAAACCTGAGGATTTAAAAGAAATAATAGTAGATGAACTTTTTATTATCTATGTCGATGAAAAAGTTCTTTCCAGTAAAATCAATTATGCTGAACAAGGACCTACAGTAATGTTATTTGTAGGGGTAAATGGTGTTGGGAAGACTACAACTATTGGAAAAATTGCTTATCGTTTAAAAAAAGAAAACAAAAAAGTTTTACTTGTTGGCGCTGATACTTTTAGAGCGGGAGCGTGCGAGCAATTAAAAGAATGGTCCGAAAAAATAGGTGTCTCATATTATGGAAAAGATAATGGAAGTGATCCATCTAGTGTCGTTTATGATGGCGTTACAAAAGCTAGTGCGGAAAACTTTGATGTAGTTTTAATAGATACGGCAGGACGTCTTCAAAATAAAGATAATTTAATGCGTGAACTTGAAAAAATGAATAAAGTAATTACTTCACTAATTCCTTCTGCACCACATGAAACACTGTTAATAATCGATGCTACAACTGGACAAAATGGAATAGAACAAGCTAAAAAATTTAAAGAGATAACAAACATTACAGGAATAGTTTTAACAAAATTAGATGGTACAGCCAAAGGTGGAATAGTTCTTGCTATCAAAGAAAGTGTCGGTATTCCTGTAAAATATATTGGTCTTGGTGAACAAAAAGAAGACCTCCAAGTATTTGATATTGAAAAATATATATATGGATTATTTAAGGATATGATGTAAAATGTTAGAAAAAGTAATATATTATAATGAACTATATGATTTTTATAAAGATCTTTTAACTTTAAAACAAAGAAAATATTATGAAGACTATTATTTTTCGAATATGTCACTTCAAGAACTCGCAGAAGAATATAATGTTAGTCGAAATGCTATTTATAAACAACTTCAAAATATTTTAAAAAAACTTGATCACTATGAAGAAGTTTTAAAACTAAATTATAAAAGAAAAATGTTAAAAGAAATCTCTAAAAACATTAAAGATGAAAAATTAAAACAAAAATTAGACAAAATATTTTTGGATGATTAACACAATTTTGTTAAAAATGGACACAATAAGTCCATTTTTTCTTGATTATTAAAAAAGTAAATAGTATAATTTATATATAAAAGTAGGATGAAAGGATGAAGAGGGATATGTTTGAAAGAATAGTTTATATAAGTGATCATTCCGCAAATATCAAGTTAAAAGAAGGTATTCAAGTGGCAATGAACTTAATGAATTTGCATATTATATTTGAAGATAAAGAGAAAAAAATATTAGGTGAAATAGATGATATGGACAATTCGATAGTCCGCGCTAGATTCTTAGGAGAAATAAGTGATGGACGTCTTTTAGGTGGTGTGTTAAGGAAACCATCATTAGATGCTAAAATCAGAATCATAGATCCAAAAGAAATTCCTTTAATTGTTGGAAAAGATGAGAAAGGATATATGTTACTTGGACAAAGTCCATATTATAATGAATGTCCTGTATATATGGATGTAAATAATTTCTTTAGTAATCATTTTGCTATCTTTGGAAATACAGGTTCTGGTAAATCATGTGGAGTTAGTCGTGTTGTTCAGAACATGTTCTTAGATGAAAAATTATTCCCTTATAAAGCTAATATGATCTTTTTTGATTCATCAGGTGAATATTATAATGCTTTTAAAGATATTAATAAAATTAATGCAAATTATCACTATAAATTTTACACTACAAATGAAGCAGACAATATAGGAGAACCTTTAAGACTTCCTATTTATTTACTTAATGTTCAAGATTTAGCTTTATTACTTCAAGCTACAACTCACTCTCAAATTCCAATTATCGAAAGAATGTTAAAACTTGCCATGATATTTGCTGAAGAAGGAGTAGACGCAAATGCTTACAAAAACCATCTAATTGCTAAAGCAATCATGACAATTCTATATACAAATCAAACATCTCCAAATAAAAGAAATGATGTTTTCTCAATTCTTGCTTCTTGCTCAACTAAAGAATTTAACTTAGAAACACCAGTTGAAGGTATTGGTTATACTAGAAAATTTAGAGAACTATTTTTAATAGATCAAGATGGAGAATTTGCTGAAAGTGTCTTACTTACTGAATATGTTTCAGGCTTTATTAAAGAAGAATTTGATACTTATGAACCACAAGGTGGAGAATATTATACACTTGAAGATTTAGAAAAAGCCTTGAACTTTACTTTAATAAGTGAAGGTTGGTTAAGAAATGAAAACACATATGGTGATTCAGTTACCATTAAAGTTAGACTTCATGATTTAATTATCGGTAATAATGCCAAATACTTTGATGTACCAAACTATATGACTCTTGAACAATACTTATCATCACTTCTTATTACCAATGGTGAAAAATATCAAATTGTAAATATTAACTTAGATGATGTTGATGATGATTTTGCAAAAGTTGTAACAAAAATATATTCACGTTTAATATTTGAATTTGCGAAGGCCCTACAAGATAGAGGAAGTATTCCTTTCCATATAATTGTAGAAGAAGCCCATCGTTATATCCAAAATGATACCGATCGTTTCTTAATTGGTTATAATATATTTGAACGTATCGCCAAAGAAGGACGTAAATATGGAGTTTTACTAGGTCTAATTTCTCAAAGACCAGTTGAATTATCTGATACAGTTATTTCTCAATGTTCAAACTTCTTAATATTTAAAATGAACCACCCAGTAGATGTTGATTATATTAAGAAGATGGTTCCAAATATCAGTGATGAAATAGTTGAAAAACAAAAAAGTTTACAAGCTGGAACTTGTTTAGGTTTCGGTATGGCTTTTAAAATTCCATTAATAATAAAACTTAAGATGCCAGACCCTGCCCCTAAAAGTGGTAACTGTGATGTTGTTGCCATTTGGGATGGAAATAGAGGGCCAACTCAACAAACACCACAACCTGCTGAACCAAAACCTGAGGCAAGAGACTTTAGTCAATCTAATTACAACCCGACATATTTTACTGAAACAGTAGAAGCAACAGCACCGGATTCTTCAGTAGGAGGTTATGATTCAACTGCTCCCATTGAAGAACCAGTCATAAAAAAACCAGAACCTATAAAACCACTTGTTGATCAAATAGATGTATAGTAATTAAGGAGGACAAAATAGTCCTCTTTTACACTTGTTAATAAAAAATAATTTTGTTATAATATGAAAGAAGAAAACGGGTGAAAAATATGAATATAAAAGAATATATCGCAGAAGAAGTAAAAAGAGTTTTAAAAATAGAACAAGAAGTCACAGTAACTCTCCCACCAAAAGATGATATGGGGGATTATACTGTTGCTTGTTTTAATTATAGAAATGATCAGTTAAAAAGCCCAGTAGATGTTGCTAATTATATTAAAGAAAACTTTAATGATAGTAATAATTATATTAAAGAAATGAAAGTAACTGGACCATATCTTAACTTTTTTTTAGATTTTTCAATTGTTGCTGAAAAAATTATCAAAGATATAGAAACTCAAAAAGAACACTATGGTTCTCTAAATCAAGGAGGCGGAAAGAAACTTTTAATTGAACATACTTCCATTAATCCAAATGCTTCTCCCCATATTGGTCGTGCTCGAAATAGTATCATCGGAAACTTTCTTACGCACATGTATGAATTTGTAGGTTATGATATAACAAGACATTATTTTGTAAACGATATTGGTAAACAAATTTCTATGCTTTTAGTTGGAACTTTAAAATATGGTGATATTAATAATATTAAATTTTCTGAAATACTGGACTTATATGTTAGAATAAATGAAGAGTCAAAACAAAATCCGGAAGTAGAAAGAGAAGTATTTCATTATTTAAATGAATTAGAAAATGGTAATGAAGAAGTACGTCAACAATTTAAACAATTAACTGATATTTGTATTGAAGGACAAAAGGAGATATTTTCTAAACTCGATATATCATGGGATAAATTTACGCATGAATCTGATTTTGTCTTTGAACATAAAACTGATGAGATTTTAAAACAATTAGAAGCTAAAGGAAAATTAAAAAGTGATGAGAATGGTCGACTTTATGTTGATTTAAGTGGTTATAATATTCCCACAAAGTCTCCAGTACTTGTTTTAACACGTGAGGATAAGACTTCTCTTTATCCATTGCGAGATATTGCTTATACAATATATAAAATAAATGAAAATGCGGAAAATAATTTTATAGTTTTAGGAGAAGATCAAGAAGTATACATGAAGCAAATAAGTGCAGTTTTAGATATCTTAGGTTATCCTGCTCCTAAATTGATTTCCTATTCATTTATCTTGCTTAATGGTGGTAAGATGGCAACACGTGAAGGAAATGTAGTTTTACTTGAAGATCTTATAAATATTTTATATGAAAGCCTAGAAGAAGAATTTAAAAAACGTAATATCACACCTAATGATGAAACTATTATGACATTAGTAGATGCTTGTATAAAATATACAATACTAAGTATCTCTAGAAGTAAAATAGTAAATTTCAATATTGAAGAAGCAACTAGTTTCACAGGAAATAGTGGTATATATATTTTATATAATATAGTAAGAATAAATTCGATATTAAAGAAAAATGAAATAACTTCTCAAGAAATAAAATTCAATCATAACATCGAAAGAAAAATACTACTTAATTTATATGAATTACCAAATGTTATCGATAAACTTCTCGTAAATTATGAATCATCTCATTTAGTACAATATATATTTCATTTAACTAAAGATTTTTCTAAGATGTATGAAGAAATAAATATCCAAAATGAAAGTGATGAGATATTAAAATCATCTCGCCTAAGACTTATTAATGCAGTAAATATTACTTTAACAAATGCCCTTAAAGTTTTAGGAATTAAAACAGTAGATAAGATGTAAGAGTGGTGGAAATATGAAAAAAAATAAAAATATAGAATTTAATATTAATAATGTAGGAGAAAATATAACTCTTTATGGTTGGGTACAAAAGAAAAGAGACTTAGGAGGCATAATATTTATAGATCTTCGTGATAAAAGTGGTATTATTCAACTAGTAGTTAATCCTGATTCTCCTATATATTCTCTTGCGGAACAAATAAAAAACGAATATGTTATCAAAGCTTTCGGGGAAGTAATGAAAAGACAAGAAAAAAATCCTAATCTTAAAACAGGAGAAATAGAAGTTAATGTCAAAGAGTTAGAAATTATTAACGAAAGTAATGAAGTACCTTTTCAAATCGAAGATGATACCACAGCTTTAGAAGAAACGAGATTAAAATATAGATATTTAGATTTACGTCGTAAAAGCATGCAAGAAAAGCTAAGAATACGTCATCAAATAATGATGGCTACAAGAGAATTTTTAGATAAAGAAGATTTTATCGAAATAGAAACTCCAATACTTTGTAAGAGTACTCCTGAAGGTGCTAGAGACTTTCTAATCCCTTCCCGTATCAGTAAAGGTAGCTTCTATGCTCTTCCACAATCTCCTCAAATATTTAAACAACTTCTTATGGTTGGAGGTATGGAGAAATATTTTCAAATTGCCAAATGTTTTAGAGATGAAGACTTAAGAAGTGATCGCCAACCTGAATTTACTCAAATCGATATGGAAATGAGTTTCGTAGATGAAAACGATGTTATGGATATATCAGAAAAGCTTATCGCCCATATTTTTAAAAAGGTAAAAAATATAGATATCAAGCTTCCTTTATTAAAGATGAAGTATGATGATGCTATTAATAATTATGGTAGTGATAAACCAGATCTTAGATTTGATCTCAAAATACAAGATTTAACCCAGGTTTTTAATAATACAAATTTTCAAATATTTAAAGATGTTCTTAATAATGGTGGAATTATCAATGGCCTATTAGTTAAAAATACTGCAGATCAATATTCACGTAAAAAATTAGATAAATTAACTGAAGTTGTAAAAACTTATAAAGCAAGTGGATTGTTTAATTTAAAATTTTTACCTGAGGTTACTGGAAGTATTAAAAATAATGTAACTGAAGAAGAAATAGACAGTTTAAAAAATACTCTTAATATCGAAAATAATGATCTATTATTAATTGTTGCTGGAGAAGAAAAAATAGTAAAAACTTCTCTTGGAGCTTTACGTAATAAATTAGGAGAAGAATTAGATCTTATCGATAAGGATGAATATAATCTACTTTGGATAACTGATTTTCCATCATTTGAATATAGTGAAGAAGAACAAAGATATATTTCCTCACATCATCCATTTACCGCCCCAAAAGATGAGGATATAGATAAATTAATAAATGATAAAAAACATTGTTATTCTAAAGCTTATGATATAGTTATTAATGGTTATGAAGCAGGTGGAGGTTCAATTCGTATTCATAATTCTACTGTTCAAAAGAAAATGTTTGATGCTTTAGAATTAACTGAAAAAGACATAAAAGAAAAATTCGGTTTCTTTGTCGAAGCTTTAAAATATGGAACTCCTCCACATGGTGGTATCGCATTTGGACTTGATCGTCTCGCTATGTTACTTTCTAAAACTGAAAATATTAAAGAAGTCATTGCTTTTCCGAAAACTGCCAGTGCTAAGGATTTAATGAGTCTTTCACCAAGTCCAGTAGAAAGTGCACAATTGAGTGATTTAGGAATAAAAATAGATGACTAAAAATGTAAAATCCCAAGATTTTTATGGGATTTTTTTTACTTTTTATAAAGATTTGATATAATTACAATAGAGGGTGTTATTATGAAAGAAAAAAATATAAAGATATTAACCGATAATGGTGTCGATGTTGAAAAAAGTCTTGAATTATTTGGAGACATTAACACATATAATGATACTTTAGGAGAACTCTTAAATGCCATAGAGAAGAAAATCCCACAACTAGAACAATATAAACAATTAGGAGATATGGTTAATTATGCTGTTTTAGTACATTCTTTAAAAAGTGATGCGAGATATTTTGGCTTTACTGAGTTAGGAGAAATAGCGTATTCACATGAATTAAAAAGTAAAGATAATAATTTAAGTTTTGTTAATATGCATTTTGATGAATTAAAACAAATTGCAGAAAAAACACGTAATCTAATAAAAAGTTATTTAGGTAATAAAAATGTAGATAATAGTAACAATGAAAATCCAATATCAAATCATCCTGAACCAGTTCAACAAACAGTTGAAAAACTTAATGAAAAAACATTTTTAGTCGCAGACGATTCAAATATTGTTAGAAACTTTGTTAAAAGAACTTTTCATGATAAAGGTGTTTGTGTAGTTGAGGATGGTAGTAAAGTAATAGATATGATCAAAGAAAATGAAGAAATGATCATAGGAATGCTTTTAGATTTAAATATGCCAAATGTAGATGGTTTTAAAGTCCTTGATTATTTTAAGGAAAATGATCTATTTAAAAAAATTCCTGTATCTATTATTACCGGAGAAAGTGCCAAAGAAACTATTAATAAAGTTTATGAATATAATATCGTTGATGTATTAACTAAACCTTTTAGTGAAAATGAACTAAAAAGAGTTGTAGACAAAACTGTTAATATTATGAGCTGGAACTAGACACTTAAGTGTCTTTTTTTCTAAAAATACATATATAGACACTTTTTTGAAAATAATAAAAGTAAATGTTTAATATTTCGTGTTATGATAATTATATTAGGAGGGATATGATGTTTGAACAATTAGAAAAATTTGATCAAGAACAAAAAGTCAAAAAACAAAAGAAAAAAAAGAAGAAAATAATAATTATCACAACAATGGTACTTATCTTATTAATTGTAGCGGCCACAGCAGCATTTTTATACTTTACAAGAGAACAGGAAAAACCAAAGAAAAAAGTAGCAAAAATTAAAATTGTCGATATGAATAGCAAAAAAAGACCAATTGCAGTAATGATTGATAACAATGTAGGAAATGAAGCTCATGCTGGCTTACAAGATGCTTATATTACTTATGAAGCAATTGTTGAAGGTGGCTTAACGAGAATTATGGCAGTATATAAAGATTGTGATGTAGATTTAATTGGACCAGTACGATCTTCACGTCATTACTTCCTTGATTATGCATTAGAAAACGATGCTTTATATGCACATTATGGTTGGAGTACATTTGCTGAAAATGATATTAAAAAATTAGGTGTCGATAATCTTAATGGAATGACAAATGCTGAAGATGTTTATGAAAGAAATAGAACTATAGCGTCTCCTCATAATGTTTTTACAAGTACCAAAAAAATTTATGAAGGAGCTAAAGAAAATGATTATGATGTAAAAAGTGATAATTGGAAATTATTAAATTATAGTGCTAAAAAAATAAAACTTAACAAAGAAAAAACCAAAGATGATGGAGAAGAAGTAACTGAAGAGGATAGTGCTATTCCTGCTAATGAAGTTACTATTCCATATTCAAACAGTCAAGTTAGAAGTTATACTTATGATAGTGAAAAAGAAGTATATTTAAGATTTATGAACAATAAAGCTCACATTGATAAAACTACAAAAGAACAATTAAACTATAAAAATATAATTATTCAATATGTAGATAACAATAATATTGATGATTATGGTAGACAAGATTTAGATACAGCCGGAAGTGGAGAAGGTTATTATATAACACTAGGATATGCTAAGAAAATAACATGGACAAAACCTTCACGCAGTGATAAAATATACTATAGATTTGAAGATGGAAGTAAAGTAAAAGTTAATGATGGCAACACATTTATTCAAGTACAACCATCAAGCTTAGAATCGACATTTGAATAAAGAAAAGAGGAAGAAAAAAATGAAAGTAGGAATTTTAGGAACAGGAGCGTATGGTGTAGCACTTTCTACTGTTCTATGCAACAATAATCATGATGTGGTTATGTGGACAAAATTTGTTGATGAAAAAAACTATTTAGATATTAGAAGAGAAGCAAAAACTTTAAGAGGTGTAGAGATAAGCAATAACGTAGAAATAACAACTGATATAAAACGTGCTGTAGTAGATAAAGATATCATTTTTATAGCGATCCCTGCTGCCTTTATAGATGAAACATGTAGTTTAATAGAAACTTTAGTAAATGAAAATTCTCATTTTTGTATAGCTAGTAAAGGAATAGAACAAGAAACAGGATTATTTTTAAATCAAATATTAGAAAAACATATAGATACCAAAAACATAGCAGTTATTTCAGGACCGACATTCGCTATAGATATTGCAAGTGAAAATCCTTGTGCTTTATCTCTTGCTTCATATTCAGATGAAACGGCTAAAAGAGTAGAAAAAGCTTTAGCAAATCATTATCTAAAATTACGTAGAACAACTGATGTCATCGGAGTAGAAACTTGTGGTGCTATCAAAAATGTTATCGCCCTTGCTTCAGGTATGATCAGTGGTTTAGGTGCTAATGATTCTACACGTGCTATGTTAATTACTGAAGCTTTACATGATATGAAAACAATTATCGATATATTTGATGGGGATCCTAAAACTGTTTTAAGTTTTGCTGGTTTTGGCGATTTACTATTAACTTGTACAAGTTTTAAAAGTAGAAATTTCTCCTTTGGAAAACTACTGGGAAGCAATGTCTCTAAAGAAGAAATAGATAGATACTTATCTGAAAATACAGTTGAGGGATTATATACTGTAAAATCAATTTATAAATTATTAAAAGATAAAAAAGCAAATGTTCCCATTATTGATTTAATATATGATATTTGTATGCAAAAAGAAAGTCCTAACAAACTATTGACGTTTCTAGTCGAAAAAATATAAAGAGTAGAAATACTCTTTTTGTCTAAAATAAAATTAATTTATTAAAAAAATAAGAATTTATAAATAAACTATGATATAATTAATTATATAAAAAATAACAGGAGGAAATATTTATGGAAGTAATTATTACTAGAAAATACAAATCAGAAATACTATCTTCAATATTATTATGTTTGTTTGGATTATTATTAATTTTTAAATCAGCTGAGACAATTATTACTATATCTTATGTTATAGGTTCAATCATTATCGCTATGGGGGTGTTAGCTTTCATCGATTATCTTAGAAATAAAGGTACTAATTCCATGGGAATAGCATATGGATTAATAGCGTTAATATTAGGAGTAGTAATCATTACTAATCCTGAAGCAATAGCTAGTATAATTCCTATTATTATAGGAGTTGGTATTATTATAAATAGTGCTATTAAATTACAATATTCTCTAGATTTAAGAAAAATAAAAAATAGTATGTGGAAAACAACATTACTAGTCTCTATCTTATCGACATTATGTGGAGTAGTTATCTTATTTAATCCATTTGAAGGAGCAGTAATTATAACACAAATTATTGGTGCTTTTCTAGTTATATATGCCATAGTTGATGTAATTTGTGCATATAATATAAACAAAAGTGTTAAAGAGATAAATAAAGAATTTGATCAAATAGAAGCATCTATTTACGAAGGAGAAGTTATAAAAGAAAAGAAAAATAAAAAAGGAAAGGGTAATAAGAAATAATGAATATTCATAATTTTGTCATGTTTGCATTTTTCTCTGACTTTACTAGAATCTTAGAAGAAAAAACAGGGGAAATGAGGGATTATGCTAATAATTTTGGTAGTGCATCTTCATATTCGGCGATAATAATCATTGCTGTCTTTGTGTTGGGCTGCTTTATTATTTCTTATTTTGCTAATCGTTAAAATAATGTCCTAATTAAGGATATTTTTTTTAGTTGAAAAGATATCAAAAAAGATATATAATAGGAAACGGAAGACGAGGTATAAAATGAAATTAGAAATAGGAAAGAAATATAATATACATAGTTATAAGCATAACAAAAAAGTTCATAGAGCATGGGATGAAGCTGTGTTGCTAGAAATACATGATGATTATTTAGTATTTGGAAATAATAGAACTAAAGTAACAGAATCTGATGGTAGAACTTGGCGAACAAAAGAACCTGCCGTTCTCTATTTTTTCAAAGATCGCTGGTATAATGTTATCGGACAATATAAAAAAGATGGAATATATTATTATTGTAATATTGCTTCTCCTGCCATTATCGAAGAAGATACTATAAAATATATTGATTATGATTTAGATTTAAGAGTTTTTCCCAATGGTTCCTTTAAGGTATTAGATAGAGGTGAGTATAAATATCATAAAGAATTGATGGGATATTCACAAAAATTGGATACTGTACTAAAAAGTGAATTATCTGCACTCATTGAGATGGTTAGAAATAAAGAATTATGCTTTGCACCAAAAACTGTGGAAAATTATTATGAAAAATATAAAAATGTTAAGTTTCTTAAACAATAAAATTGTTTTTTAGAAGAAAATAAGCATTTTTTTATTTTTTTTGCATAAATTTTAAAAAAAGTTTGATTTTTTTGTTGACAAATATAATATGGTTTGATATATTAATGGAGCACTGAGCTTTTTCAGTGTAAAATTAAAGTTGATATAGAAAACTTTTTTATTGTAAAATATTTTAATGATAATAATATTTATTAAAGTATTTAGATTAAATTTAACAAAAAACCAATTGTTAAATTTTGTCTAGTAAAATGTCAAAAAAAATAAAAAAAGGTATTGACATGTTAAAAAAAGTTTGATATATTAGTAACGCAACTCAGAAATAATCTCAAAAATGATCTTTGAAAACTAAGCAAAACGTCAATTTACGAGTAGCTAGGATTTTTTTATTAATTTAAAACAAACTGAACATTTTTTTTATTGAGAGTTTGATCCTGGCTCAGGATGAACGCTGGCGGCATGCCTAAGACATGCAAGTCGAACGAGACGGCCCATTGATAATTGCGTGCTTGCACAAGATTTGATTTGGATTTTCCGTCTAGTGGCGCAAGGGTGAGTAACACGTAGGTAATCTGCCTTCGAGTCTGGAATAACAGTTAGAAATGATTGCTAATGCCGGATGATATATAAGATTATACGTTTTCTTATATTAAAAGGAGCCTTTAAAGCTTCGCTTGAAGATGAGCCTGCGCCGTATTAGCTAGTTGGTGGGGTAATGGCCTACCAAGGCAACGATGCGTAGCCGAACTGAGAGGTTGATCGGCCACACTGGGACTGAGACACGGCCCAGACTCCTACGGGAGACAG
>CANQVR010000021.1 GCA_947627375.1 uncultured Bacilli bacterium | reverse complement strand
TAACAAATCCATAGGATAATCTCTTAATTTAATCATATAACACCTCCTTTGCTTTAGAGATCACACCTGTTTTAACATAAGAGTAAAACTTATGCAAACGACCAATTTTTAAAATTCAAGACAAAAAGAAAAGGAATTTAACAAATTCCCCTAGGCGAATTTATTAAATTCCTGGTCATTTTCTTCTTGAAAAAACAAAATTCATAGTTTTTTAACTTTTTTCTTAATTCTCTTCTTTTCCTCTTTTTCAAATACTTTCTTATATTGATCTAATTTTTTTCTATCCAAACACCCAAACCATAATAAATTAGTTAAATTACTTCCAATTAACATCATCGTAGCAAAATCATCATTACCATTATTTTCTATGTATTTTTCTAAATCACTATCACATCTTCGATACTCTTCATATAAATCATGATACTTAACTCTAAGTTCATCTACATTACTATAATTTTTTCTTAACTTCCCACAAATTTTACTTGAAGGAATCTTAACTCCTCTAAAATCTAAATTTCTATTTACTATCTCATTTAGATCATAAAAAAATCTTATAACGTCATGATCATCTTCTATATCATTTAACATAAAATCATTAACTTTATCTTCCAACAACTTTTTATCACTTTCCAAAGCTTCAATACTTTTCTTATATTTTACTAAGTTATCATGGCACCTGCAAAACTCTAAAAATTTATTTACCTCATCTTTAGTCGTCTCTTTCGTAAAGACTTTAGATATTCCATCAAATATAAATTTAACATCATAATCTTGAGCAAAGATCTCATCAATTTCTTTAATTATATCTTCCTCATCAAAACTAATAATTCTTACCTCAATACATCCTTTATCACTCATAACTTAACCTCCAAAATACACAAAAAAAATATATTCAAATTTAAGAATATAATTTTTTATCATTTTCATAAATAGTAAAAATAAAAGCAAAAATAGATTGAATACCAACCTCTAATGTAAATACCATCCAAAAATCACCAACTAGAACACCATTTAAAGATAAAACTAAATAAACTATTTCACTAATTATTATTGCAAATAAGTAATTAGTAAACAATGTGACTTTAGGAATATTTGTATTCATAAATAAGAAATAATAAATAACTAAATTAACAAATGATGATAATATATAACTAGTAATAAGTCCTAGATGAATTAAAACATGTATTTCTTTACCAAACATTGCTTCTGTTAAAACTATAAACATAATCATTATAGTAGCACTGATAAAAATAGTTTGAAGAGCTTTGTAATAGCCATATTTTCTAGTAATATAATTAAGTACTAAAAATATAAATGGATAAACAAATACACTATAACTAATAGAATAAACATCAATACTAAATCTAATTCCTCTTAACACACTAGCAAGAATCACTAAAGAAGTTAAGAAAAAGAAATAAACTAAAAATGGTTCTTGTTTATCTTTGTTCTTCTTTTCCATTGCTAACCACCTCAACTCTTTACATTAGTATATCAAAAAAATAAATTTAAGTAAACGAATAATTTAAAATATGATAAAATAAATATAGGTGAAAGATATGAATTCAAGAGAGGAAAAAAATAAAGATAAACAAGAACATTTTGATGATATCGAAAGACGTGAAAAAAGAAAAAAAAGATTTCTACTATTTTTAAAAATTTTTCTATGCTTATTTACAATAATTATGTTAAATGTCCTATATACTAAATATATATCTACTTTAGGTTTAATTGTCAAAGAAAAAGAAATAAAATCCGAAAAAATTCCTGATAGTTTTAATGGTTTAAAACTTATTCATGTATCAGATTTACATTATGGTAGTACTATCTTTATCGATGAAGTCAAAAATCTAGTAAAAACAATAAATGAAAGAAAACCTGATTTAATAGTCTTTACTGGAGATTTAATAGATGAAAAATATAAACTGAAAACAAGTGAACAAGAAAAACTGACTACTGAATTAAATAAATTAGATGCGAGTATTGGAAAATATGCAGTAAGTGGTGAAGAAGACGAAGATGAATTCCTCGCTATCTTAAATCAATGTAATTTTACTATTCTTGATAATTCTTCTGATTTAATATATGAAGAAGATAAATCTACAATTTTAATGGTTGGTATATCTAGTATGGAATCTAATCAAAATATAGATAATGCTTTTAACAATACTGATACTACTAATAATTATACTATTACTTTAGTTCATGAACCTGATACTGCTGATGATATTTTAGAAAAATATAATACTGATCTAATTCTCTCAGGTCACTCACATAATGGCCAAATTAAAATACCTTACTTACCTACTATAATTAGAAAAAATGGAGCTTCAAAATATCCAGATTCTTATTACAAAGTAAAAGATACAAAATTATTTGTATCTAGTGGTATAGGATGTAGCGATTTTAACTTTAGAATTGGTGCACGTCCAAGTATAAACTTCTTTAGATTAAGAAAATAAGCGAGAAAAGAAATTTTTCTTTTCTTTTTCTTTGACATAAACATCTATTCTTTTAAGTATCTCATCTCCTAAATAAACTTCATATACCCCTACTTTATCATTATTTTTATATTTTTTCTTTTCTACTTTAAGAATAGTTTTAACTTTAGATGCTTCTATTTCTGTTAATGGATAATAAAAATCTTCTTTAACATATAATTTATCTTTATAAAAAGGATCATTTAAAGATATAGTATTTTTATCTATTATCTTATAATTAGCATAATTTTTAAAGATAGTATTATCTATATTTTCATGATTATTATACATATCAGAATCATTTAAAGAAACTGTACTTATTTTAAAATTATCTTTATTAGCTGTTGTAACTAGAGTTTTCCCTGCTCGTGGAGTATAACCAGTTTTACCACCTGTTGCGTATTTATATGTTTTTAAAAAATCATTTCTATTATACCAAAGATAACTCTTCGCACCAGTATTAGTTTCATATTCCTTAGTTTTAGATATTTTTCTATATAATTTAAAATTCTTTTGAGCATAATTAGATAAAAGAGCCATATCATATGCTGTAGAATAATTCTCAGTCTCTTCATCTAAACCATGAGGATTTCTAAAGATTGT
Organism: uncultured Bacilli bacterium; assembly: GCA_947627375.1. Classification (GTDB taxonomy): domain Bacteria; phylum Bacillota_I; class Bacilli_A; order RF39; family UBA660; genus CANRDQ01. The sequence goes on along the minus strand of CANQVR010000021.1, from coordinate 15,930 downwards.
ATCCTTCATGCCTATCTCATGAGCTTTTTTATTCATAAGACGTACAAATTCTTTTTCATTTTTAGATATATTATTCGCAATAACAACTGCAGCATCATTACCACTTCTAAGAATCAATCCATAAAGTAAATCTTTAAGCGTAATCTTTTCTTTATATTCTAAATATATATTAGAACCATACATCTTTAATACTTCTTCTCCAACAGTAATCTCTCTATTAACATCACCATTTTCTAAAGCAAGTACTGCCGTCATAATTTTAGTAATAGAGGCAATTAATCTTTTCTCATGACAATTATTACATAATAAAGTTCTTCCACTATCAATGTCAAGTACAGCAGATGATGAGGCTGCTTTTACATTTAAAGGAATAAATATAATATTTAAACATATTAAAAAAAGAATTATTTTTTTCACTTTACCACCTATTTAAGTATATTAAAGTGAAATAAAATAATTCTAATTAATAATTAACACTATTTTTATTTATTATGTGCAATATCTATTGAAACATTAAAATCTTTCATAACCCTACTCATTTGAAAGATTTTTTTCTAACTTTACTATTCATAAAAAAAAAGCTTAGAGCTCTTTATCATTAATTAAATTTTCTTTTTTTAATAATATAACCAAGCCCTAAGCCACTTAAAGTGATAAGACTAATTAACATTAATAAATTAATATCTGATGTATTTGGATTTTTAGTGTCATCAGTTTTTTCAGGTTTTACAGAACTTGAATCTACTACTTTTCCATTTTCATCTACTATTAATCCTTTAGCAAGATATACACCTTTTGGATCAGTTCCAGTAAATTTTACACCAGCATTAACTACAATTGAGTTATTTTCGTTATTATCTTCACCATAAGCTAGAACTGGGTTTTCAGCAGTAGCATTAATCGTAACAGGACCAGAAATAGTAGCTTTGGCTGCACTAGGATAACCATCTTCTGTATTATCCACGATTAGAGCAGTGCCAGCAGGCAATTCAACCTCTACGTCGCCTACTCCAAAAACGCCGTTGCCACTAGCTTTGATAGTTCCACCTTTAATATCAATAGTACCTTGACGAGCCACGATACCAGCTGTACCATTTAAAGTTCCTCCAGTCATTGTTAGAGTACCAGATTGTGGGTTATAGATTACGGCATTATTGGGACTAGAAAGATTGCCACCAGAAATAGTAATGGTAGAATCGACAGTTCCTGAACCATTACCAGAGATAGCGTTACCGTTTGGACTGGAAATATTTCCGCCCTTAACCTCAAGGCTAGAATTATTACCAAAGACAGTTATACCAAAGTTTCCTCCGCTAATAGTTCCTCCATTGATAACTGCTTTACAACCCTATTGTCCAGCTAGTCCAGCTTGAACAGCAATATTCGTTGCAGTAATAGTTGCTCCATTGTTGATAGTTAAGGTTGTAGAAACGTTAGAAACGACTGCTACACTATCTTTTGTATTGCCAGTATTGTTAATCTTGGCATTACTATCGATAGTTAGGGTTGCGCCATTGTCAGCAAATACTGTTGAGGTGCCACCAGAGTTAATCGAACCATTTCCAGCACTGTCCTTGATGGTTAAGTTTGCGGAAGATTCATGGGCATAAAGCACGGTGCCATCAGAACGGGAAATAGTATGCCCGTTCAAATCAAGAGTAAGCGATTTAGTAATTCCTATGTATGCTGTTGTGGTGATATTGCCATTTAGCTGGATAGTGGTACATTGTGAATCTGCTAGAGCAGTGTTAAAACTGTCAAGATCTTTCACATCTGTACTACACTTCTGTGGTAGTTCGTCAGCATACACATTTGGCATTATACACATACCAAAAACAAACATTAAGCTAGCTAAAATAAATTTCTTTTTCATAATTTTTTTCCTTTCTATTTCATTTGTTTTACATAACTAAAATAATTTTTATGATTATATAATATAATAGTTACCCCCTACATGTCAATTCTTTTATTTTTATATTTTACATTATTTTATATTTTAGAGTTGAATTTTATGCAAAAAAATACTGATCAATTATAATCAGTCTAATCTTATTTTTATGGTTAATCAACAATATATTTTTTTATTTTATTAGAAAATGATATGTGTATTGAGCAATCATAATAAAAATCATAGTTTTTATGACAAATATTTGTTTTGTTTTTTATAAATTTGTGATTAGTTACTATGTAGTCATTATTTTAGTAATAGAGGCAATTAATCTTTTCTCATGACAATTATTACACAATAAAGTTTTACCACTATCTATATCTAATACTGCTTCACTAGAAGCTGCATATACATCCACAGAACAAAAAAAGATACTAAAACATATTAAAAAAAGAATTATTTTTTTCACTTTACCACCTATTTAATTATATTATAGTTAATAAAAATAATTCTTTTATAATGATTTTATTATATACTAAATTTACCAATTGTTATCTAAATCTAAATACTTAGCATATTTATAACTAATTTTTTCTCCTTGTTTAGTATCAAGCCAACCTTTAAATTTATGTGACCATTCAGTTAGTTTTTTAGCACTTTTATTTCTTAGTTTATTTTTAACTGTATTCATAATTTCTATTTCTTCCTTGCTAAACAAATTAATATCATACATTTTTTTTACCTCAAAAACAATATTATCATTTTCTTTAACTATCATTTCTAAAATGCCTTGCTTAGTTAATAAATTAATAATTGCAGCTTGTTTATCAATTATAGGTCCATAAGTTCCATGTGCATAATTAAGGGATGTAAGAGGTTTCCCTGTTTTTTGATAGCAAAAAAAATCTAATGCAAAAAAATTTTTCATTATTTGCGTTATAGTTTTTGGATTATCTTTTAACATATATAAAAACACATTGATAGTTTTTGGATTTATTTCAACTTTGATCCTATCAAGAATTTTATAATATTCTTGCTTATTAAGTGATTGTTTTCTTTCATTTAAAATATTAATAAATTCTTGTTTATTTTTATTTATCCTTTGATAAATATATAAATATTCTTGTTGTGGGAGTGATTGAGCTTTTTCGTATCTTATAACAGTCTTTTTACTCCAACCAAGCACTTTAGAAAACAATTCTTGCGACAAATTAAGAGACTCTCTTATTTCTTTAAATTTATCAAAACTTAAATTATAAAGTTTTAAATATTCATCATAACAATTTCTTAAATTATCATTCAAATTAGTTTCTATAATTTCTTCATGGCATTTAGTACAATAACCTACTTTTTCTTTAACTTTCACTTCTCTGCCATGAATAGTATAAGTGTTTATTTTTTCTTTTGTTTCTATACGAACATCTTTATCGCAAGAAAAACAATATTCCTTTTTAACCATTTTAATCACCTCTCCTAACTATCTTCATGAAAAGAAATACAAATAATACCACTAGTTCTCATCGTTAATTTGATATAAACATTCTTTCCATTAATTTTCTTCTTAAAAATAAATAGTTCAGAATTCATATCTCTTTTAGAATCACGATCAAAACTAACATCAATACAATCTTCTTTTGTCAACTGTAAAACATAAGTCCATATCTCATCAATAGACATTATATTTAAGTCATATAGTGCTTGCATTGCTTTTTTTCTTCTACCTTTTATTTTTAGTTCTCTGTTTGCTACAAAATGACAATTGCCTTTTTTTATTTCTTTTCTACAAGTTTTCAAAAAATCTTCTATAGCGTCTTCTGTTAAAACTGTCATCATAAATTTCTCTCCTAGAATACCATTTTTGAGTTCACCTCTTCACAAATAAAATATTTATTTATGTTTTAATTATAGCACCTTTTACAATAGGTGTCAATTGTCACCGATTATAATAATTTTATTTTATTTTGAATTTATAATTAGTTACTATGTAGTCATTATTTTAGTAATAGAGGCAATTAATCTTTTCTCATGACAATTATTACACAATAAAGTTTTACCACTATCTATATCTAATACTGCTTCACTAGAAGCTGCATATACATCCACAGAACAAAAAAAGATACTAAAACATATTAAAAAAAGAATTATTTTTTTTCACTTTACCACCTATTTAATTATATTAAAGTGAAATAAAATAATTTTCATTAATAATTTAAGTAAAATTTACAAATTATAATTTTTATTTGGAAAGATCTTCACCTTAATTAACAACTTTACTTTTTATTGACAAAAAGTAAAGTCCCTGTTATTATAAGAAGACAAAAAAAAGAGGGATTTGAGTCAAATGAGAAGTATTGAAAATATGAATGACATCCAAAAAGATAATTATAATGACTTTCTAAATTTTTACAACGAAAAAAATACTCTTGTTCTTAGTAATATTATGAAAAAAAATAGAGAGTTAAAAAAAGATACTAAATATTATCAAGCTTATTTAAAAATTATAAAAAATACAGCCACACTTTTAAAGGAATTAAATGCTGATGATCCTGTAAAAGCAAATACTGTGTTTCAATATTTATTATGGAATGGTTATTTTTCTAAAGATAAATATTTAGAATATGGAATGTCTTCAGTTATTGATTCTATATGTTATGGTGCCAATGTCATGCTTGGCAAAACACTTTGTTTAAATAATGCCACTATGGCTGCTGATGTTTTAAATGAGATGGGTATTAAATCTTATCTAATAGGATCTATGTTTATTCCTGTCGAAGGAAGAATTATAAATAATGATAATCATATTAAGAGAAATATATCAAATGAAAACGTAATTCTTTCTACTAAAAATATAGATATAACAGGTAATCATGCCCTTAATTTAACTCAAAAAGATGATAAATATTTTTTAAGTGATCCTACAAATTTAGCTTTTTTAAATTTTAATGATTTTCTAGAAGCAAAATATGTTGATAGTGATATCACTACTCCTATAAAACCTTGGATGATGTTAGTTATGGAAAGTGTTGAACATCATGAATTTCATCATACTATTATGAATACTTTTAAATATAGTGACAGTGAAGTTGTAGCCTCAAAAGAAATAAAAGAAGCTTATAATTTTGCACAAGTTGTATATGATAAAAATCAAAATTTACTTGCTGATTTTCATAATTACAATAAACCACATATTGAAACTGTCTGTAAGACTTTAAAAAAATAATTTAAAAATTAAAGACTATTGGAAATTTCCCAATAGTCTTTTTTAATTTGTTGTCTTAATATCAAAAGTTACTGGTTGATTGATGTCATTTGAGTAAATATCTTCAGTGAAGTCTTTAGTTTTCCTTTTAAGCTCAAAATACATTTCTTTTCTTACTTGAGTACTATTTGGATAACCTCTATCTTCACCAAACAATGGAGTATAACACCAATAATTACCTAGACAATTATCTTCTCCACCCCAATCATTTAAACGTTTTGTAACTTTTTCTTTCATCGTTTTAGCATCTTCTACTAAGGCATCATATAACCTTTGAGCATATGAATCTACATTGATATATTTAAGATGTTGTAAGTTACTTGCGGTTTTTTCAAATCTTGCTTTTTTATAATTATCAATAGTTGTATATGCTCCATCAGAAATTTTTGTTATCGCCATATCATCAGTTTTATAATTACTAAATTTAACTGAATCTTTTTCATGAACAACAGAATCAATATTACTAGCGTATTGAACAAAACCATTATCATATCCTTTATAACCTAACATTTCATAAGATAACCATTTTAAGGCATAAGAATCAGGTCTTCCGGTTGGATTATTAGGTTGATACCAGTGAGCAATATTAATTCCTTCTCCTCCATAAGAGTTAGAAGCCCTTGATGAAAATTTATAAACGCCAGGATAAAGCATAATTTTATTGTCAATTAAATCATTAATATTATCTAATTTCATCGCACTCCATTCACTTGCTGTTCTCTGATTAAAGCCACTTCTTAAACGTGCTTGATAGAACTCAGTAGGACTATCTTTATATGTCTCATAATCAGGATAATTTACTTGAATACCAATTTCAGCTTTTTGTTCTGGAGTAAGTTTCAAGAAAGCCTGTGCTTCAATATAATCCAGTGCATAAATAGACTCAAACATCTTACTGTAGAAATCCCAAATCTTATCTTTATCATTAATTCTTTCAGGAGTTAAGTTTGTTGCAACTTCTACATCATCGTTATAATGAATAGATAAGTTCATAACTACTCCTAAACCAAATTTTTGCATTAAGAATTCATCAGCATAATCTTCTCCACCAGCATTAAATCTACGATCATGATCTTTTAGGAAAAGTCTATCATCTAAATAATGTGCAGTCTCATGTGACCAAGTTGCCCAAGTAGGATGTCCACTATCGATAATACCATTATTTTTAATATCAGAATCCATGAAACCAGCTACATTCCATTCGATTCTATCTCCCCAGTTACCTGCATTTACTCCATGATCTGCTGGCCAAAGATTAACAACTTCATCAAAGTTTTTATGGAACGGTTCATTAGTTGAATATGGGTTATTGTAAACTGATAAGCCATTTTCATTTTTTGTCGTTCTCTTATCGATTTGATATAAATGAATATCGTTAAATAATTTTGGATCTTGTAATATAGAATAAGCCGTATTATAGTATGACGTTATTCGATCTGTATAAACTTTCATTTTATCTTTGAAATTAGCAAGCTGTACTGGATCATTTGGATTAGACATATATACTCTTTGCGCTCCAATTGTAAACTGAGCTGGTGCTGAAATAATATAACCAGCAGTCTCAGGCAGAGTTAATATTGGAAGTATATAATTATATACTGCATATTTATCTCCTTTATATTCATCATCTTCATTACTAAAATGATCCCATAACGTATATTGTATATCTTTATTAGCTGCTACTGGAACTTCAACTAAAATTCCCTTAAACTGACTTGCAGTCCACTTATCCATATCATTATCACTAAAATGAGTTACGACAAATTCTAAGAAACTAGACAAATTCTTTAGACCTGTATAATTACTAAGAATTTTATTATATATAGTATTAGTAACATTCGTATTAAAGTTAGCACCACTTGCATCACTTAAATATAATTCAGCAATTTTTTCTGGAGTTAGAATATCATTAAATCCTTGCATATCAAACATAACAAAGTCATAAAGTTTCATTCCCTCAATATCTAAATCATAAAAACGTCTGAAATAATTATATACATATAAAGCTTTTTCAATTTTCTTATCTTGTTTAACTTCTCTTTCAAGATAACTATTAATCGCATCAATATCAGTAGTATTTGTATAATTACTATTAGATAAATATTTTAAAACAAAATCTTTTAATCCATTTTTAGTTGTCTCATTATAGAAATCTCGATATATCCTAGAATCATCATTAGTAGTTAAAACATCTAAGTTATTTGTATAATCTAATCCTTTTAAGTAATTAGTTAAGTTATTTACTACTTGTGAATCTGAATTTATAACATAATGATCATAATTATAATCGATATTTAAATCAGTTATTTTATAAGTTGCAACCATGTCATAAGTCTTATCATATAAAACATTGTATTCTTTTTTCGTACCGCTTTTAAATACTAGTTTTATTTTACTTATTTTCTTAGAGTCATCAGTAGTTAAATAAGTTACTATATTACCACTTGCATCTACTGGTACAATATGAACAATTGCATCATCCATCAACAATGGATCATTAACATTTTTACCTAAATCAATTATTTTATCACTATCATAGAAAGGCGCTAATTTAAGTAAATTCTTATATAAGTTTTCTTTTGTCTCTTCATAATCTTCATTATCTTTACCATCGACACTAGATATCTTTTCTATATGTAATTTTGGAAGATTATCAACTGCTGTATTTTTAATATTCCAGTTTTCACTACTAAATCCAAGAGATTTACTAAATAAATCATCTACGACCTCAGAACTAGAAACTTTCATAACACCTGTTTTTTCAGTTTCAGGATCACCATCAACTCCAAGATAGAAATTATTATCACTCTCTTTATAATTTTGGAATACTTTGTGATCGATAACTCCATTACTAAAACTGATATTATCTTTAAATGTTGTGCCTCCACCACCACAAGCAAGACCACAAATTAATCCTCTTTGCCATCCAGCATCTAAGTAAACGTTAGCATAATTATGTTTAAATGTACCACCTGAGGCATTTCCAACTAATCCTCCTCTAAAGTTCCAGCCCCCGACAATAGAACCTTGAGTATAACAATTTTCAAATGATGTATTAGTTGTTGAACCGATTAAACCACCGATAGACTGATAATTGAAATATGGAGAAGAAATCGAAAAATTAGATGATCTACAATTTTCAACAGTAGAGGAAACACCACTTCCCACTAAAGTACCTACACCACTATAAGTATTATTGTTCTTAGTGAAAGAGTCAATCAAGATATTTTTAAATGTTGCATTAGTTGCCGTATTAGCAATACTACCTTTACCACTAGTAGATGACAAGTTAATATCTTCTAAAACTAAATCTTTAACTGTTCCACCATTAATATTATCATATAATGGTTTACTTAAATTTTTAATTTTAAAACCATTACCATCTAAAGTACCTTTTAATTCTTTACTAATATAAGTTTCTCCTTCGACTTCAACTCCACTCGCATCATAATCATGAGTTAAAGTAACAGTCTCTTCAGTTCTAAGTTCTTCTAGTAAAACTCTAAAAGCATCTTCAGGATGGGTTTCATTTGCTGCTTTACCATTATCTTTAATTTTTCCAAAATCAATTCTTATAGACTTACTTTCATTACCATCATCTCTAGTAACAAAGTCATAATCTAAAACTAATATTAAATGTCCTTCGACTTCTTTTGCTTCTTTAATTTTCGCATGAACTGTTGCCATATTTTCCATAACTACTTCGACAAAGTAAGAATCCAAATGTTCATTTAATTCTTTTTCTGATATTTCATCGACAAAGACTGCTTCTTCATTACCAGGTTCACCTTCTGATTTATATAAATTAACATTAGTAATGTTCTTTAATTCAATATTATTTTCCTCTAAAGATACTATCTCATCTAATAATACAAAATTTTCTTTGTAGTTAGCACTACCTTTAGTTATATCGATATCTCTATCATAGTCTGCAACTACTTTAACATAATATCGTAAGATACCTTCTGATTTATTAAATTCTAATTCATCATTATAATCGACAGCTTCACCCTTTTCATCAGTTATGATAACTTTAGCTTTTCCTACAACTGAATTATCAGGATCTTTTAAATTAAATTTAATTTTAACTTTATCACTTTTATTTTCGTAAGAAAAATCATTAATGACAGGAATATCTTTTAATACTTCAGGTTTAAATGTATGAGGATTCTTTAAAGTTACTTTCTTACCATTACTTAAAATTACTCCCGTAACAGTTATTTCTTTTTCTCCTGGACTATGATATCCATCTAATAATAATTCATAACCATCACTAGTTTCATTTATAGCGTATTCTTTATCAGCAATAATTACTTTAAGAGGAGTTGCCTCTAACCTTGGATCGATATTTGTAATATCAAAATTCAATTTTATTTTTTCATTCTTTTCAAAATAATTATTTTCTTTTTCACTAATTACTTCGGCATCTTCAATCGCAATATTATCATAAATATCTTGATCATATAAACCGTATTTAGTTTTAAATAATTCCCCATTTTTAGTTTCATTCTTATCAGAATTTTCTTCGATAGTATCAGTATCTAAATCATAACTACCAGTAAAAATCAAATCTAAATTATTATTTTTATCGATATCTGTAAAAGTTATACGATTATGTCCTTCACTAATATTATCAGTTTTATTACCTAATTTAATCAAACCATCTTTAAAGTTTTCTTTCTTTTCTGTTTTATCTAAAACTACATCAAAATCAAATGTTGCTTTACTTTCTTCATAATTATCAGTAATAGTTAAATTCTCTATTTTAGGTTTATCTTTTAAAACATCGATAGTTATTTCTTTTTCTTTTACTGAATACATATCAGTTCTGGTCATATTGTAATATCCATCCATACCAAGTTGAACTCTATTTGCTTTTATCTTCATAATACCTGCATCACTTGGTACTGTGATAGTTGCTCTAACTATGTAATCAGTATCAGTTGAACCATTCATTTTATCTACTGTATAATTAAGTCCATTTATAGTTATAGTTTGTATCTTATTATAATTTCTACCACCATATTTAGCAGGAGCGATTGCTTTTACACTTTCACCTACATGAACAGTGAAAATAATTTTGTAATCAGCTTTACCTTTCGTAGGATATAAATTACCACCTTCGATATACATATCTGAAATATAAATATCATCTTCAGTATTAGTTAATATTTCTTTTTCTAAAAGACTCTTATTTGTATATTTATAATTATCAGAAAGAGCGTAATCTCCTAAAACTTTAACAGTATATCTACCATCAGAATTATTTGCATAAGATAACAATACTTCAATATTATCTCCAATATTTAAATCATCTTTTTCTATTTCTTTTTTACTAACTATTTTACCAGTTGAATCAACTAAAACTACTGTTAATTTATTAACACTTTCATAATCATCTTTTAATTTAAAAGTTGCTTTAACATTTTTATCATTATGATTATCAACTACTTCTAAATCTTCTACTTTAGGAGATGCTTTTAAAACAGTATAAGTTAATTTTTTAGTTTTATAATCTTTATTATTATAAAATGTCTTTAAACTATCTAGACTGACATTATTTAAAGTTACTGTATGTTTTCCAGGTGAAGTATCAGCGTCTTTTAATGCTATTTCATAATTATCACCATCTACTTTAGTAATAGTATAATCACCATCTTTATCATTAGCAGTTAGATTAGCAGAATTTACTATAGCATTTCTAGCATTAGTACTGGTAAATGATACTACAGGCATCTCTCCTTCTTCGATAGCATCAGTAATTGACTCATTTGTTAAAGTAAAATTATAATCTCCTCCTACGACAAAAGATTTATAAGACATTTCTACATCTGTCGCTTCATTTTTATTATCTTTTAGTTCATCTAAATTATAACTTCCAATTACTTCAATAAAATAAGTTTCTCCATCTTCAAATTTAAAATCAATTTTTCCAGACTTATCTATATCAATACTTTTAACTTGACTTTTTTTACTATCATAAATATTAAGTTTTCCACCCATAAAAGCAGTATCAGGATCTGTTAATTCATAACTTAAAGATGTATTATCTTCATTAAGATTTAATCTATTAATATAAGGCATATCTTTTAATATATAAATATTAAGTTTTAAAGCTTCTTCTACTTTAACCTCAACATTATTTTCTAAAATCACCTTTTTTATTGTATAAGTGTGTTCTCCAAAATCATCTTCAGGCTCAAGCTCAATATAATAAACACCATCTACTTCTTTTGCTGGAGCAACAGTACCATCATCTAAGACAAAGGCTTGAACTTTTTCAGAAGGAGAAATATTAGCTTCTATATAAAATGGTAAGTTTTCATTTTTCTTCGCATATTCACTTTCTTCTTTTTTAGTTTGAAGAAGTGTTGCATTATAAATTTTAAATTCATGATTTTCAATTAATGGATAATCTTTTACTTTATTCGCAGCACTTTCTTTATCAGAATCTAAGTCATAATCTACTGTTATATCTAAATTATAAATACCGCCTTCTTTAAGATTTTTCAAACTGATAGTAACTTTATTATTTTCATCGATATATTTATTAAGAGGGAATGTTTCATTAACGTTATTACCCCTAATTATTAAATTACCTATATTTTTCTCTAAAGCATTATCAAAATCTTCTAAAGTAAATGATACTTCAGGATCATCTTTACTCTCATCAATTAAGAAATCCTTTATTTTTGGTACATCTTTTAAAACATCGATATATAAAGGTAGCGTTGCCTCTATTTCCTCATTAATTTCATCTTCATCCGTTACATCTTCATCTATAACCACTTTCTTAATTGAAATATTTTTTAAAGCTTCTTCACTATCAGGAACTTCTACTTGAACTGTATAACTACCATCATCAGCATTAAAGGTTACAGGTAAATCTTCTCCATTAATATTAACTTTTGTAATTTTTGTATTGTCATTTTTCGGTTCAATATCAGCATTAAACTTAACAGAAACTTCTTTACTACCTTTTTCGACATAGTAAATGTCTTTATCAGTACTCAAAGTAACACCAAAGACTTTAAGTTCATGTTCAAATGTTTTTTGACCATCATTAAGATTATTATCGACATTACTATCTAAATCATATGACGCAACTATCGAAACTTTATAAGTATTCTTTTGTTGAAGATCTACATCAAATTCAAAATCATCTGAAGATAAATCTAATTTTCTATTTAAAATTTCTCTTCCACTTTGATCAGTTACTTTTATACTACCTTCATAAAAAGCATCATCAGGATCATTTAAACTAAATATTATTTTTTTATCTTTTTTATGATACATAAAATTCTCTATTTTAGGTTCTTCTTTAAGTACTTCATATTTTACATCATAATCACATAACATTTCCGTTCTATCGGCAAGGACAACACCAGAAATATGGAAACTTTTAACTCCATAAGAATCTTCTGCCTTAAGTCCTACAACATAAGAGTTATTATCCGGATCTGAAGTAATATCTATATCTTTATAATCTCCATCAACTATAACTTGAACAATACCTTGTTTTATATCTTCTGGTTCAAAAAGAGCTTCAAAATTAAATTTATATTCTTCATTTTTAGTTAAATATATATCATTATCACTTTTTGGTTTAATTGTAAGATTACCAATAGTAATAGTCTTTGGAGAATTTTTAATAATTTCTTGTCCATAATTATTTTTTTGATTATTAGAATCACTATCTAAATCATATTCACCAAAAACACATATCGTATATACTCCACCTAATTCTAGTCCTGCATCTTTTATATTAAGTGTGTATGGAAAATCACTAACTTGTATAGACTTATCATAAACTTCATCGAATTGATGAAAGTCATCAGGTTCTAATTTATTACCATCTTCATCAAATTGATCAAGTACACCTGAGCCTTCTTGAGCTTGTCTTATCTCGTCTTCACTAACTGTACCTTTAAAAATTACTATATTAGCTCTTGTTAAAGCTTCATCATTATCATCCAATTCAAAAGTAAATTCCATATTGTCATGTTTTAATTGATTTTCTACAATGTTAATGGTAGGTACATCTTTTAATACTTCTTTCGTAATTTTTAAATTAGTACCTCTTTCTTCTCCATTAGATAATTTAACTCCCTTAATTACAAAATCATGTTTACCGGCGATATTATAGTCATCAATTAAAACAGAATAAACACCATTTTTATATTCTACATCATAATATTTATCACCAATTTTAGCTTTGGTAATTCTAACATCAGTTGGATTGATATCAGCAGTAAACTTAAGAGTTATTTTCCCTTTTGTAACATAATACTCATCATCATTATTCTCTTCACTACTATTTACTCTACGTAAAGATACACTAGTCTCTTTAGTAACAGTACCTACAGTATTTCCAGCATCTTCTATATCTACTTTCCCATCATTATTAACATCATAGTCTTGTAAACGTCTCGCAGCACTTCTTCCTTTTTTACTCTTAGTACTTAAACTTCTACTACTTTCACTAGATTCTAAATTATCATTATTATTTTTATTTTCATCTTCTTTAGTACCTTCAATATCAATTAAATAATCAATTATTTCTTCTGCATCTTTATAATCTTTCTTACCATCTTTATTAACATCTTTTTTATTAATATTCATAATTAATAGAATTATTATTAATAAAATAATAAATATCTCTATTCCTACTAAATAAGATAAAGATTTCTTTTTCTCATCATTTCTTAAGTTAAAATATATAATTACTATTAATAAAATTAAGGCAATAATTCCAAGAACAATTATAATAGGCATCGTATAAAATGTCACAATATCTTTTTCTTTATCTTCTTTAACTTTATTTTCTTTATTTGTAGGTAAAACTTCTTTCTCTTTCGCATCACGTGTTACTGATACTTTAGTAGAAACTTTATCTAAAGTCTTTTTACTATCCCCATCAGAATAACTTATATTAGTAAGCGCAATATTAGTCTCTCCGACACTAGCGTCATTTCTTACTTTTAGACGAACAGTAAAAAGTTTTCCATCTTCCATAGATATTTTCCCAGACTTATTTGTTATTCCAAATTTATTAGTATCTGAGCTATAAGAAACACTAGATAATTCATCTACAGAAAAATTACTATCATCTATTTTTTGAAAAACATTTTTATCATATTTGAGTGTTCCAAGTAAAGCATAAGCATCAATATCTTTTCCGATACTCACACTTACTTTAATTTCATCACCAATTTCTAAATCTTTTTTATCTACTTTTAAACTCACTTTATCGCTTGCAAAAACGTTAAGTGGGAGTAAAACAGCAGCTAAAAATATGATTGTTAGATATTTAATATTTATATATTTCATTTCTCTTTCTCCTTCACTTAAATTTCTTACACATTTTTAATATCTATTTTATTATATTATCTCAAATATAACAATATTTTTCTACATTTTTTTCACAAAAAAATATAAAATAAAAAAGAACTATATTACTTTATTACATTAAATGTATTAAAGTAAAAATAGTTCTTTTATTTTAATGTTTTTACTTTTGTTTTTTTACTTATTTCATTTTGATAAGTATCTTCAGATACTTCAATTAATTTTAAGACTCTATTACGGAAAGTACAAGTTGGTCTAGATTTATCATCTACAAAATAGTAAGTTAATTTATCATCAGAAATTATTTTAATATGATTACCTTCTGCTTTACCTTGTCTATAAAGTTTAAGTATTTTTTCTGATTCTGTTTTGTTAGAATTCTTTAGTATTAATGCTTTTTGTTGAAATTGTTTAGAATCAATTTCTTGTTTTGTTTGTAAATCGTAAGCAGTACGTATATCCGTAGTTAAGTCATAAACATCGTTTAATAAATCCAAAGTAAACACCTCCTCGTTTTTAATAGTGCTTAATATTGTAACACTTTAAAATTATAAGTCCAGTGTTTTTTTAAGAAAAAAGGCAAAACTACCAAATACTGGTAATTTTGCCTATAAAAATCGGTCTAAGAAAGACCAACGTCTTGGTCTTTCTTAGACACACAGCACAACAAGTGCTGTGTATTACCACTGAATCATTATCCTCTTCGAATCTTTATCCTATTATCGTATATGGTGAGTTAACCGATCCTTCTCCACTCAACTGGATATTAGATTGCAGATATACGACGGGGCGGACCCCATAGTAGGAGTTGCTCGCGCTCTCGTAGTGCACATGGCCGCTGGCGTTGACAGTGAACACGTCGGACGAGTAGTCGGCCCACGGAGAAATTGTCAAGAAACTATATGACGTGCTAAACATCCAACCTTTTTGGGCATTTGTTGATCCACATTTACCACTATCACTTGGTGTATTGTAACATCCATCTGCTACTCCTTTTGCATATGTGTATCCCCAATCACTTGGATATGGTAATCCTACATTCCCATTTGTTGTCGTTGGTCTTGTCTTTCCACTACAATTCCCTGTTGTTGTACATGTCTCGCTTCCTCGCTCTGATGTATAAAATCCATCTGTACTTCTACTGCTATCCCATTTTGCTCCTCCCAAACGCCATTTCATTGTCTCTATCTGTCCTTGAGATGTTGATGTTAATCCATTACTTGTAAAATTACATGATGTTGTTGCTCCTTGTTGTCCATATGGACATGTTCCACTACTTCTATTCCAATATGGTTTACTATTTAACACTGTATTTAACGCTGCATCACTCCAATCATTACTTCCATAATTAGACAAAGATGACCCTGTTCCACTTGCCTTATTATCCCATGAATATTTTCCTATACTATCTGCCCTTATTAGTTTGATTCTCCAT